>CAZBXR010000039.1:0-21400 GCA_964496145.1 uncultured Chthonomonas sp. | reverse complement strand
AGGTCATGGCTCTTCAGGACACCGAGAATCAAACTCGGCCAAGTTCGAACCGGGGAGGCTCGTCGAGCCAACCCACTGCTTCGGGCGGAAATGCCAAGACCCAAACTCTCGATGAGTTTGGCCGCGACTTAACCGAATTTGCCCGAGAAGGCAAACTGGATCCCGTTGTGGGTCGGCAGCAAGAGATCGAGCGCGTCATGCAGATTCTCAGCCGACGCACGAAAAACAATCCGTGCCTCATCGGTGAGCCAGGCGTTGGAAAAACCGCCATCGCCGAGGGACTCGCTCTGCGGATCGTGCAAGGCGATGTCCCCGACCTTCTTCGCGACAAGCGAATCATCGCTCTTGACCTTGCCGGTCTCGTGGCCGGAACCAAGTATCGAGGCGAATTCGAAGAGCGAATGAAAAAGGTGATGGAAGAGGTTCGACGAGCCGAAGGCGAAGTCATTCTCTTCATCGATGAGCTGCACACTTTGGTGGGTGCAGGGGCCGCCGAAGGCGCTATCGATGCCAGCAACATCATGAAGCCGGCTTTGGCTCGGGGCGAACTCCAATGCGTGGGCGCCACGACGCAAGAAGAATTTCGAAAGTACATTGAGAAGGATGCCGCTCTTGAGCGACGTTTCCAAGCCGTAAAGGTTCGGGAACCGAACGAAGATGAAGCGGTCGACATTCTCAAGGGTCTCCGAGAACGCTACGAGGTCCACCACAACGTGGAGATCACAGACGAGGCTTTGGCCGCGTCGGTTCAGCTCTCGCAACGTTACATCACCGACCGCAGCCTGCCAGACAAGGCCATTGACTTGATCGACGAAGCGGCCAGCCGCGTCAGGCTCCAACAAAGCCTTCCGCCACTTGATGTCCGCCAAGATAGAGTGAAGCTGAGCAAAATGCGAAGCGAAATGGACCATCTGCGCCGAAAGGAAGACAGTCAGGAATCCATCGACAAGCTTCAAGGTGAAATCGATGAGCTGGACAATTCCATCTCGGATCGAGAAGAGATCTGGGCGGCGGAAGTTAAGCCTAACGCGATCGTTGACGAGCACGAAATTGCGATGATCGTCCAAAGCTGGACAGGCATCCCCGTGAACATGGTCAAGGAAACAGAAAGCGCCAAGCTTCTGCGAATGGAAGACGACCTACACGAAAGGATTATTGGCCAACACGACGCCGTAAGCGCGGTTTCTCGAGCGATTCGACGAAGCCGAAGCGGCCTGCGCGACCCGAAGCGACCGATGGGAAGCTTTATCTTCCTTGGGCCTACCGGGGTCGGAAAAACCGAACTTGCCAAGACTCTCGCTTCCTACCTGTTTGACAAGGAATCGAACATGATTCGCATCGACATGAGCGAGTACATGGAGCGATTCTCCGTGTCGCGGCTGGTCGGCGCGCCTCCAGGATATGTCGGCTACGATGAGGGCGGTCAGCTCACAGAACAGGTTCGACGAAACCCATACAGCGTGGTCCTTCTTGACGAAATTGAAAAGGCTCACCCCGATGTCTTCAACATCCTCTTGCAGGTGATGGAAGATGGGCACCTTACCGATTCGCAAGGTCGAACAGTCGACTTCCGAAACACGATTCTCATCATGACTTCCAACGTCGGAGTCCGACCCATCGAGCTCGACAAGAAGCTCGGGTTCGCCGACACATCAGAAGATCCAAACGATCCGAAGGTGTACGAAGGCATGAAGAAGCGGATGTTGGAGGAAATGCGAAAGCTGTTCCGACCCGAGTTCTTGAACCGTGTCGATGAAGTCATCGTGTTCGGCCACTTGAAGCGAGAGGAGATCCTCACCATTGCGGATCTTTATCTCAAGCGAGTGAACGAAGCCGCCAGTGCACGAGGCATCACCATCGAGCTGAGCGAAGAGGTCAAGGACCTTCTGGTTCAGCGCGGATACGATCCAAACCTCGGCGCACGCCCGCTCCGAAGGTCGGTCCAACGCTATATCGAAGACCCGCTCAGCGAAGAACTCCTTCTTGGACGATTCGTCGATGGCGACGCGATTGTCGCGGAACTCGTCGAGGGCGAAGTGGTCTTCCGCAAGAAGGATCCAAACCCGCCGAAGAAGCGAGAGAAAGCCGGAACCGTAAGCTGATAGCAGTGCGGTAAAGGACCAAAGCCCCGACAGAGTTTGAATCTGTCGGGGCTTTTTTGTGGATGGAGCATCGCCCGGCTCCAAAAGATTCGTATACTGGAGAAAAATACCATGAATCGATTGCTGCTTCCCGCATTACTGGTAACGCTTGGTCTTCCCTTTTCTGCCGCGGCAGACCCCATCACCCTTCAACTTCCGGTGGGGCCGGTCTATCGAATCGTGGATACGATTGCAGAAAAGACAGGAATGACTCTGAAGGTCGATGCCGAGATCAGCCGAGACATCCTCTACATTGATGTCAAGGATGTGGAGACCGAAGACCTGCTGTCGAAAATCGCGAACGCGACGGCGGGAAAGTGGAGAAAACTCCCTGACGGGTCGATGGTTCTCAGCAACGATCCTGCGACACTCAATCGACGAGAAACGGCGGCTAGGCAGAAGCGAGCGGAGTTCCTAGGAAAGTCTCTGCAGAGTCACGTCGAACAAACGCTGAAAGCGTGGTATGCCCAGCCGGACCCCAAGAAACGCCCTGCAAATCAGAACGAGGGCGAGGAAGATTTCGAGCTGGATGGATATCGAGGCTCGCCGGGACGGTTTCTTTTGGCGAAATGCGCTCAGCAACTTAGCCCTGGAATTCTTGCGGCCATGCAAACCGGAGACCGGATCGTCTATTCGACCACTCCAACAAGGATGCAACAACGGCTGACCCTGACCAACCAAACCGTCCACGAGTTTCTTACTGAGTACAACAAGATGGCGACCATGCAGGAGAGCGATGAGAATCAATTCGGCATGGCCCGTGAGGCCGGGCCGGATGATCCTGATTCGCCGGATTCCACCACCCAAGAGGAAGTCGAAGCCATGATGAGCGCTTTCGGACAGTGGAACATCAAGCGCTCGGTTCAAAAAGATGTCCCCTCCAAAGTTCTGCTCATCGCGTCTCGCCCCACCATGTCCATGTTCTCCTTCTTTGGGGGTGGCGGAAACGGTGTCATGTTGGACCTTCTCGTGCTGGATCAAAAAGGCAACGTGATCGAAAACGAGAATCTGCCCCTCGGCGAGCAGAATTTCTTGACGGAGATGATGGAGGACTTCGCAGAGGCCGCGGCCGAGGCGATCCCTGCGACCGAAGAAATCGCCAAGAATGAAGGTGACACCGAAGGGACGGCCGTTCAAGATGAAGGAGCCTCCGGCGAACCCGTCACCGGCGAGGAGGAGCTTGCACAACCCCCTGAATACAAGGCCAAGTTCCCCATCAAGTCGGGTGACATCGAACAATCGAAAGAGACGAAGATGTTGCTGGCCATTGGATCTGGCGGGGGCATGGTAGATGTAACCCAACTCACGGTCCCACCCGAACTGAAGCCGCTCCTCTTGGACCCTGAAACGTATGACCCGCTCGGGTTTACTGTGCAAGATGCCTGTCGCTCCCTTGCGAAGCATTCCGGCTGGAACGTGGTGGTCAATCTCTCCGACCAAACCATCGGCTCATCCATGTTCAGTTTCATGGAGACTCGGAAGGAAACCACGCAGCAGTTTTACGACTCGCTGCTGACGACTCATTCTTACTCAGCAGACCAAACCGGAAACTGGTTGACGCTGTATCCACAATCCCTGGTGCAGGCTCGGTCTACACGGGTCCACCGTGGCGCCCTCAAGAAGTTCCTTGGCCAGATCTCCGTCGGGACCACCCCTTCTCTCGATGAGTTGGCGGAGTACGCCGCCACGAGTCCGGATTTTCGCGTCACTCCATTCGTTTCGCCCTATCTCATGGCCGCGAATCCATCCATGCTCGGCCAATCCATGATGGGCGGCCAGAATTGGGACGTGTTGCGAGCCCTTGGCTCGCTGTCGCGCGGTCAGCGCGACTCGGCGCGGCGTGGGACCCCTATCTCTATGCGATCCCTCACGACCGCTCAGAGCAACGCTTTTCGAACCCTCATCTTTGGGGCCGACTATCGAACGAAGCCGATAAAGGACTTAAAGGCGGCCGACCCTGTGACTTCGATGCTCGGGATGTTTAGCATGGGGATGATGCGGGCCACTCCGAAAGATTATGTGGGAGAGCCCACCGAGGCCCTGCCCTGGGGAATCCCAGCGGATGCAACGATCACGCTTCAATTCGAGGCGGATGACGTGTTCAAGATCACGGGCGACGTCCCCATGTTCAACTTCTTCCCCAACATGGGCACGAACGAACTTGCTCTCATGAACATGTTCTTCCAAGTGGCTCCTCCAGATTCCATGGGGGGCCAAGACTTCTCGAAGATGATGGACAATCTGATCGTCGGTGACCGCGAAGTCATCACGCTCAGGGTGAACCTCGGCAATCTCGTGGGAATCGAGGAGAAGCTCACCGATGACCGACTCGACGCAAAGAAACCGAAGGTGGCATTTGCGAATCTCTCGAAGGAGCAAGCGGCCAAGCTTAGTGCCGCCACGGAAAAGCTGAAGCAGCACCCCATCGTCAAGATGATGATGCGGTCCATGAAATCAAGCGGCGGTCAAGTCGAAGGGTCTCCAGCCCCGCGAAAAGACCCCTGATAAAGAACGGGAGCCCTCCTCGTCACGCCCCCACCGGGCTTATGAGGAGGGCTTTTCTGCGGCCCTGAACTCGGCGAGTTCCGCCTTCCGCTTCTCACCAAGCTTTTCGAGAGCTTCTCGCCACCCTTTTTTGAAGGGCTCCAGGGCATCGACCAGTGCGCCTAGCACGCAAACATCGCGGTACCACTTCTTGTTGGCTGGAACAATAATCCATTCCGCACCAGGCTTAGAGCACCGCTCGAGGGCCTCTTCATATGCCTTCGTGTAGTCGTCCCAAAACTCGCGCTCTTTCCAATCACCCACCGAGAGCTTCCACGATTTGAGCGGGTCGTTCTCCCGTTCGAGCAACCTCTTCTCTTGCTCCTCCATGGAGATCTGCAAACAAAGTTTGACCAAAATGGTCTGATTCGAGGTTAGCAACGATTCGAACGCATTGATTTGGTCATAGCGGGGTCGCCAGACCGCCTCGGGCACAATCTCATGGACACGAACAACCAAGACGTCTTCGTAATGAGACCGGTTGAAGAGCGTGATGCCCCCTTTGCCTGGAGTTTTGGCATGAACTCTCCAAAGGAAGTCATGGGAGAGCTCCTCTTCCGTAGGAACCTTGAAGCCCACTACGCGCGAACTCTGGACATTTGTGAACTCAAGCACACGATTGATGGCACCGTCTTTTCCGGCCGTATCACGCCCCTGAAAGACGACAAGCAGCGAATGCTTTCCTGCGGCGAACATGAGTTCTTGAAGCTCGGCCAAACGAGCCCCCTTTTCTTGGATGATCGCCAGCCCCTCTTCTTTCGAGAGACCAGAATCGAATTCTGGGTTGATCTCTGAAAAGCGAACTTTTGCGCCAGGCTGAATGCGAATGCCGTGTGCCATGCCGCTTACTTTATCTCATTCCTGGGGTTCTGGATCGACAAGGGCCGCCTGAAAGGCAACCACTGCGGCGGCGGTCACGACGTTCATGCTCCTTCCCTTTCCAAATTGAGGGATGTACACCGAGGCATCCATTTGCTTCATCACGGAGTCATAGATTCCCGCCCCTTCGTTGCCCAACACCAAACAAGTCTTGCGCGGAAAAGAGAATTCTCGGAGCGGCAACGCTCCGTCCGCCACTTCGACTCCCACGAGAGACCAGCCCTCCCCCTTGAGCATCGAGATGGCCTCGTCGTTCGAAGCGGGGGTCAATGTTCGGATGCGCCGATGGTGCCCAAGGCTAGTGACCCCGATCATCGGGTTCTCGCCCGGCTTCGGGGATCGACCGGTGAGCAAAATCAGATTCGCCCCACAGGCGTCGGCCACGCGATAGAGACCGCCCACGTTGTAGCCGTCTTCCCAGTCCTGGAGCCAAAAGGCGAGCGATACCTCAGACCGGAACGTACGCTTCGCCTGTTTGTTCAGGCTTCTCACTGCGGTTTTCTTGCGGATGGCTTTCACAAGAACCCATTCTAACCGGCTCGGACAAAACTCGGCCTAAATAGGGGAACTCTTTTGACCTCTTTTTTCGTGTAAAGTTATGTCCCGGAGCGAAAGCACCATGTTTAGAACCCATTTCATGCAGAAAGTTGGATTCCTCGTGATTGCCACGCTCAGTTTGGCAAGCGCGGCTTTGGCTCAGCAACCGGTGAAGCCACCCAACGTGGTTTTGGGCTCCGCCATCAAACCTACTTTTCTGCCGGGCGACAAAGCCCCGTCCCTCTTCCCGAACGTCACATGGGTTCAAGGAGAGGTCCTCAAAGATTTTAAGCCCAACCGATACTATTTCATCGAGTTCTGGGCAACCTGGTGCGGGCCTTGCCGACAAAGCATTCCCGTCATGCAAAAGCTTTCGGAGAAGTACGCAAAGCAAGTCGATTTCGCGGCGGTTGCGGTCTATGCCGACACCAAGAACTATGTTTCTTCGGTCCGAGACTTCGTTTCGAATCGCAAAGAGGAAATGACCTACCCGGTGGCGGTGGAGAAAGCCCAGGGCCAACTCTCTACCACCTGGATCGACGCCTCGGGAGCAAATGGAATCCCGAGCGTTTTCATTCTCGATGGAACGGGCACTCTTCTTTGGCAAGGACACCCCTCTGGAGCAGAAGTTGTTCTCAACTCTGTGATCAGCGGCAAATGGGATGTGAAGGCCGAGCGCAAGAGAGCGGACAAGCGCCTCGTATTCGTGGACTTGGAGTTTGATACTGCGTTTGCCGAAATCTCCTCTCTTTACTTCGACCTCATGCCGGGTGAAAACCTCAAGGCAAGACTGGATCTGATTGAGAAGTTCATCAAGGATCACCCAAAGTTCGAAGGCCGCTTTGCAGCCGAGAAGTTTGGCCTCCTGTTGAATTACGAAGAGGAAAAAGCCTACGAGTACGCCCGAACGATTCTGAAGAGCGATCTTGCCAAAAACTGGGTGATCACCAACTCTTGTGCCTGGTTCATCGTTTCTGAAGATCGGGGAGCGCTCAAGAAGCCAGATGACAAATTGGCCCTTGCTCTTGCCACGGACGCCCTGAAAAACGCCCCGGATGACTTCGCGAAGTGCATGGTACTGGACACGCTTGCGATGGCTTACTACCGCCTCGGCGACCTTCCCTCGGCGCTCAAGAACCAGCGAAAGGCGATCCAATATCTGGACAAGCTGACCGAGATGATCGACCAGGCAACTGCTGGCGAGATTCGAGCAAGGCTGACCGAGTACGAAAAGACTCCCTAGTCGCCCACAAGCTCCTCAAGGGTTTTCGGCCAATCCTCTTTCAGCAACCGGGACAAGGATCGGTCCGCCAGAACTCGATCCTCGTTCTGACACCGAGCACAGTAGTTCGTCTCATTCTCGGCGTACTGAATCCTCTGAATGGGCATTCCGCACACCGGGCAAGGTTGCCCAAACTTCCCATGAGCCGCGAAGTCGGGCCGGAAGGCCGTCACTTGGCCACGGCCAGGAAACTTCCCCTTTCGCTCCTTCTGCAACTTCGAGTACCAAGTACGAAGGGTGCTCTGCATCGCGGCGTGGAGCCGCATCCATTCCTCGTCTTTCAAGGCTTGCGTGAGACGAACTGGGCTCAAACGAGCTGCGTGCAGAATCTCATCGCTGTACGCGTTGCCGACGCCGGAGAGGTTTTGCGGAGAGGTCAAAGCCCGTTTCAGCGTCCGATTCGTCGCGCTCAGCCTCTCCCTGAACTCGGCTTCTGAACATTCGAGCGGCTCAAGCCCACCTGGATTCATGGCGCTCGAGGCGTCGCGCCCTCGAACAAGATGAACCGACGCTCGTTTCTTGGTACTCGCCTCGGTGAGGATGAGGGTTCCGCTCGCGAACTCGAATCTCGCGAGAAAGAGCTTGCCTCCGGTCTTGACACTTGCCCCAACCTCTTCGGACCACAAGAGTCGCCCCGAAATCATGAGATGGATCACCACAAAATGGTCACCTTCCAGTCCGAGCACGATTCTCTTCCCAAGGCGCTCGACACCTAGGATTTCAAGGCCATGCAGAGCCAAAAGGGGAGGATCTACCGTCCTCAAGACAAACGGATTGAGGATCTTCGCTCGGTCTAGACGAGTCCCTACGACACGTTCTCGCAGGGCCTCGCAATAAACCTCGATGTCAGGAAGTTCAGGCATAAATTCAACAACTCGGGCCTCTCTGCCCGTTTTGCTTGTATGATAGGCATAGCATACTATGGCGGGTCGCATTTGGCACAAGTCGATTTGGTGGGTCCCCTCCCTCGCATTGTTGAGCGGAAGCCTCTTGTTGCCCGGAACGACCGCCGAGAATAAGGCTCCCGCCCCCACCCTGACCGACGACTTTTGCTCCGGATGCCATTCTGGCGACGACCCAGAAGCCGGAATCAGCTTTGACCCCAGTCCGAAGGCCGAGGATGTGCGGAAGAACCTGGAAACGTGGGATAGGGTCCGCCGAGCGATTCTGAATGGACACATGCCCCCTCCCGGGCAACCCTCGCCAAACCGAGCCGAAAGAAAGGAATTCATCAAATGGATTGATGACTCCGCCTCCTCCGACGGATCGTTTCGTGCGCCGACGCTCCGGCGTCTGACAAAGGCCGAGTATGAAAACACGATCCGTGACCTCACGGGCGTTGAGGGCAACTTCGCGGCTGGATTCCCCAGTGACGATGTTGGCTACGGTTTCGATAACATCGGCGATGTCCTCACTCTCTCGCCCATTTTGATGGAGCAATATCTTGATGCGGCGGTGAAAATTGCCGAACTCGCGATCCCGTCCATCGAGCGAACAACAGTTTTGCGAACCGGCGATGAGATGGCAGGGGCCCAGGGGACAAATGCCTCTGGCTCCGCAGTCTGCTTCTTCACCAACGCCACGGCGAAGGTTCCACTTCCCCCGCTGCCTGCGGGCGAGTACAACCTGAAGATCAAGGCCGGGGCAGACCGAGCGGGGACAGACCCAGCCAAACTCTCCCTTCTCGTGGGAGGTCGAAAGATCGCCACGGTGGATGTAAAGACCAACCCAAGCAATCCATCCTCCTTTGAATTTCAGGTCCGATTGTCAGGCGGCTCGCCCTCCATCGAGATCTCCTTCGACAACGATTTCTGGGAGCCAAACAACCCCTCTCCGCATCTTCGTGACCGGAATCTATGGGTGACCTCCGTCGAGCTCGATGGCCCGCTTCCCGGTTCGACCACAAACGCACCGTCGCCTCTGATTCGAGGGGACCTCGATTCGCCCGCCGCTCAACCGACCGTGATCCGCGCCAGCATCTCGAGTCTGCTCGAACGAGGTTTGAGGCGGCCTCCCAAGTCTGGTGAGGTGGATCGATGGGTCACCCGGTGCCGCACGCTCATGGCCGAAGGCAAGAGCCCCCGGCAAGCCCTACGAGTCATCACCGCCTCGATTTTGGCAAGTCCCGAGTTCATTTTCCGGGCGGAGCGCTCGACGAGCCCCGATCGGAGCTTGAGCGGATACCAGCGGGCTCAACGGCTCAGCTATTTCCTCTGGAGTTCGCTCCCCGACGAAAAACTCTTCGTCGCGGCTCGCACCGGGACCCTGGATTCTCCCACCGGAGTGACCACCGAAGCCCGCCGCATGATTCAAGACCCGAAGTTCAAAGGCTTTATCTCGAACTTTGTGGGACAGTGGCTCCAGCTTCGGCGACTGGAGACCCATGCTCCGCACAAGGGCACCTTCCCACAGATCGGGGCCACTACCGTCGATTCGATGATCAAAGAAACGGAGTCCTACGCCCTCCGTATCTTCCGCGAAGATCGGAGTCTGCTGGAATTCCTGGATTCTGATTGGACGTACGCCAATAACGATCTCTCTCAGCTGTATAAGCTGCCTCCCGTGCCTGGCCCTAAGCTCCAGATTGTCGACTTAAAAGGAACCCAGCGCGGGGGTCTGCTCACGCAGGCGAGTATTCTCGCCCTCACCAGTAACCCCACGAGGACATCCCCTGTAAAGCGGGGCAAGTACGTGCTTGAGGTGATTCTAGGGGCCGCGCCCCCACCAGCCCCTCCGGGTGCGGGCACCCTTTCCGATGCTGTCGAGATTGTCCGAAATGCGAGCATTCGAGACCGCCTGGCGGCCCACCGTAAGAACCCTGAATGCGCAAGCTGCCACGCTACGATGGATGGAATTGGGTTTGCGCTTGAGAACTTTGACGCGAGCGGAGCGTGGAGAACTCAGGACGGCGCCTTCAAGGTGGACCCCACCGGAACCCTTGCAGATGGGACCAAGCTGGATGGAGCTGGCACACTCAAAAAGGCCCTAATGGACCGCAAAGATGAGTTCATCGAGGCTCTTGCCGAACGTCTCTACACCTACGCCCTCGGGCGAGGGATGACCCTGCAAGACCGAAAAGCCATTCGAGCCGCCGCCGAACGATGCCGAGATTCCGGCTACAAATTCTCCGCTCTGCTCGAAGCCATTCTTAGCTCAAAACAGTTTCTGTACGAAGGAAATATAGAACCATGAGTTCCTCCCCGCTCTCTCGTCGCACCGTGCTCCGTGGCCTCGGCACGGTCATGTCTCTCCCGATGTTGGAGGCCATGGCTCCCCTGACAGCTCTCGCCCAAACCCCCAAGGCGGTTCCGCCGCGAGTCGTCTTCATGTTCGTGCCGAACGGGATGTCGATGGCCCACTGGCGCCCGAGCGCGTCTGGCGCTTTGGGTGAGCTTCCTAGTGTGCTGAAGCCTTTCGCGGATGTGAAATCGCACATTTCGATTGTGACGGGGCTCTCTCAAAAGCATGCCGAGGCGAACGGAGACGGACCAGGAGACCACGCTCGTTCGAGCGCGGCTTGGCTTACTGGATGTCAGCCGCGAAAGACGAGCGGGACCGACATCCACGTTGGACTTAGCATCGATCAACTCCTCGCCCGAGAGATAGGAAAGGAGAGCCGCTTCGCCAGTTTGGAACTGGGGTGTGAGCGAGGGGCCCAAGCGGGCGATTGCGACAGCGGATATTCCTGTGCCTACAGCAGCACCATCAGTTGGTCCTCGGCAAACACTCCCGTGCCCCGAGAAGTGAACCCTCGTATGGTTTTCGAGCGATTGTTTGGTTCAGGTGAATCCGTCGAGGCTGCGAAGCGTCGGCACGAGACCAAGTCCAGCGTGCTGGACTATCTATTGGAAGACCTGAAAGCCCTCGACACAAAGTTGGGCCGGCGGGACAAAGACAAGATGGACCAATACCTAAGCTCGGTCCGCCAACTCGAAACCCGCCTTCAAAAGTTCGAATCTGGATTGGCAGCACGGACTGCTCCCCCGAAGGGACAAGCGGCCGATTTTGGAGAGGCCATTCGTCTCATGGGCGACATGATGATCCTTGCCCTCCAGACGAACCAAACGAGAGTAGCCTCGCTCATGTTTGCTAACGAAGGAAGCAATCGGCCCTACCCGGTCATTGGAATCAATGACGGGCACCACGAGATTTCCCACCACGGAAAGGACCCGGAAAAGCTGGAGAAGAAGCGTCAAATCGATCTCTTCCACGCCACCCAGGCCGCCTACATCTTGCGCCGGATGGCAGAAACTCCCGATCTCACCGGAAGTCTGCTGGACAACTCGATCGTGGTGTACGGAGCCGGAATCAGCGATGGAGATGCGCACAATCACAACGACCTGCCCATTCTTCTCGCCGGGCACGGAGGCGGCTTGAAACAGGGCCTCCACCGGGTGTACCAAGATCGCACACCGATGACGAACCTCTTCTGCTCGATCATGGGACGACTCGGCGTCGACGCCGAGAACTTCGGCGATAGCACGGGCCGACTTCGAGAACTGTTCTGACATGCTAGGAACGATTCGCGCAGAGACACCCCACGAATACATTGCGCTGGTTGAGGAACCTCGCCGGGCGGAGATCCAAGCGCTTTTTGATCTTGTATCCAAGCACTTTCCCGACGTGGAGCCGGTCACCAAGTTCGGCCCGATCAGTTGGGGCGAATACCAATATTCGAATGCATCGGGTGCAGGCGGCGATTGGTTTCGAATCGCGGTGTGTCACAACAAGGCCAGCATTGCCCTTTACGTGGTCGTTTTCGATGACCAAGGCCCCGTGGCCGAGCGATACGCCGACCGTTTGCCGAAAGCGAAGATCGGAAAGAGTTGCATCACAATGAAGTCATTAGCGGGAGTCGATCTCGACGTGCTGGAGGAGGTTCTTGCAGAAGCAAGAAAGATACTAGGTCCCTAGGCCCACTTTGAACGGAACAGTTTCATTTGACGTAGAATCTAAAAAGAAATGACTGGGAAAACCACGCGATTAGAACAAAGCAGCGGCCCTTGGGCCGGGTTCTGGGTCCAATCCGCTCGCAAGGGCGAGATGGACATTCTCATGCGCGTGGCCCAAGGAAACCTGAAGGGCGAGGGCCAAGATCGCACCGGGAAATTCACGATTCGCGGGACATATGACCGTACCGGTTTCGTCGAAATGACGAAGCAGTATCGTTGGACCGACGTCGTCGAGCGCGGAGCCGCGCCCATGGTCCACTACCAAGGGCAATGGAACGGAGATTTTGTTTCCGGGCACTGGTGGCAGGACGCAAACGCCAGCAACTGTGGCGCATTCGAGATTTGGCCTGAGCAAAATGAGCTAGAGCCGCCCCCCGTGCACATGGGTCTCGACGATCTCCCTAGCCGCTAGGCGCAGGGCTTGTCCCTGTTCCAAAGAAGGCATCTGCGGCCATGACCGAGGTGGTCTCCCCCTCGACAGCACAGATCAGTTCGCCATCGGGGCCCACCCCGATTCCGATTGCAATCTCACCGTTGGGGAGTTTGAATACTTTCCCCGCCGTCTCGTCGTACATCGTCCAAATGGCCTTGAGGTCGGTCCAAGAACTCGGCTCAGGGAGCATCCTGGCCCGCTCAAAAATCTCCTTCAGCATCTGCTCCGGCTCATGCTTTGCGGCCGCCGTGGTATCGATGTTTCCGGCAATGTCCACCAATTCTTCAGGAAAATCCTGTACGTGCAGATTGAGCCCCAACCCGACGACGGGAATCTTCCGTCCTTGAGGATCGGTGGCCAGAGTGGTGAGGATTCCGCCCACCTTCTTCTTCAAAAAGCGGAGGTCGTTTGGCCATGAAATACGACAGTGCGCGGCTCCGGCTACTGCCAGCGCCAAGTTCATTCCGATAAGCCACGGCTTGGGGTGGTCGGCGTAATCCCAAAAGATGAGAGAGGCAGTGAGCGAATTCCCTTCTTCGCTGTACCAAACTCGACCGTGACGCCCTTGCCCAGCCTCTTGCCTCTGGGTAATGACGACATCCACCTGGGCTCCCTGCCCGACCAATTCCACAGCATGGTTCTGTGTGGACGGGGTTGATTCGAGGCGAACCCACTCCCGACCGCTCTCCGGTAATTTCATTTGGCGTAGTTTACTCGTCTAGGAGGTCACAGGGGACTCGCGCAGAGAGTTCTTCTGCAAGCAGGCGAAACTCCACTTCGTGCCCGTTCCGATCCCACCCTACCGGCGCCTTGATGGCCCCTGCCATGACGTAGGCCGGGGGCGCGATGACAAACGACCCTTGATCCAGTTCAACGGTGTAGACATCCTCTTGTCGCCGAATCCGGCGAATCTTGGCATACTCGATGATTTTCGAGCCTACGGGCCGAATAATCTCAATTCGATCGGGGCCCAATAGAAACTCTGTATTGAGGGCGTTCACGTGAACCGCATCCGCCACCGCGCTCTTCCCCATGTCCCAAAGGGCTCCTGCCGCCTGGGAGAGGTCTTTCTTGAGGTTTCGCACGCCATCGCGCCCGATCACTTGGGCACCCTGTTTCTTTGCAGACTCCCGCATGGAGTCTGCGCCGATTTTGAGCCAACGGACGGCATCGCAAGGCCGATATCTAATCGTTTCTAGCATGAGAGACCTACAGTCTATCCGAGAAAACCTTGAACAACGGAGAGAGGGGGAAAAGGTCCCGAATTGTGGTCCTTTCGCCCAGATTCAGCGTACTATCTTAGTGAGGCGACAAATTCATGCCTCTCGGAGCAAATATGAACCTTCTTAAAGTGATTGGCCTCATCATCCTCGGAATCTTCGCGATCAAGCTTGGGCTTGCGCTCTTGGTCGGGGTTGTCGGTTTTGCACTTAAAATCGGCTTCTCGGTCCTCGTTTTCGGAGCCGTGTTGTATGGAATCTACCGCCTGACGGGTGGAAAGAAGGCCCTGAAAGCTGGACGAAGACTTCTCGACTAATCTGTCTTCTTCGATTTAGGAAGGACCACGTCCACGATGAGTGGGAAATGATTGCTCAGGCGCTCATTTCCCACTTGTGCCGAAAGAACATCAAACTCTTTCGACGCAAAAACGTAGTTGAGTCGATTCGTGGGAAACCTGGTGGGAGATGTAAACATCATGCCACTCCCCGCAACCCGAGCCGCGTCCTGCAGAGTGGATGCAAAGGCCCGATAACACTGCCCCACTGGCGCGGCCTCGAGGGCTCCCGCCACTAAGAGGGGCTCATTCTTGGGAAGGTTGGAGACGATTGTCCTTGCGGCTCGCTCGATCTCTGCGCCCTTAAACTTATCACCCTCTGGCGGCATGGAATGGAATCCGGCCACCGTGATGCGCTCTTTGCCTACCTCGAAGGTCACCAGCACGAGACTTCGCTTGGCGGGCAACCCTGGAATCTGAATGTATTCCTTTTTCGCGATGGGGAAACGGCCGCCGACAATGAGATCACCCGTGCTGACAAGGGAGTATCCGCGAAGGCGCCGACGCAGGTCTCGCTCTTCACTCACCCCCAATCGAAAATCATAAATCTCGGTGAGAACGAAAAAGTCGGGTCGACGTTTTCTCACGGCGGTCGCGATCGCCCCCGCCCCCATCGACAAGTGATTTGTTCGAAGCTCGACAATTCGATAGGAATTGCGAGTATCAGATCCTCCTCCCATGACCGGGCGAAGGATAAGGAAAATCACTACGAGAAACGCCCCAAGATTTGGCCAAAAGAGCCTCATCCTTTTCAAGAAGATGCTCACATAAAGCATGGCCACCGGCGGAATCAACCAGACGTAAGGTGAGAGTTGCGACACCTTCCAGGTGATTCCGGTCATCTCAGGAATGCCGTAGTGGGTCCACAAACCAAAAACAAGAAAGCCGAGCCACGCGTAAGTAGCGGTCTTAAAGTTTAAGACCTCCCGCCACCAGGTTATCGGCTCCTCTTCAAATTCTAGGTTCACGCCAATTGTAATGATCGGTCCTTTTCTAGGACTTTTTACGCTTCGCCGCTACCCTTTTGTATTCGGAGCGGATAAAAACGGCATCGCGGCCCGCAGTCGGGCTCCCACTTGTTCCATTTCGTGGTCAGAAACCTTGTCGAACAGAGCGGCCTTCGTTTGCAATCCGTCACGAAGCTCTTGTTGCCAACCTCGGTCGAATTCACCCGATTGAATGTCTCGCAATACCTCTTTCATGGCTTCGCGAGACTCCTGGCCAATCACGCGGTCCGCAACTTGATACGCACCCCACTCTGCGGTATCGCTGATGGCGCCGAACATCCCGGTGAAGCCCCCTCGTTGCACCAGGTTCGCGAGCAAGACCACCTGATGCACGCACTCAAAATAGGCAACCTCGGGCGGAAACCCAGCCTTGACGAGGGTCTCGAATCCCCCTCGCACGAGACCCAAAAGCCCTCCGCACAGCACTACTTGCTCCCCAAACAAGTCGGATTCTGTTTCTTCTTGAATCGTAGAGCCCAGGACTGCAGCCCGGAAACACCCGAGGCCGTGAGCATAGTGCAGGGCTCTCATCTCGGCGGTCCCCGTCGTGTCTTTGTGCACGGCGACCAGACAAGGCAACCCAAAGCCCTGAAGGTAGGAAGATCGCAAACTCGCGCCCGGCCCACTTGGCGCCACCATGGTGATATCGATCCCTTCCGCCGCCGGAATGTGACCGAAATGGAAGTTATAGCCATGGCAGACCATGAGATTCGAACCGGATAGAAGATGAGGGCCGATGCTCTCTTGATACACGTTCGGCATCTGCGTATCCGGGAGGCTCATCATGATGGATCCGCCCGCAGACACTGCCTCGTGGATGGGCGCGACTGAAAATCCATCTTCGGTGGCTTTCGACCAAGAGGGGCCTCCCTCACGGGCTCCTACGGTCACTGCAAAACCGGAGTCACGGAGATTCTGAGCGTGCGCGTGCCCTTGGTTTCCGTATCCAATGATTGCCACACGATCCTGCGGGAGGCCGATTTCCAGGTCCTCTTCCCGATACGTGCGCATGCTATTCGAGCCCTACAGCTTTCCGAAGAGCCTCGTACTCGGGTTGGCTGAGAACCCGGGCTTGGCCCGACTTAAGCTTTCCGACCGTGAGAGGGCCGTAGCGAATGCGTTTGAGAGTCTTCACGGGGTGCCCCACCAACTCGGTCATCCGGCGAATCTGGCGATTCCTGCCTTCGTGGATGGTCACACGAAGCAGGGTGGAAACATCATCTTGCCCCACCGCGGTAAACGTGGCCGGAGCCGTCTTCTTGTCGTCAAGAAAAACCCCGGACTCTAACCTGCGAAGCGATTTGGGCGAAATGGCCCCTAAAACCCGGACCTCATACACTTTCTCGATGCCGTATCGAGGGTGCGTCAATCTGGCCGCGAGTTCTCCATCATTCGTACAGATCAGCAATCCTTCCGAGTCTCGATCGAGGCGACCCACCGGCTTCAAAACGACTTGCATCGCGGGTAAGTACTGCAAAATCGTTGGACGCCCGCGAGGATCACTCATCGTGGTGAGCACGCCGAGAGGCTTATTGAGCAACACGGCCACTCGGTCGACCGACTGCCGTATCTTCATTCCGTCGACCGTGATTTCATCCGCGGGGGTGACTTTCACCCCCATCTCCCGAACGACTTTTCCATTCACGGTGACGCGACCGTCTTGAATCAAGACTTCGGCCCCACGCCGGCTCGAAAGCCCAGCCGCCGCTATGACCTTATGTAATCTTTCTTCGCTCATTCTGTTGTTCCTCGACGCAATACTGCTAAACCGGCAACACCAACCGCCACCATCCCCAAGACAATCGCTAACCAGGAAAAATCGCGTTTGGCTTTCACCTCGGCCGAGCTCACCTTCACCTCAGAAGCCTTCATAAGGGGGCGCTGAGCCACCACGCTGCCGTTCACCAGCACTTGGAACTCCCCGGCTGGAGTGAGGGAAACCGGAGACTTCGCAGTTTGTCCGACCGGCTCCGTGAGCAGCTTTTCTTCCACCGTCATGGGAGCTGGCTCGCCGGCCTTGGTGGCGAGAATTTCCTTGGACAACACTCTCTTGGTTTCAATCTTCTCTGAGCCATCCTTGCGGAGTGCGATCCGGGAGATTCCCTCGACCGTCGTGCCAACGGAAACTCGATTCTTCCCTACCACGGCCGAAACGACCTCGAAGCCAGAGGTCACCGGAACCTGCTCGAAATTTTTAAACGCCCAATCCACAAGGTTTTTGTGGTCTTGCTCCCAATTGGGCGACTTCAAGATGACCGTGATCGTGCGCCAGCCATTCCGAGAATTCGCCCCCACGAAGGTCTTTCCGGCTTGATTCGTAAAGCCTGTCTTGATCCCTTCGCAAGTGGAATCTGAGGCTAAAACCTTGTTCTTGCTCTCGACGAGCAGATCCTTGCTCCCAGAGGTGCGGATGGTGGTCCAAGACTTCGTGGCCGCGATGGCACGAAAATCACTGTTGCTCATCGCCTCTCGCGCGATGAGGGCAAAGTCGTTTGCGGTGGTGTAGTGGTTGTCGTCATGCAGGCCATTCGGGTTAACGAAACTGGTGTTCTTGCACCCGATCTTCTTCGCCCGCTCGTTCATCATCGCGGCAAACCCTTCTTGGGTTTTTCCAAGCGTGAGCGCGATCATCATGGCCACATCGTTTGCGCTCCGAAGCATGAGGGCGTAGCCCGCATCATGAGCCGAGAGAATCTCGCCAGGAGCAAGGTGGAAACTGGACTCCGGGATCGTGGTGACAATACTGGGGGCGACGAGACTCTGATCAGGCTTGGTGTTCTCCAAGAGCAAGAGCGCCGTCAAGATCTTCGTGATGCTCGCGGGGAACATCTTCTTGTCCGGATTTCTGGACCATAGGACCCGACCCGACTCTCCATCGACCACAACCGCCGATTCCGCGTACACCATGGGGTCCCCAGGCTTCGTAGGAGGATAGACCGGAGCTTGAGCAGGTGCTGGAGGCTGAGCCCACGCCCCAGAAACGGAGACGAAACAGAGAGAAACCGCAATGAAGCGACGAAATGCCACGCCCCCATTGTGGCAGGGTCTAGACCCTAGTAGGTAGGCATACTGGGGTCAATTTCTTCCGCCCAAGCATTGATTCCCCCTTCCAAATTCGAGACCTCATAGCCAAGAGACTCGAGATGCGCGCACGCGGTGTAACTTCGCCCACCCATACGGCAGTAGACGACCCATGGGCGAGACCGATCCAGTTCGCCCGCTCTTGCCTCGATCTCCGGCAGCGGAATGTGGGCGTCAAAATTCAGTTTCGATGTCTCGAGCTCGTGGTCGTTCCGCACATCAAGAAGGAACGGTGGGTTCTCCGAAGCCAGAAGGTCACGAAGTTGTTGCACGGTGATGCGTGGAATCATCCTATTAGGTTACCGTGACGATCGCACCCTCGGTACGCTGCTTGAGCAGGGTCTGCGCCATCAGGGCATACTCCGGCCCCGCCAGGTGAGGGTCCTCGGCAAGGATTTTCATCGCCCTCCCCCGAGCGTCTTCCAACAGCTTTGCATCTTGGATAAGGTCAGCGAATTTTAGGTCCATTTGGCCGCTTTGGCGCGTTCCCACGATCTCTCCAGGGCCGCGCAAACGCAAGTCTTCCTCGGCGATCTTGAATCCGTCGTTCGTCTCGGTGAGGATCTTCATCCGCATATACGCCTCGTCCGAAGTGGTGTCCGCGATGAGAATGCAGAAGCTGGCGTGTTCGCCCCGGCCTACCCGGCCCCGAAGCTGGTGCAATTGAGCGAGGCCAAATCGATTCGCATCTTCGATGACGATGACAGACGCGTTGGGGACATCGACCCCCACCTCGATCACAACGGTAGCGACGATGATATCTGTTTCGTGTCTCCGAAACCGCTCCATCACCTCCTCCTTTTCCGCACTTTTCATTTGACCATGCAACAAAGCGACCCGAAGGTCCTTGTAGATGGTGGTGCTTAGCCTCTCGTAGAGATCTTGCGCGGCCCGCGCTTGAATCTTCTCGTTCTCCTCAATCATCGGAGTCACGAAGTAGGCTTGCCTTCCCTGCTCGACGAGTTTGCGAACTCCCTCGTACACCTCGTTGCGCTGACCCGGGCGCCGGTGGTGCGTCTTGATCGGCTTTCGACCCGGGGGCAGTTCATCGATGATGCTCACATCAAGGTCGCCGTACTGCGTCATCGTGAGAGTTCTCGGAATGGGCGTGGCCGTCATCACCAACAGGTCGGGGGTCAGAGCCGATTTTTGCCTCAATGCCGCCCGCTGAAGCACTCCAAAACGGTGTTGCTCGTCAATCACCGCCAGACCCAAGTTTTGGAAAGTGACATCTCCCTGAATCAAGGCATGGGTCCCAACTACGACGCGGGCCTCTCCGTTTTCAACCTGGGCCAGAGCCTTTTTCTTTTGGGTGGCCGAGAGTTTGCCCACAAGCAAAACCACCGAGATTCCAACCCGGTCGAACATCTTGTGCAGATTGATATAGTGTTGTTCCGCGAGGATTTCCGTCGGGGCCATGAGCGCGGCTTGATACCCGCACCGGACTGCTGCGAGAATCGCGCAGGCCGCCACCGCTGTTTTTCCCGAGCCAACGTCACCTTGCACGAGGCGGTTCATGGGGGCGGGGCGCTTCATGTCGTCCCAAATCTGTTTCACGGTTCGCTTTTGGGCTCCCGTCAGCTCAAATGGAAGAAGCTGAGCCACCTGCTCTTCCAGGGTAGCTGCGTTCTTCTCGCCTTCAGAAAAGAGGCCGGTGCCCCCGGTATGGCCGCGAATCTCATCGAGAGAAAAGGCGATTCCAAGCTCCAGTTTTGCCTCGGCCCGCCTCATCTGAACCCCCAGTTGCATCATGAGGAACTCCTCAAAAACCAAACGGCGTCGAGCCCTCGCCTGGGTCTCCATCGATTCGGGTTGGTGAATCTGGCGCAGAGCCCAGTGCAGAGGAGCGAGATTTTCTAGCTTTCGCAGGTCTTCGGGAAGCGGTTCTTCGACATCGCGCAAGTATCCTTCGAGCGCCGCCCGGGCCGCCCTTCGCAATACGATCTGCGGAAGCCCTTCCGTGCTGCGATAGATGGGCGTGATGCGGGCGAAGGCTTCTGCTTGCTCCTCGTCTTCGAGGAGTTCAATCTCTGGGGAAGCGATTTCTAGCAATGAGCTTGTTCGCTTCACCATGCCGTAGGCAATCACTTCGCCGCGATAGGGAGCAAGTTTTTTCGCAATCCAAGGCTGATTGAACCATGAGAGGGCGACCTTCCCGGTTCCGTCTGATAAGACGGCTCGGACGATCACTCGCCCCCCTCGCAAGGGTCGCGTCTCGACCCTATCCAGTTCGCCCCGTACGGTTTGGTGCTGATCCGGGAGCAAATCCCCGAGGGGGGGGGAGCTTAGATCGGTCCTCGTATCGGCGCGGGAGGAGCCAAAGGATGTCTTCCACGGTCCGCAGTCCAATTTTGTGGAGATACGGTGCAAACCGAGGCCCTACGCCCTTGAGAAATTGGACGTCGGTTTCGAGGGGGCGCGTACCGGCTACGGGGGAATTCGACATCAACTTAGATTCTGAGACAAAGGACGTTGAACTCCCTCGTGTTGTTGCAGGGCGAGATCGTAGAGGCCGAGTAAAGTGCGGTATTTCTCCGCCGACCTAGAAAAAACACTGGGGAGTTTTCGCCTATCGGAGAAGTAGAATGATAGAGTTTAATCTAGTTCAGTACTCAGTGCACCCATGAAAAAGACCACCTTTTCTCTCGCCCTTGCCACGGTAGCGGTAGCTGCCCAGGCCATTCCAGAAGGAGTTTATCTCGGCGACTCCCAAAACGCAACCGTTAGCAATCCGAACGGGAGACGTGTCGTTCGGTTCAATCATAGTGCGGAATACCAATCCGACTTCATTGGTCCTGCGCAATCTACGTTCTTGCTTCCCGTGAGTTATGCGAAGGGTCCAAGCGACTCCCTTCTCGTTGCGGATCGCAATAACGACAACGTGCAACAGTTCGACGCAAGCGGTTCGTTCGTTGGAAATTTCATAACCGGGGTTGATGATCCCCGCGGCATCACACGCATGAAGGACGGAACGTACCTTGTTTGTGCG
>CAZBXR010000038.1:0-21566 GCA_964496145.1 uncultured Chthonomonas sp. | reverse complement strand
CTTCTAGAGGCCGGGTGAACCGGCTACAGACTACTACTCATTTCCCATTTATATCATTACCCCATGATGCGTCTTGTGATTATTTCAGCAATTGTTCTGTTTTGAGAAGCAGAATTCGTTCAAAAACGTACGTGACCCGTTGCAAGTTGCCCCTTCTTTGGGTCAGATTGGAGGGGAAATGCAGAT
This sequence comes from uncultured Chthonomonas sp., assembly GCA_964496145.1. Lineage (GTDB taxonomy): Bacteria > Armatimonadota > Fimbriimonadia > Fimbriimonadales > Fimbriimonadaceae > UBA2391. The sequence goes on along the minus strand of CAZBXR010000038.1, from coordinate 21,380 downwards.
GATTGCCGAGATTGAGTCGAACGCTCTGTCCAACCTGAAGAAGATCAGCACCCTCGATGAACTGAAATCGTGGGAGGCGGATTTTCTTGGAAAGAAGGGTTCGGTCAGCCTTCTCATGCAAGAGCTTGGCAAGTTGACTCCCCAAGAACGACCTGCATTTGGCAAGGCAGTGAACGAGACGAGGAGCCGGGTGCAAGAAGCCTACGAGGCGCACCTTCGTCATCTGAAATCGGGGGCACGTCAGGCGCAATACGAGGCGGAGCGAATCGATATCACGCTCCCTGCGCGATCTCCACGGGCAGGTCGAGAACATGTTCTCCAACTTGCGATGAACAAGATCAAGCGCGCCTTTATCGGTTTGGGATTTGAATACGTCGAGACCCCCGAACTCGAAGATTTTGACTACAACTTCACGGCCCTGAACTACCCACCCGACCACCCAGCGATGGACGATCAGGATACGTTCTATGTGTCCGATCAGCTGTTGCTGCGAACCCAAATGACCGCCTTCCAGGGCCGGCTTCTGGAAACCCACAAGCCTCCATTCAGGTTCTTCACGATCGGAAAAACATTCCGAAACGAGGCCGTAGACCGAACCCACTCGCACACCTTCCACCAAGTGGATGCATTTGTGGTGGACGAGGGAATCTCGATGGCGCACCTGAAGGGGACACTGGGCAGCTTTGCCCGCGAGATGTTTGGAGAAGATGTCAAGGTTCGATTTCGGCCAGACTTCTTCCCTTTTGTGGAACCTGGGGTGGATTACGCCATCAGCACCGAGAAGTTGTTCAACGGTCGATGGGTAGAGCTTGGAGGCGCCGGCCTTGTGCACCCCAACATCCTGGAATCCTACGGGATAGACACCGAGAAGTACTCAGGCTTCGCGTTCGGGCTGGGCATCGAGAGAATTCCGATGATGGCGCACGGAATTGACGACCTTCGCTACTTCCTGGAAAATGACTTGCGATTCCTCAGTCAGTTCCGCGAATAGCGTCCACGTCGCCGCCGTCCCAGAACAAAGGCAGAGATACCCACGAAGAGCGCCCAGATTCCCTCGATTTCAGGGACAGTAGCGAACTGAAAGTGGTCCACTTCAACGTGCCCTTGCGCGTTGTAGATTCTCACTGAGGAGATTCCTTCCTCGTAGATGAGGCCATAAAAGCGATCTTCCTGGGTCCTTCCAAAAAAGTCACCGTCGGCGTGGAATCCGTTCACCGACACGAGGCGTGAGCCAAACTTGTCGTACCCTTCAAAGGTGATCTTCCCTGCCCCATCCGTCCACACGAGTCCTACGTGGGTGGGGAGCTTTGCCTGATGGAACCAAAATTGAATCTGTCCCCTTCCGTACAGAGCGTTTCCTGAACCTAGCGGACCGTTGTTGCCCACGCCGTTCAAAGTCCCGTCATCGGCATCGACGCTATCGACCGTGCTGGTGCCAAATTCTTTGCTATAGGCCCAAAAGTCGCTCGTAACATCCGGAATGTTGAACTGGTTGTCTTCCACATCCTCGAGCGTGAATCCTTGGACATCTTTGAACGGACTATCCGCAACGGAAAAATAGGTCGCGGCTCCAATCACCACAGGTTGGGCAAAAGCCCCTGCGGCCAAAACCATCGCCAATGTGAAGAAAAAGCCTCTCATTCATCTTCAATGATCGGCAAAATTATCAGGATTCATAACCTGTCGTTCTCATCCAATTGCAATCCTTACCTCGCATTTGGGTATGGTGCTGGAATATCGTTTTTGATCATTGTCATGAAGCAGTCAGGAATTCGTGTTTTGCTTGTCGTTTTGGTCGCATCGTTGCTCCTTCAGGGGTGCTCGTTCGGCACTAGAACGGTTCGAAGAAAGATGGGCGATTCCGCCCCCGTATTCACGCGGGGAGGAAGCCTTGAGCAGTTTGTTGTAGGGGCTTGGTCCTTAGAAAAATCCGATGCGGACTTCTCCGAGCTCCTTGCAAAACTGGGGACAGAAGCTTCCACTCAAGGGTACGGGAAGGTTGCGGACTCCTCCGACGAAAAGCCCGCTACCTACATCAGCTCGCTTTTTGAATTTAACCAAGATGGTTCGTTCAAGATCACCAAGGTCTCGAGCAAAACGGAAAGTGGCTATGAGACGCTTGGAGGAACCTGGAAAGTACAGGGACAAGTGGTGAACATTATCTACACCACCATCAACGACAAGCCGCTTACCCAATATCAAAATGAGATCAAGGAAGCGTCGGAGCGCGGGACTCAAGCTGGAGTGCTGGGTGACATTATGCTCGATTGGCAGAAGGCGTACCTTGAGAAGCGAACAACATTGCGGGTGACAAAAGAGGGTCGGCGACTCGCTTTCTACACTCTGCCCACAAACTCCGAGCAAGCTGCAGAATTTGTTTCCATGGATTTTGACCTCGAAGAATTGGAGCGACTCAAGGTCGAGCAAGTGAAAAACTGAAACTCGTCACGTTACTGTTGGCAACACGACATCAAATCACATAGAATAAAACGCTTATGAACCCAGGGGGACCTTCAACCGCTATTCGACCGGTCGAGATTGATACCGCTTCTGAGATGTACCAAAACGGAAAGTACATGGAAGCGAAGGCACTTCTTGATCGAGTCCTCATCGACTTTCCGCAAAACGGAGAAGCGTATCGTTGTCGGTCCTTTGTGCACTACGCAACCGGCAACTTCATCGAGGCCGAAACCGATGGTCGCCAATCCGTGCTCTTTACCCCCGCCGACCCTCATGGGCACTATGCCCTCGGCTTGGCCTTGGCGGCGCAAAAGAAGCATAAAGACGCAATTGTTCAGTTCGATGAAGCCGTGCGTCTTGAAGTGAACCATACATACGCGAAAGCGGCAACTGTCGAGTCGCTGATCGAGCATGGGAAGTCGGCCATGGCGGTGAACGCCGAGGTCGATGGAGAGGCCGCTCTTTCGCGGGCGACGAAGTTGAGTCGGCAAGATCCCCGACCCTATATCCATTTAGCGACCTATTTTCAACATGCGAATCAACCCGTAAAGGCTAAGAAGTACATCGAGCAAGCTCTCGCTGCTGGGATCAAGAATCAGCAGATCGACGCGATGGCCCAGTCGCTCCAAATCTACTCTGCAGGAAACGTTCAGGCGAATGTCGCGGCTCCGGCCGCCGCCAAGCAAGCCGTCGTGCAAGCGCAGCAGATGCCCTGCCCAATGTGCAAAAAGCCCGTGATGGAGTGGGCCCGGGTGTGCCCCCACTGCAATTCTCAGATCAAGGATACAGTTGGCCAAGAGCGGATCAACATGGTCGGCACCGCCTGGCAAGAGGTGGCCTACCGAGTCATATCTGTGTTGTGGATTGTCATGGCGGTCGTCTCGATGGTCATGACCTACGTAGGCCTGAGAGTGATGCAAAACCAAGCGATGGGGTTGAGTGGCCTCGACGCTACCCCTGTTAATCTGATGGACCACCCTTCCCTCATGTTTGTGGGGGTCGTCGGATTTATACAATTGGTACTCGGAGTCGGCCTCTTGACGGAGAATGACATATGTCAATTCATCGCGAAGATGCTCTCCTGGCTCGGAACTGCGTTTGCGCTCGCGGGAGTTCTGGTGTGGGGCCTTGGCGGAGTCTGGTCCTTCTTCTTCAAGTCCCTGGCCGACCTAGCCATCTATGGGTTTGCTGCCTACTTGATCGGCTACATGTCTGACTGACGTCGGTCTTCTCCATAGGAAACGCGGGCGGCAATCACCGATTGCCGCCCGCGTTACTTTTGCTGTTTGCTGCCCTTAGGGGCCTTTCACTCTGTCTCGGCTGAGCGGAGCGTTTTGCTTGTAAGCGGGCTTTCGCTTCAGCTCTTCAAAGAGCCAGGAGACGGCCTTATCCAACTGCGGGTCGCGGCCAGCAACGAACGCATTTGGATCGCTTGGTATGTCAAAGTCGGGGTCAACTCCGTTGCCTTCGATCGCCCACTTTCCGTCGGGCGTATACATCCCGTAGTTCGATACGCTGATCACCCCGCCGTCGATCAGAGGCCAACCTGGCGAAGACCCGACCTCACCCCCCATCGTTCTTCGACCGATGATCTTGCCGAGGCCGATATCTCGGAAGCGGTGCGTGAACTCCTCGCCACAACTGATGCTGAACTCATTTTGTAGGACTGTCATAGGGCCTCGGAAGTATCCGTCTTGGCGTGTAAAGCCCGCTGGATTATTGCGCTGATTGAAGTACCCAGTGAGCTTCACTTGTAGAATGTTGTTCACTAAGCTTTGAATCCAGCCACCATTGTTAAAGCGAGCATCCACGATGAGGCCTTCTTTCTCTCGCTGACCGTAGTACTGACGAGCGAAATCTTCCATATCGCTGTTGTTCATTGCCGCGAGATGAAGGTAACCCAGTCGCCCACCGCTGGCCTTGGTCACGTAATCTCGGTTGGCTTGCACCCACGTGAGATAGCGCATCCGATTTTCGCTTGCGACCGGTTGAACCAGCACAGTACGCGCGCCTACCGTAGACGGCTTGTCGTTCACGGTGACAGAAACCGTTTGACCAGCACGTCCGATCAAGTTTGCGAACGGATCGGCGCCCACCCGAACAGGTTGACCTCCAATCGAGACGATGAACATCCCTTCCTTCACATTCTTGCCTTGACCAATAAGCGGGGACCTCTCTGCAGGCAAGAAGCCATCACCTCGATAGATCTTTGTGATCTTGAAGAATCCACTCGGGTCTTCGGCGAGATCAACCCCCAGATAGGCCGGAACCAGGCGGGGCTTGATGTCGCGGTCATCGCCGATAGAAAGATATTGGTGAGACGACCCAATCTCACCTTGCATCCAACGAATGAGTTCATCGAGTTCTTCGCGATACCTTACGCTCGGCAAGAACTTAGAGTATTTCTTCCCGATCGCGTCCCAGTCGAGTCCATGCATGTTTTCCACATAGAAATAGTCGCGAAGGTGGCGCCAGGCATCCCAGAATATCTGATTCCATTCGGCCTTTGGATCGATATTGAGTCTCAGACCGCTGAAGTTGATGGGCTTCGGTTCGCCGCCCATCACGGGCAATGAAACGGGGCCGTTGGTGAAAGCGATGAGTTGCTGATAGTCAGGGGAGAGAGTCCATGCACCCACGCCCTGCAAAACAACCCCTCCTTGACGAGAATTGAGGTCAAAGAACCTTAGGGTCCCATCCATCGAGGCGAGCACCCGGTTCCCCACCATTGCGATATTGTTGATATTGCCGACAGGAAACGGAATCTGGATTCTTCGAGCAAACAACCCCTCAAGGTCGATTTTCACTCCCTCGGTCTTCTTCGATTCCGGCGCGGCCGGTGCCACATCGGAAGGATCGCGCAGGGCAAATGGATCGGCGGCGTTCGCGTCGAGCGGGGTGATGCACACGGTATCGATGGGCGTCATGTTCAGTTGGTTGAACACTGGGTCACCCGTAACAACAGTGCGACGACGAGAGATGAAGACGATGTGCTTTCCGTCGGTCGAAAACTGAGGGCTCACATCGGAACCCGCTCCATCGGAGATCCTGTGTGTCTTTCCGGTGGGCAGATGGTAAAGCTCCATGACGCCCATCCCTGAGATGGGCAGATTCCTTGTGTATGCCACCCACGCCGAATCAGGGGACCAACTCACCGGTTGCGCAAACCAAGTGTTGCCGATGTTGGCAATTGTCCTTTCTTCCTTCGTCTCTACGTTGACGACAAAGAGTTCGCCCTTCGAGTTTGAGGATGAGATCCACTTGCCATCCGGGCTGAACATCGTTCCCCAAATCTGCCGGCCTGCCCCCTTCGTCAAAACCACTTCGTTTGAGCCATCGGAATCCGCAATGATGATTTGTTGCTCGCCCGTGGCATCAGACACCGCCGCGATCTTCTTGCCATCTGGTGACATCGATGGGTGTCGGTACCGGGTTCCAGCCTTCGCCAGGACCACCCGGGCTTCGCCCTCGCCAAAAGGCGCGTTGATGATCTGGCCCCTGGCCTCGACCAACCCGCGCTTGCCGGAAGCGGATGGACTCGTTTGCACCGGATAGTCCGAAGCCAGTACTGTAAAGGGCATGGTGTAACGAAGATCGGACTGCAGCTTCATCGGCACGTCTGAAGTCTTCCCTGTCGCCGGGTTGAATATCTGGACCTTCAGTCCGTTCTCGAAGACTAACCTCGTTCGGTCGGTGGAGAGTTCTCGAATTTCGACATCACTCGTGAGATGAACGGTCGGTTTGCCTCCCTTCCACGAGACTGACTGAAGGGTCCACGTCCCACGGTTTTCGTTGACGAAATAAATTCGGTCCCCTAACCACACCGGGTATTCGTTCGTACCCGGAACATTCGTAACCTGAACAAATTCCTTGTCATTTGGGTTCGCTTTGGGCCGACGGACCCAAATCTGGTTTTGCATTCCCCCCGCATATCTAAACCAAGCCATCCCCCATCGATTGAATCGAGTGAAGGCGTAGTGCTCGGTGTCTGGCCCAAACCAGACGTGGGACGCAAACTCAAGCGGCAACCGGTTCCCCGCTCCCCCGGTCGCGCGAACAGTAGAAAACTTGTAGTTTGTCGGCACATTGAAGGAACGAACCAAAACCTCCTTCCCGTTCGGAGTCCACGACATCACTGCGCGGAATCCTTCGATGCTAGAAATTCGCCGGGGAGGTCCCCCTTGAGTTGAGATGACGTAAGCCTGACGCGTTCCATCGATCTCTCCCTCGAAAGCGATTTCAGAGCCATCGGGCGAAAATGCAGCATTTCGCTCAAATCCTGGGTCACTCGTGAGTCGGAAAGCCTGCCCTGTCGAGAGACTGCCTAACCAGAGATCACCCTCGCTCGAAAAAACGAGCTTATCGCCGTGGATGTCAGGCATTCGCAAAAAGGGCTCATTCCCAAAGGCAAGTGCAGCGCCGGAAACGAGCAAGGCGGAAAGAAAAACCTTATGTCTCATAAATATTTGTACCGTTGCATGGGTCTACAATGAGCTATGCAAGAGAGCGATTCCAAGCCCGAAACCGCAACACAGCCGGTACAAAGTTACCCCCTCGACACAGAGAAAGTTCCAGTAGTTACAAATCACAGGCTCGGCGACATCGAATACACCGCAACAGTAGGAATGTTGCCTCTCAAAGATGAGTTTGGCGAGACCGAAGCAGGCATTTTCTACATGGCCTATTCGAAGGTCGGTGATCATAAACCAGAGGACCGGCCTCTCATGTTCAGTTTCAATGGAGGTCCGGGCAGCGCCTCGGTCTGGCTTCATCTGGGAGCAGTGGGCCCCAAGAGAGTCAAAATGCTCCCCGACGGCAACCTCCCGGCCCCACCCTATGAACTCGTAGACAACCCAGAATCTTGGCTCGAGCATGCCGACCTCGTTTTTATCGATCCCGTGGGCACGGGTTACAGTCGGCCCGCCAAAAAAGATGGCGGGAAGAAGTTTTGGAACCTCGACGGAGATGTGGAGTCCATTGGAGAATTCATTCGCCTGTATCTGACCCGCACAAATCGATGGACCTCGCCGCTCTACATGGTGGGTGAAAGCTACGGGACCACCCGTGCGGCTGGTATCGCGGGACACCTGATCGGGAAAGGCATCGCGTTCAATGGAATCTTGCTTGTCAGCAGCATTTTGAACTTTCAGACCGCACGCTTTACGCGTGGGAACGATCTACCCTACCAGCTCTTTCTCCCTACCTACGCGGCCACCGCTTGGTTCCACGGAGCATTAGATCACCAAACGACTTTAGAGGCCCACCTGGCCGAGGCCGAAGAGTACGCCAACGGAAAGTATGTGCTTGCCTTAGCCCAAGGTGATTCGCTTTCCGAATCAGATCGTCAGGAAGCCATAGATACACTGCACCGGTTGACGGGGCTTTCAAACGAGTACCTCGATGCCACCGATCTTCGGATCGATATTCACCGGTTCTGTAAGGAGCTTCTTCGCAGTAAGAAGCGCACGGTTGGGCGACTTGACAGCCGTTTTCTGGGCATCGATGCCTTGGCCGCGACAGAGAATCCTGAACACGACCCTTCGATGACCGCAATCATGCCTCCCTACACGGCAATGGCGAATGACCACATTCGCCGGAATCTGGGATGGGAAACAGACACTCCGTATTACGTTTTCAACCCTGGCGAACTCTGGAAGAACTGGACGTACGGAGAGAACGGACAAGGGTACCCAGATACTTCGGAGGCCTTACGAGCCGCGATGTCAAAGAATCCCCATATGCGGGTATTTGTGGCGAGCGGATACTACGACCTCGCGACTCCGTACTTTGCGACGGAGTACACAAAGAATCACCTAAGCCTCGATCCAACTTTGCGCGGGCAACTCACCACGGAGTATTACGAGGCGGGCCACATGATGTACATCGACGAAGGATGCTTGAAAAAGCTAAAAGACGATGTGGCAAGATGGATGAATAGCTAGGCACTAGGAGAACGAACGATGGATATGACACGAAGAGACTTCATGAAGGCTTCCGCCCTTGCAACAGCGGGGACGGTACTTACTGGCGTGGCTACAGCCCAACAACCCGATCGCCCCGCACCTCTCGCAGACTCGCTGGTGAAAGACTTTGTCAGCGTTTGCCATGGCGACTTTGACAAAGTAAAAGAGATGCTCACCGCAGAACCACGCCTGCTCCATGCCAGTTGGGATTGGGGTGGCGGCGACTTTGAATCTGGGATAGAGGCCGCCGGTCACGTAGGCAACCGAGAAATCGCCGAGTATCTCATCGAAAAGGGCGCGAGAGTGAGCGTGTTTCAGTACGCGATGATGGGAGAACTGGAGATCGTGAAAGGCCTCCTGACCAAGTTCCCCGCAATGCGCCAATCCAAGGGTCCACACGGGTTGAGTCTTGTCCACCACGCCAAACGCGGCGGCGACAAAGCCACGCCAGTGCTGGCCTATCTTGAGTCTCTCGGCTTGAAGTAAAAATAAGGCCTCGCAGATTCTGCGAGGCCTCATTCTCTTGTGAAAGACGGTCGTTACGACTTCTTTCGTCGCTTGGCAAGAGCAGCGAGACCAAGGCCAATTGCCGCCATCGTGCCTGGTTCAGGAACAGCGAGGATTTCCACGTTGTCAATTCCCATTCCCGCATCGTTGTTGGCTGCGTTGTCATCCACCCATTGGATAAGGAACTCTTGGCCAGGAGCAATGCTCACGGCTTGAGCCGGTCCTGAGAGAACGGTGTAGCTCGTGATAGCTTGCGAAAACGATGCATTGAGTCCGGTTGCGTTTCCATCTCGGGCACCCGTCGTACCAGTCGTATCCAGTTGGTTAAACGTCAGCCCGGCGATTGGATCGCTGAAAGATGCTGTCGTGTTCACCATCGAAGTGTTGAACGTCGTCGAGAGAGGTCGAATCCGCACATCGATCTTGTCCGCGGTCGCCGAGTCCTTTCGCCATTGCTCGCCTCGGTAACTCACCGTGATCTTGTTGAACGTCGTCGAACTGTTGTTCTTGAATCGAACCACGTGGAAGATTCGGCCAGTAGAGTTCGTGTTCATTGCACCAAGAGCTCTTTCTGCCGAGCCGCTTGAGCCAAAGTGGTACGCGGAACCCACAAACGAAGACCCTGTGCTAGGGTTCATTGCAAGAACACCGCTGGTTGGCCCGGTGTACCATCCCTTCATGCCTGCAGTGGGGTGGCTCGCGTCGTAGTCTCGAATGGACGTAGCCCCACCGGTGATATTGTTGAGGCCGTCAAAATTTTGACTGTAAGTCGTGTTAAAACCGAGAAGAACTTGTGCAAAGGCGCCCGATGCAAGAGCAGCCATCCCCAAAATAAGAATGCTTTTTTTCATGTTTACTCCTTTCAGGCCATCGGAGCGTAAATCACCCCAGATGAACCAATGTATATCTGCCAGCATCCCAAAATTTTGTGACTAAAAGAATTCAAAATTTAACAAAAAGTCCCGGAGGAGAGGAGCCCCCGGGGAAACGGATACTTTTCGAGAAAAACTGATTACTTCGCGCGCCAGACGCCAGCCAAGACCGTGTTGCCACTCGCGTCATTGACGTAGAGGGTTCCCCCCGGCGTAAGAGAAGGAAGGGCTTCATTTCTGAATCGCCAAGTCCCTACAATCGAGCCGAACGAGTCGGCGGTTGTGGTCACTTGCTTCAACCCTTCAATTCGAATAGAGTAAGTAGCTCCAGGTACGAGGTCTTCTGCTTCCACTTCCACTTGGGCCTCAACTTGTCGGGGCTTCGTCACAGCCTTGTACTTTGCCTTACCAGCGGCGAGGCCAGATCCTGTGAGAGTTGCCACCATTTCGTTGCGGACGACTTGAGCCATGGCGGCGGCGGCGAGGACGAATCCGAGAGTGAAAAGAGTTGCTGTTTTTGTTTTCATGTTTTAACTTCCTTGTGAGAGCATTGGCTCTCTCACATGGCCGGAGGCGAAATCGATTTCCCGTGATACACTTTCCGAAAACATTTTCATGAATGAATTTCAGATAAGGCTCGGCCGCTTGGTCGAAAGGTGCCGAAAAGGAGATAGTGGAGCTTGGTCGGAGCTTGTCTCCCTTACACAAGGTCCGCTCGCGACTGCTCTCTACGGCACCGGTTTGAGTCGAGAGGACGTTGAGGACTTGTCCCTCTTTGCCTACACGTCGCTTTATCAAAACTTGGCCAAACTCTCGGAGCCAGGAACCGTTCTAAGTTGGCTCCTCGTCACCGCGAAGCGAGAAGCATGGCGACGGGCTCGACAGATTCAACGGCAAAAAACGAGTTCACTTGAAGACCTACCAGCTGGCGGAGACTTGCTGGCAGCCGAAGAAAGTGAAGATGTATCCGAGGCCATGACGATCGCAACCCGATCCTCACTTCTCCAAGAAGGAATGGGGCAACTAAAAGAGCGGTGCCGACAGATTCTAAGCGCGATCTACACCGAGCCGGAAGAATCCTACGAGGAAATCTCGACGAAGTACGGGATTCCGACCGGATCCATTGGTCCTACCCGCGCCCGATGTATAGAAGCACTCCGAAAAATCCTTTCAGAGTACGAGTTCTTTGACGATGTATCAAACGGGGGCGAGAGCAACTCTCTATAAGCAGCCATGAGGGAATCTGAATTCAACAGCGTGATCGAAGCGGCCATCCATGGTCACGGACCGAGTGACCAATGGACCGAGACGCAACGCAGCCACTACGACCAACTCGTTCACCTGGTCACAAGTATGCGCGGCCAGCGGTCTCTGAGCGAGGACACAATTTTGAGCGCGCAAGGACTCTTTGCGCGCCAACAAAAGAAAAGACTGGCTCTCACTTCCCTCTTTTTCGGAAGCCCCTCGGTGGCGCTCCGAGGCCAAACCCTGCAGGTGATCGAGGCGGAAGCCGAGGACGTGCAGATTCGAATTCAATGGGACCCAGGGCAGTCCATTCGCGGCACGATCTCGAATGGCGCTTGGACCGTGTCGTCCGAAGATGGATTGCATGAAACCACGGTAGATTCTGGGCGATTCTTCCTCACTGAGTTTTCCGGAGATTCGGTCCTCTTCCGGGACGAGGATCGAGAAATACTCGTTCCTCTCAAGGAGTAGGAGTGCCGTCAACCGCACGAAGTGTCTTGGCTCGTCTAGAGCAAGGGGTTCCCGTTTCCTCTGTTATCGCCGAGGCGACGCAAATCGAGAACTTCTCAGAGACGTTCTTTCAGCGGCTCGTATCTCTATTGGGTCAAAGACCTGCCATCGCCGAAGTCTTGTGCAGACCAAGGATGCAACTGGTGCAACTGGGCCTCACGCCCGCCTTGGCGGCCCGCGCTACGGGAATCTACTACCGGCTCCGGCAGCAGTGGGGCCAAAGCGCAAAGTGGTTTCTCCTTGCGGGAGAATTCAGCGAAGACGCGGTTTTATCGAAGACATATCAGTTAGGAGCGATTGACTCTCTTGCGCGGGCTGGAAAGCCCCAGCAAGCGCTCGAACTAGGCACGCGCCTCGCGAGCGAACTAGAAGCTCTCGATGAGATTGACCCCGCCGTTGGCGCGCTCTTAAACCTGGGCAATGCCCAATTATGGTCAGATCGTTACGGACCCGCCGCCGATGCCTACTGGCGAGGGATCGCGCTTCATGGCCGTGGAGGTCACCCCGATGATCTTGCACCCCTCAAGTTAGGTCTATCCACCTGCCTTCTCTACCAAGGAGATCTCGAGTCGGGACAGATCATGGCACGTGAGGCCCATCGGCTCTTCACCGAATCGGGTCAAGCCTATCACGCAAAGCTCGCCCAAAATAACCTCGCCCAAGCCGAAATGATGCTTGGGAGCTTTGACTCGGCGGCGACGATTTACCAAAGCCTCCTCGAAGACCCAGAAGCCTCAAAGGGTGAGAAGGCAAAGTGGAGCGAAAACTTGGGCGACGCCTTCTTAGCCATGGGGTTATCCCACGATGCACGGGGAGCGTACGAATCGGCGCGAAAGAACTCCCCAACGGCTCTGAACAAGGCGAACATCAAGCTCGGACTCGGTGAAGCCGCGCTCCTCGAAGAGAAATTTGAAGCAGCCCTCCGGCATTTCCGGACAGCTAGAAGGGCGTACCGTATCGCTGAAAACATTGTTTGGGAAGGCAGGGCGCTCACCCTCGCGGGACGGGCCCTGCAAGAACTGGGGAAGCCAAAGGGCGCCATCAAGACGCTCCGCGACGCGCTCCACTGCCTCGGGAGAACCCCAAAGACAAGCTGGATATACCGCGACGCACTGTTAACATTGGCGGAGTCGACCCTCGAGGCCTCGGATTTGAGGGCGTGCAAACGAGCCCTGAAGGATGGGTGTCCCCCTCACTTTCAGTGGCGGTTTCACTATCTCGCAAGCAAAGTAGGCAGTTCGAATCAAGAATTGTCCCATTTGCGAAAAGCCTTCAAAGCACTGGTCGACAGCCGCACCGCCTTGACGACGGTGGAGGGGCGGTCTCAGTGGATGAACCGAGAAGAGCACGTCATGAAGCGCTATTTCGAGGTTCTTCTCGCTCAACCCACTCCAGAAAAGACCCGCGAAGCGAGAAACTCCGTGGCGCTTGTGAGGGGAGCCACTCTCATAGACGAAATCGCCCGCGCCGTCGACCAAGCCGAATTGTCCCGCGCGAGTGCTCGGAGCGCGGCCCGACGAGCCGAAGCGAAGAAACTTTCGAATGACTCAAACGATGGTTCCGTCCGGGGTGGCCCCGCCCCTGGCGTGAGCGGCGAGAGGTGGTTTATCGGAACGATCCTCGGCGGAGATCGGCCGGCCAAAATCGGTCAGACATCGGTGCCGATGTTGATCGCCCGGGAGTCTGAAGCGGGGTGGCTCCTTCAGGACCGATACCTTCCGCTTGGCTGCACCCAGGAGCAACTTGCTCTGAAGGCGGATTGGCTAGAGTTCGAACTTCTCGGTGTGTTGCACGGGATGCGACGGCACGAGAGCACACTTACAGAGAGCGTGAACGAGCTGAGAGACCTGCTGCGCTTGTCCGAGTTTCCCGCGAGAGCCACCGAAATCACTCTTGCGCCCGATCTGGTGGGGCTCCGTCTGCCATGGCCTCTTCTCATCGAAAACCAGGAGGTGGTTCTTTCCCTCACCGCCTCACCGCCGCCCAGGCTGGCGGACCTACGATTCTCTGCACAATCAAAATTGGCGTTGTTGTATCACGCGCCGGATCACTTGCCTCATATTCATGATGAGGTCGAATATTTGAAGAAATGCTTCCCCCAATGTACGGTCATCTCGTCTGTGGATGAGTTTTGGGAATCTTGCGCGAACCAAGCTTTTGATCTCGTGCACGTGGCAGCGCACGGACAAATTGAGCCTCAGAACCCAATGATGAGCCACATAGAACTCCAAGGAGGCCCCCTTTACGCCGCCGAAGTTGCGCGAAGCGGCATGCGATGCAAGTTTGCCTCTCTGTCCGTGTGCGAATCCGGTGCGCTCCGACAAGGTTCCCCCACGGAACCTCAAGGAATTGCGCGCGGCTTTCTTGCATGCGGCGCGAATTCGGTAGCAGCATCTTTGTGGACCATTGAAGATTTCTCCGGTTTTCAGTTCATTTCGACGTTTTATGATGTACTCTTAAACGGAGAGACACTGTTCAACTCGATGCAGCGTGCTAGACAACGCGTGCGCCAACAGAATCCAGACCCGGCCTATTGGGCTCCCATGGTCTTGTTTGGAGGATATCAATCATGAAGACATTTAGAAGACTTGCAACGCTTGCAACCTTGACGACGATCCAAGGCTCCGCCCTCGCGGGAACCCTCATTGTTCAAGTCTCTCCCACCACGACGGCCGAGGCAATTGCGACAGCCTCAAGCTTCCCTTTGATTGAAAAGGCAGGGCCGTTCGCTCTTTACGAGTTTCCGAGTTTTCTCACCCAGGATGCGGCGCAAAGCGCCATGCAAAGCATCGCCGGAGTGATCTGGGCCGAGCACGATGCACCCGTTTCGATCCCGCCCCAACACAGTAAGGGCAGTAGCGTCGCCCGAGTCTTCGACCCCGCGCTCCAGTTTGCCGAAAATTCTGGAGCCATGGCGCAGATTCATTGGTCTCCGATTTCATCGATCCGAGGCGCGAACCCGAACAAGATCGCCATTCTCGACACCGGCCTCTCACCCTATATTCCAAGTCTGTGGAAGGGCGTGGTGGCCGCGGGAGCATTCGAGCCCTACACTCGGCACCCCTACGACATGCCTCGGCGAATCGACCCATCGGGCAACGGAATTCCTGATGAAGGAGTCGGTCATGGGACGGCGGTCACAAGCATGATTCGCGCCGTTGCCCCCGATGCACGGTTGATTATCGCAAAGGTGGCCAACAGCGACGGCCTTGCCGATAGTTGGTCCATCACCAAAGGGCTTGTGTTTGCAGTTTCGAACGGAGCGCGGGTGGTGAACATGAGTCTTGGCGCGATCGAAGCCATTCCCGCCCTTTCGGATGTTGTCGATTGGCTGGAGACGAAGAATGTTCTTCTGTGCAGTCCGGCTGGAAACAACAATCAGGATCATGTGTTCTTCCCGGCGCGCATCAACAAAGTGCTCTGCACCGCAGGACTAGACCCCCAAGACCATAAAGCTCCTTTCTCAAACTTCGGCCATGACGTGAGGACATCCGCTCCGGCAACCGGGATTGTCGTCGCCGACTGGACGGGCGCCATGATCCGGGTCTCCGGGACATCTATCGCATCGCCCATGCTGGCCGCTGCGATTGTCGGAACCCCAGCCTCGCTCTCCGGTGTCTCCAACGATCAGATTCGGCTCGCCATTGAGAATTCCGGTGATGACCTAGATCAACTCAATCCGAGTTTCTCTGGCGAGCTAGGAACCGGGCTCAACGTAGGCGCCCTGCGAACACGTTTGGCAAACTTGGCCGCAGGAAACGCCCGAAGATAAACTCGGCTTAGTTCGCAGGCACAATCCGCACGATCTTGTCCGGCTGGTTCAGCGCGACATAGATGTACCCATCGGGGCCGATGACCACGTCTCGCACGCGGCCCATCCCGTGAATCAGTTCCTCTCGCTCGACAAACTTCCCATCCTTCACGCGAATTCGGTCGACATTTGCGCCAGAGAGTCCGCCTGCGACTAGATCCCCTTTCCATTTCGGAAATGCTGATCCACGAACGACGTCAAGACCACACGCGCCAATGGACGGAATCCATCGGAAAACCGGTTGCTGGTACTTGCCCGAATCATCCCATGGGGTCACCAGCGCGGCGTCATTATAGTTGATGGAATGGGCGATATTCGGCCACCCGTAGTTCGCACCCTTCACGATGAGATTGAGTTCGTCTCCACCCCGAGGGCCATGCTCGGTATCCCACAATCGTCCGGCCTCGTCCATTGCCAGCCCTTGAGGATTCCGATGTCCATACGACCAAATCGCCTTGATTTCCCCTTTCGTCCCATTTGCAAAAGGGTTGTCCTTCGGAATCGTGCCATCCTCGTTCACACGGAATACTTTTCCGTTTGGCTTCGTCAGGTCCTGGGCCAGATTGCCCCGGCCTCTTTCCCCCATACAGAAGAACACATGCCCTTTCTTGTCGAACACGATTCGACTCCCAAAGTGCAGTCCTCCGGAGAGGTAAAGCGACTCGTCGAACTGGTAAACGGTTTGTTGGCTTCCCCACTTGGTGCCGGTCAGCTTCCCTCGCACAATCTTCGTGAGGCTCTTCGTAGAGTCGGAATCGCCGGGGTGAGAGTAGCTCAGATAGATCCACCCGGTTTTTGCGTAATCATAGTGCACGGCGACATCCATCAATCCGCCTTGGCCATTGGCGAAAACCGGTGGCAAGCCAGAAACCGAGCCCACCATCTGCCCCCCTTTGAACATCACCATCGTGCCGGGGCGGTTTGCCACCAGCATGGTCCCGTCGGGCAGCCAATCCACCCCCCAAGGTACCGAGAGGCCGGAACTCGCCACGGTTTCAATCTTATACGGATGGCCCGGAGACGGGTACACACCGTTCTTGGCCTTGGGCCTTCCGAATTCACGGCGCAGTGCTTCGCCCTGAAGCTCACGGATGTGAACAACGAGACCCCAAATCTCAGCGGGAGTCAGGGTCTCGCCGTAGGCGTCCATCCCTGTTTCCGTCCCGTTCTTGATGGCATCGTAAAACGGTTTGTCCCACTTCTGATCAAACTTTTCTTTCGTGAGGAGCGAGGGTGTTCCCGCTCCGCCTCCTTCTCCGCTGTCGCCGTGGCATTTTGCGCAGTTGAGTTGGTAAAGACGGCTCATGCTCGTGGCTTGCTGAACTGCTGCCGAGGCGATGACACCCTCGTGCGGGTTGGGTTGCGAGGAGGATGCAACCGAGGAGCATGAACTGAGGTTCATGCCGATAGCGCCGCACGCCAGCGTCGCACTCACAAACAGGGGCCACTTGAGCATGGGCTTGTTTTACCTTGGATTCATCCTGCTACGGAGGCGCAATCTGACTTAGTAATCGACAAATTTTGACTGCGGGCACTGTCATACTCTCCGCAGGTTCAGACCAATCGTGTATGGAGATCAGAGAGACGTTTCGTCCTATTGACCGGCGGGCTTGGAGGCAGTGGCTACAAGAGAACCACGACCACGCTCAGGAAATCTGGGTTCTGCTGGCCAGTCCCGCGACGCCAGACAATCTTTCCTATCTCGATTCCGTCGAGGAGGCCCTGTGTTTTGGTTGGATCGACAGCATCCAAAAGCGGTATTCGCCTGAGGAAGTCGCGCAAAGGTTTTCCCGTCGTAAGCCTCGCGGGAACTGGACCGAGTTGAATAAGGAGCGAGCCAGAAGGCTGATTCGGCTCGGGCTGATGACGCCGGCGGGTGCGGCTATTTTGCCGGACTTGGACGAGGAGTTTCTCCTTGCCCCAGAAATCGAGGAGGCACTGAAAGCCGAGCCTGGCGCTTGGGAGAACTTCTTGACGTTTCCCGCCCTGTATCAACGGATAAGAGTCGGCTACGTGATGGAGCAGAAGCGCACGCCGGACGAATTTGCAAGACGCCTCTCGAACTTCGTGAAGAAGACGGTAGCGGGAGAGATGTTCGGCAATTGGAATGATGGCGGTCGTCTCGGACCGCCATCATCCCATGATCGCTCAAATTGATCTTATGGGCACTCTCTTCAAAACTTGATTTCGTACTTAATGTAGAACCAGTTCTGAGCCTTGGCAGAGCCCCCGTTCCGGGCTTTGATGAACCCACCTGGGGTGAAAGTCGAAACGCCCGCAGCGAGGGTTGCATTCTTACCAATCGGCCTCGAGTAGTCTAGATCAAACTCCGATCCAAGATACCGACCCGATGCTCCTGTCGGGTCGATTAGATTCGCCCCTCCGAGAGCCTTGTTTAGTCCGCCACCTGCGCCATAGAACCCGTCCTTCTTATCAAACAACCAAAAGTGGTGGTGTCCAAACTTAAACGTAGCTCCACTCTTCGTCTTGTAAGAGGCCTTTACGGCGAGTTCTTGGATGTTCCGCCAACCAATCATATCCTCTGATCCGTAGAATTTATGGTTCGTTGGGTACAAGTTGTCAAACGTCTTCGTCTTGGTGGCCGAACTCCCACCGGAGGCCATGCTAAATTCAGCACCAATGGTCAGATTGTGGGGGAGGGCCCTGGAAACTCCACCCTGAATGGCGAACGCTCCAAGGTCTTTGCCGCCAGAGCGGCCGCCCTGAATGGCGAGTTCTGCCTGAGCCGAAAGATCGCCCACTTTCCCCTTCCATAGATGGTCCAAAGTGTTCACTTGACTTCGGGTGGCGCCGACTTTGTCTGTCTTGACCAAAAGTGTGGTGGTCCCGTAGTTTGAAGAATGGCTGACTCCATAAAGCCGAGCCGCGTGCGAAATCCCTGCCTGGAGACCCACTTTGGCCGCAAACAGGTCCAGATTTGCACTCTTCACTCGGACTCCGTCAAAAGAACGTCCTAGCTGAGTCCAGTCTCCTGCGCCTACCAAGCGCTCGTCGTTCAGTGAAATGTGTTGCCGGCCAAGGGTAACCGTACGCGCATTCTCCTTCACCTGAAGATAGGCGAGGCTTAGATCCTTGTTCTCTGTTGACTTGTTCGAAGCCTTCGACCAAATGAGGTCATGGGCGTACTGGGCTTGAATCCGCACAGCCCACTTATCCTTCGAGATGGTCACTCCAGGTCGAATTCTAGTAAGAAAGTCCGTCCGGTTGTCATTCGCCGACTTCGTGAAGTCCTTGTCCGTTCGACGTTCGAACCGAGCGCGAATCTCTACGTCTGGTGTGACAACTGGATTTTTCGAATCGTGAGGCACTCCCGCAATCGCGTGAGCGGCTACAGTGGCAATGAGACTAGATACAAAGATTTCCATGATGTTCATTTCCCATTATCTGCAACCGGTCGAGCACAAACCATGACGTGAGTCATAATTCGGTTGATGTCCGAAGTCGCGGAACAACCGTCGAACATATCCGTATTGAGAAAAGCAAAATTGCTTTCATCACTCCCGGACAATTTGCTCATGGAGTTGGCTGGTCAATCAAAGATGGCCCTCGCACAGCGAACAGAAGTCATCTGGCTGCATGGTATGCAGGTGGACTTCTTTGGGGTTGTGGGTACGGGCTTTGTCAAAATGACTCGCCCCGTCACGCACGGTCAAGACATCACGACAGAATTGATGGGGCCTGGCCAGATTTTCGGTCTCCTCGGTGTCGTGGACGGCCACGGGTGCCCCCAAGCCGCAAAAGCCGTTTCAGAAACCTGGTTTCTAAAGGTTCCAAAGCATGCAATCCGGCCAATCCTCGGGTCACATCACGAGTTAAACCAAGTCCTTGTTGACCGGACCTCTGGCCGTCTCCGACGAGCGTTTGATAGGATCGCTCGAATGACAACTGGCATGGTCGAAGACAGGATCGCTAGCGTCATTTTATTGCTGTGTGAGTCTTATGCTGTCGAAGAGGGAGACGTCATCCACCTAAACATCCCACTGACGCGCCAAGATATCGCCGAGATGGCGGGAACGACCGTCGAATCCACAATTCGAGTCATAAGTCGGTGGCAGAAGGAAGGAATCGTGGAGTCCACTCGCAAGAGGCTGAGTATTTTGGAGATGAGTCGCCTAGAGGCGATGATTTGAGGAGTAAAGGGTTGGGGGGGGTAAAAGGGTTTAGGAGGGTTTAAAAGGGTCTAAGAGGGTTTAGGAGGGTTGTGGGTTGTGGGGTGTGGGTTGTGGGTAGAGGGTAGAGGGTAGAGGGCAAAGCCTCTTCTCTTATATCCTGAAGAGAGTGAAAGTCGATTCCAACACCACTCAGATCGACTTTGAAGGTCCCTCCTGAACCCTTTTAACCCATCCTAAACCCATCTATCCCCTCCTAACCCCTCCTAACCCCTCCTAACCCCTCCTAACCCCTCCAAAACCCCCTCCTTCAACTCTGCGTATACGTGTGGACGCTCTCTTGAGCCGTGGGCATGAGGTTCACGCCAAACCAGCAGAGCATTAGAACGCCAAAGCCGACCACGAGTAACCACACATTCAGGACGGGCTTCATTTGGTGACGAGTGCGAACATGAAGATAGCTGAGGTAGGCCGACCATGTCAAAAAGGCCCACGTTTCCTTGGGATCCCAGGTCCAGTAATGACCCCACGCCTCTTTCGCCCAGAGCGCTCCAAAGAGGAGTCCACACGTAAGCAAAGGCAACCCGACGAGAACCATCCTGTGGCTCGGTTCAACATCTTCAGGCGAAAGAGGCCGCTTTTGAACCCACGATTTGACCAATTCCCAAGCCCCAAGAACGCTGCTGAGACCGAGCGCGGAGTAAGCGAGCATGTACACCACAACGTGGGGCACGAACCATGGGCTTTGCAGGGCCGGCATCAGGGTTTTGTCCATGTACTCGGGATGCCGAAGGTTAATGATGGCAAACATTGCGCCCATGAGACACGAGGGAATCGCCATGGCTCGGGTATTGAACCGCCACCCGATAAGAAGGCCGAGGGTGGGAACTAAGACTGCGTACCACCAACGAGTTTCACCGAGAGTTCGCATGGGAGCTCGGTCCAGCGTTACCCATAGTGTCCCCAGGAACAAGGCCCCACAGAGGACTCCGAGAAGTGCCAACAAATCTCCCCACACGGGGTTTTTCCGTTTGACCGCGTACGCTCCACCGGCCAGTAGCCATGATCCCGCTGCAATTGCGCCTATCATTTTCTTCCTCCGATTCCGTTCCACAGGTGCAGAAGGCACCCGAAGAGCATAGTAAAGATTCCTGCATACACCACCGGGAGCCCTGAATCGCCAACGACCTCAAGAACGCTGTAGGGGCTTGCCGCACCCATCTCCTCATCGTAACTGAGTTGGTAGATGTCGAGCCCCTTTGCCGTGGCCTTCTTGTTGACCTCTATCAGTTTCGTCTCGATTCCGGCTTCGGTCTTGATCTCGACCTTGGATTGGAATTTCTTCGGGCGAGGGCGGTTCATAACCAATGCGGAGTTTTCGGTCAGTTGAAGAAGCGCTCCCGAAGACTCGGGGCTACCGCAAGACACCCATCCTTTCTTGACTTCACCCTTAGGGGTCTTTACCGTCACATAGGCTGCGGGTCCAGCGGACTTCCATGGGACCTCACGCCAACTGTCACCGACCATCACAGCCCGTGGCCAATACTTCTCGACGGAGACCTCATGGCCAGCAACCTTCTCCGAGACGCCACTCTTCACCAGTTCAGAGCCGTTGACAACTCGAAGACCGTCCTTCGATTTTGCGTCTTCTTCCGCAACGGCCAACGTAGGGGCAAACGTGTCCATATGAAATTCACGAAGTGTGACCTCGAACGGAAGCGTGACCTCTTCACCCTGCAACGTCTGCGCCTTGTTTGTCGGAATGTTGTGAAAGAGAACGACAGTCTGGCGGCTGACCGACACCGCGCTGATGCCCCCGCCCACGATCGCCACCGCAAGACCAAGATGGCTGGCAAGATATGTAACGTTTGCGTAGTTTAGC
>CAZBXR010000037.1:0-23143 GCA_964496145.1 uncultured Chthonomonas sp. | reverse complement strand
TGTAATCTTTCGCAAATGGATATCCTGCCCACACCATGACAAGATTCGGGCTTTCGGCGAGATAGTCCCGTTCCTTCGATCCCGCGTACTTTGTAAGCGTATTCATTTGCTTCGTTGCTTCCCATGAGTTGTACTCCCGGGGGAAGCTAGCACCCCACTTGGAGTTGTCTCCTTCGTTCTCTGCGACCGGCGTCATGAACTGCACGCGACCACTGATCGATTGGGCTCGACGGTCGTTGATTGAAGTCGCGAGAAGGCCGACGGCGATCACGCCGACTGCGCACCCGAAGAACACCATCCAACCGAGGGCTGGGCTTGATTTTTTTGTAGGTTCACTCATTTGCTGACTTCCTTGTTTGATCCCCGTTGTCTCATGATCTCTTTCATCACCGGAGAAAGTGGGGGTATCGCCGCGTTGGGCGTAGAACTGAGGCTGTGGACACGACCGTGGGGGACTTCCCTGTGGCAGTCGGTACAAGACCGATCTAGCGTGTGCCCCATCGGTGTACTGGCTTCTGAAACCAAGTCTCCGTGACAACGCAGGCAGTTCGCCTGGATCACCTTCCTGGATTCTTCAATGACCTGGATAACCTGTCTCTCTTGCCCTGTCGTGTACAGGTAGGAGTGCCGCATTCCATCCTTGGCTTTAAACCAATACTTATTGATCGTGGAATCATGGGGAACGTGGCAATCGTTGCATGTGGCAACTCGCGCATGGCTCGAGTGCTGCCAACTCGCGTATTCTGGTCCCATCACGTGGCAATTGATACAGGCCCTGGGGTCATCAGACATGTAGCTGGCGGCGTTTGATATCGTCGCCAGATAGAGCCCACCCCCCACGCAACAACCCATCAAACCGTGACCAATTGTCCGGAATGGCTGCCGTAGGTTTTTCAGTAGGATCGCATCCATCAACCTCATACATTAAAGGTTGCCGCATGACCTCAAGCCCAAACATGATACGTGTCATGTTTGGAAGGTTTTTTTGTTCGATGGACATCTGGGCCACGAGAAAGCGATCTCAGGAGTGCAAATCTGGCAGAAATGCGGCAAACACAAGCGGCATCATCTCCAGAGGAGTTTTGGGATCATCCACAAGTCTCGGCACGTTCGGGGCGGGAATCCTGCAACAGCCTATGATGATGCAGGTCGTAGTCGCTCCAGAACCCGGAACACTGGTCGCCCTCAGCTTTGGCGCGCTCTTGCTCCGCCGCAGAAGAAAATCCTGAGGTTACTTCTGGACCCCTGGGACCCAAGCGGTGGTGCGGCCCCCTAATTCTTCACGCCGGATCGGCTTTCCGCCGATCTGGTCGTGACCTTTCGATCCACCCCACCTGAAGTGAAACAGCCAATCTTCGGGATACTTCTCGCTGTTCGCCCCGGCCTCGACAGCGAGATCTAGAATCGCTTTCAGGGCCGTGACTAACGCCTTGGTTTCCTTGAGCGAAAGTGAATCCGCCGGCCGATTCGGCGCAATCCGCGCCTGGTACAACGCCTCGTCTGCGATCCAGTTTCCCACCCCCGCAGAAACCTTCTGATCCAGCAGTAGGGCCTTCATCGGAGCCTTGCGCTTCGACAACACGGCGTGTAGTTCTTGCGGGGTCATGGGGTCGAGCCACCAGTCGCGACCCACGATGGAAAGCTTCTTGTCCGATTCAAGCGAGTCGGCGAGCCAAAGGCGAGCCAGACGTCGCCCATCGGCGAGCGCCACCACCCGACCCGAGGATGACTTCATTTGGAGCTTCAGGAATCGGACATTTCCATCGGCATCGAAGAACGCCCCGGTTTCACGCCAAGCCAACTGACACTCGGGGTCGGTCACCTCGCGAACAATCCCCGTCATTCCAAGGTGCGCCACCACGTAAGGACGATCTTCTAGCTCGAACCAAAATGTCTTTCCTCGGCGTCCCGTCGCAAGCACCTTGGCCCCCAAGAGCGTTTCTCTCACCCTCGCGGGATCGTCTTGCTTCATGAAAATGGGATCATCAGGAAGCTGCAATTCTGCGATGGTCTCACCAGTGAGACAGCGATCAAAAATGCGGCGGACGGTTTCGACCTCGGGGAGTTCTGGCATACCTGCCCGGAATTCTACGCCAATTCTTTCAAGGAGGTTTGAGCGCTCCGCCAAGACTTCGCGCAAAAGTCTGTCTTTGCTCTCAAGACCCGTGTACACTCTACAGCATCGTGAGAATATCCCTCGATAGCGCCTCGTGCCGCAACTATGAAGTGAGTTCCAACCGGGAATGGTTGCTCACCAACGGAATTGGCGGATTCTCGATGAGCACGGTATCGGGGGCGAATACCCGGCGCTATCACGGGCTCCTCGTGGCGGCCATTCGGCCCCCCGAAGATCGAATGGTCCTTCTCAGCAGCCTCGATGAAGAAGTAAGCGTCGAAGGGCAGCAGTTCGGGTTGTCGACCAACCAGTACGCAGGGACGGTGCACCCCGAGGGATATCAATTCCTCGAAGAGTTTAAGGTAGGGTCCGATGCCTACTGGGCCTTTCGTGTGGCGGGCGCGACATTGGAAAAGCGGGTCAAGCTGCATCCTCGTGCCAACACAGTCACGATTCAATATTCAAACACAGGGCCGAAACCCCTTCGCATCACGCTCCGGCCCTTGGTGTGCCACAAGCCCTACCACGAGAATTTCTCGGTGAGTGACCATTATCCAACGAACCTGAAGTCCACCCGCGAGGAAACGCTGGTCGAGCATGGACGGGTGCCGCTTCGGCTCATTCACCCGGGAGCCGAACTCCACCCTGCGGTGGGTTGGTACTTCCGGTTCGATCATCGCCGAGAGAGCGAGCGTGGGCTCGACCCCCGCGTCGATCTCTTCTGCCCGGTGGAACTGCACTATTCCCTGGCCCCAGGAGCCTCGATCAGCGTGATGGCCACCACCGAAGAGCAAGCCGAACCGTGGACAGACTGGGACACATCCAGCACGGGAATTCCGCCCAACACCGTAGATGCTCTCACCGCTTGCGCAGATCACTTCTTGGTCGAAACAGAGAGCCGGAGTTCGATCATCGCAGGGTATCCGTGGTTTACAGATTGGGGTCGAGATACGATGATCTCACTCCCAGGGTTGCTCCTTTGCACCGGACGGGCGGCCACGGCCCGAAAGATTTTGCGCGACTACGCGACCCAAATGAAGAGCGGATTGATTCCAAACCGCTTTGTAGAAATCGGGGAGCCTGAATACAACACCGCAGACGCGACCATGTGGTTTGCAAACGCCGTGTACGAAACCCTCAATGTGGAATGGGACGAGGAGTTCGCGCGGGCCATCCATCCGTCGCTCGTTTCTGTTTTCGAGCATCACATCGCCGGAACTCTGTACAACATCAAGGTTGACCCGGCCGATGGGTTGCTCCATCAAGGAGCCGAGGGCGTTCAGCTCACTTGGATGGACGCCAAAGTGGGCGATTGGGTGGTGACACCTCGCCGAGGAAAAGCCATTGAGATCAACGGCCTATGGATCAACGCCTGCCGAGTCCTCGCATGGCTGAGTGATCGTCTCAATATCGAGTCCACTGTTTACTCAGAAGCCGCCGACAAAGGTGAAGCCTCGTTCCATGAAAAGTTTTGGCACAAGGGACTGGGCTACTACCTCGACATCGTCGAGCCCGATGACTCGTCGCTCCGCCCGAACCAACTCATCCCTATGAGCCTTGCCTTCGGCCCGATGCACCCGGAGAACGCGAAGCATGCCCTCGATGTGGTCGCTAAGGAACTTCTTACCCCGGTCGGGATGCGAACTCTCGGCCCTCAGATTCCAGGTTACAAACCGCAGTTCCGGGGTCCGATCGTCGAGTTAGACGCCGCGTATCACCAAGGCACGGTTTGGCCCTGGCTCATGGGACCCTATGTCGGTGCGCTCCTGCGCGTGACGGGCGATACGAGTCAAGCGCGAAGAATCTTGCGCAACTGCCGTAGCATGCTCACCGAGTTTGGTTTGGGCGGTTTGGCGGAAGTCTACGATGGAGACGAACCACGACATCCAGCCGGATGCCCTTGGCAGGCCTGGAGCGTGGCGGAGTGGCTTCGAGCCGCCACGCTGTTGCAAAAGGCAAAGCCCTAACGCGGGTCTAGCTTAACCGTTTTGCCCAGCCATCGCAAGTTGAATAAGGTCTCTTGGCGGCAAGAACTTCATATTCTCTTGGATCGTTTCTAAGGTCGTCACGGGGACCCCGTGGGTACCCTCCAGCAACTTCCCGATGATGGCCTCGACGAGGTGTTCTGGGGTGCTGGCGCCGCTCGTGATCCCGACGACCGGATAGTCCGTCTTCCAGGATTCTTGAACTTCTTCGGGATACAAGACCAGGTGGGCGGTCGCTCCGCAGGCCTCGGCAACCTCTTGGAGGCGGTTCGAATTCGACGACGTCGTGCTTCCCACGACGATGACAAGGTCACACTGGTCGGCCAACGCGCGCACTGCCACTTGGCGGTTTGTGGTCGCGTAGCAAATATCTTCCTTTTCGGGCATTTGCACGTGCGGATACTTGCGCTTGATGACCTCCATGGTCTCCTGAACCTCATCGACGCTCAGGGTCGTTTGAGTGAGTACCGCCAATTTTTCGTAATGCGGAATCTCTAGGCGCTCGACATCCATGGGCGTTTCCACGAGGTGCATTCGGCCCTCGGCCTCGCCCATCGTCCCTTCCGCCTCTACGTGGCCCCGGTGACCAATATAGATGAAGTGGAAATCCTTGGCCGCGAACCTCTTCGCCTCGTTATGGACCTTGGTGACAAGCGGACACGTCGCATCAATCACCTGGAGGTTTCTCTCCTTGGCAAGCGAACGGACTTGGGGTGAAACCCCGTGAGCCGAGAAGACGACCGGCGCTCCTTCCGGAATCTCTTCGATATTCTCGACAAAAATCACCCCTCGTTCCTCGAAACTACGCACGACCCATTCGTTGTGGACGATGGCGTGTCGCACGTACAGAGGCGACCCATGAATCTTGAGGGCGAGGTCTACGACCTCAATGGCGAAGGCTACGCCAGCGCAGAACCCACGAGGAGCCGCAAGGATGATCTTTTCCACCCCCCCATTGTACCGAAGGAGGCAGCTAAAACCCGTTAGAATTCGTTGCGCAAAGTTTGCTCGCTGGCGGCGTGTTCGGTCAACCAAGCCACCACTCGGCTCAGAACCTTCCCTCGGTGCGAAATGGCATGCTTTTGTTCGGCCGTCAAGTCGGCCATCGTGCAACCCAATTCGGGCAGAAAGAAGATGGGATCGTATCCGAAACCCCCATTCCCACTTGGGGCGTGAGCGATCTTCCCTTCGCACGTGTCCTCAAATACGACAGGATCTTCGCCGGGCCGTCCGATCACCACACAACACCGAAATCTCGCGCATCGGTCGGAATCGGGAACGCCGTCTAAGCGTTCTAGAATCTTTTGCATCTTGATGTCAAACGGAGTGTCTTCGCCCTCGAATCGTTTGCTATGGAGTCCTGGTTGCCCGTCCATGGCGTCCACTTCGAGCCCCGCATCATCGGCGATGCACCAAAGCCCCGTGTGTTGGACAGCACTCATCGCCTTCAGAGTCGAGTTTTCGGCGTAGGTGGAGCCCGTTTCTTCGGGCTCGGGCGCGCCCGGAAAATCGGCAAGCGTGAGGATCTCAGTCCCGGGAAGTGCGGCGCTTAAAATCTGCACCATCTCGCCCGCCTTCTTCACGTTGAAGGTTGCAATGACCAGCTTCATTCGAGTCCGAGCGCTTCTCTTTGAATCTTGAAAAGATGCTCGCATCCCTTCTTCCCAAGAGCCAAGAGGCGTCCCAGAGTCTCTGCGCTAAAGGGCTCGGCCTCGGCGGTGCCTTGAATCTCTACAAATCGACCGCTCGCCGTCATCACCACGTTCATATCCGTCATGGCCACCGAATCTTCATCGTAGTTCAGGTCCAAAACCTCGGTTCCTCGGTAGACGCCCACGCTGATCGCGGCAAGCTGCTCCTTGATCGGATTGGTCTTGATCATGCGGTTGGCTTTCATCCATTCCACCGCCTGGTAGAGGGCGACATAGGCAGCGGTGATACTCGCGGTTCGGGTCCCCCCGTCGGCACGCACCGCGTCGCAGTCGATGGTGATCGTACGCTCTCCGAGAGCTTCCATGTCGACGATGGTGCGGAGGCTCCGCCCGATGAGCCGTTGAATCTCCATGCTTCGACCATTCGGGCTTCGCTGCCCGTCTCTTTGGTTCCGTTGTCGTCCAGATCGAGGCAACATCGCATATTCTGCGGTGACCCAGCCCTTGCCGGAATTCTTCATGAAGGGTGGCACGCGGTCTTCGACGGTCGCGGTCACGAGCATGTGCGTGTCGCCCATTTCGAGCAAGCAGGAGCCTTCGGCGAACTTCGCAAAGCTCGGAGTCAGGTGGATAGGTCGGAGTTGGTCTGGAGCACGGCCGTCGGGTCGCATAGGGTCCCTATGGTACCCGTCAAATTGCTACCCACAAAGGAGGGCGGCTGCCGCCGCAACCGGGGCCGTCGTGGCTCGCAAAATCCGCGGACCCAGCGAGATCGCACGGTCGCCGATGAGTTGAAACTCTCTCGGGCTCCACCCGCCTTCCGGCCCGCTCACCAAGGTGACCCGCTCCAACTTCTTGACGGAATCCAGCCCTACCTGAAGGCCATCGGCCTCGCTCAGCACATACGCGCTCGGTTCACTCAAGACCTCCGCAAGCCCTTTAGCCAGCCCGATCTGAGGAAGTCTTGACCGCATCGCCACTTCACATGCCTCTTGCGCCAGAGCGTTCCACCGGCGGAGCCGATCTTGAAGTTTGGGACCTTCCCAACGGACGACCACCCGGTCGGAGGGAAAGAGGATGAACTCTTGCACCCCCATTTCCGATCCCATTCGAATGATCTCGTCCAGGCCATCTCCCTTGAGAAATGCCACCGCAAGACTCACCTTGCATTCCGGTTCTGTCTCGAGTGGGAGCCGCTGAAGAATGTTGGCGCGACGCCCGTTGAGTTCGCAGACCAAGAGGGTTCCGTCATTGGGGAGGAAGGCAACCTTGTCGCCCGACCGCAGCCGGAGAACATTGTGAATCTTCTTAAACTCCGCATCCGGAATCTCAAAACTCGTGACGTTGGCAACGTCTTCGATGACCACGAAGGCCCGGGGGAGGCTACGGATCTCTTTCATAACCGGGTGAATTGCGCGGCCACCCAGTCATCTTCCTCGAGCCGATTTGTGAGTTCGAATCCGACCCGCTGGGCCGCGGCCAAGACATCCGGCCAGTTCGAGTGAATCACCCCACTCACAATCCAGAATCCACCTGGGTTGACGCGTTTTGCGGCTTCGGGAGCCAATATGATGAGGGCGGCAGAAATGATGTTGCTGAGAACCACATCGTACGTGGCGGATTCAGGAAACGCGTCAAAACCTTTGCTCAGAACAACCGGAAACTTCACGTTGTTTCGAACGGCATTCTCTTCCGAGCTTTCGACACAATTTTCTTCGATATCTCCCGCCTCGACTGATTGAGCCCCGAGCAGACACGCCCCCACGCTGAGGATTCCTGTACCGCATCCAACATCAGCGACCGTCTTCCCCGTGAGATCCAGGGTTTCCAAGAGCATGAGGCACATTCTCGTGGTGGGGTGGTCTCCGGTCCCAAACGATTGGCCGGGATCGAGGACGATTTCGAGGTCATCGGGGCCTGCAGCGAACTCTTCCCAAGTTGGCCGGACCACAAACCGCTTCCCAATGCGCCGAGGCTTGAAAAACTGCTTCCAGCTCTCCGCCCAATCTTCTTCATGGACAACTCCGGTAGATACCGTCGCCCCTCTCTCGCCAAGAACCCGCAATAGCGTCTCAAGCTCTTGCTCCGTGGGTTCGTAGGCGTAGCCCGTGATCGTGGCCGGAACGTCGGTAACGACAGTCCCGTTGATTCCACATTGCTCGAACACCTCGTGCCATGCCGCCCAGTCTTCTGGCAACGTATCAAGCGTAGCGGTCACTTGGGTCCAAGTTTTCATTTTTTCTTTCGGAAGAGTCCACCCAGAATGCCTGGGCTAGGTTGGGGTTGAGCCTCCCCTTGGAGTTCAGCGAATTCTTGCAAGAGCTTCACTTCGGCCTCGCTCAGCTTCTTTGGCACGCGAACCAAGGCATGGACATAGAGGTCGCCACGAATGGTGGAGTTGATTGCGGGAATCCCCTCGCCTTTGATCCGAAACACTTCGCCGGGTTGCGTGCCGTTCGGAATAGTAAGTTTTACGCCGCCGTCGATCCCGTCAATTTCAATTTCATCGCCAAGAGCCGCTTGCGCGAAGCTCAATTCTACGGCTGTCTCCACATCGCGGCCATTGACCTGGAAGCGTTCGTCATGTTTGACCGAGACCACGACGAAGAGATCGCCATTTTGCCCCGCGCCAAGCCCTTCGTTGCCGCGACCACCCACTCGCAACTGGTTGCCGTCTTGGATTCCCGCAGGAATCTTGACTTCGAGTTCTTCCTCCGAAGCCTCCGTCCTTCGACCGCCGCACTTTTTGCAAGGGGTTGTGACCAGAACACCTTCTCCGCGACAGCTGGGACAAGGGGTGGAAGTTTGGACCATCCCCAGAAAAGTTTGTTGGGTTCGCGTGACGGAACCTGTGCCTTGGCAGGTTTGGCAAGTATCTACACTGGTCCCGGGCTCTGCGCCGGAGCCACTACACGATGAACACTTGATCAGTCTCTTGTAGCGGACCTTTCTCTCGGCCCCGATGAGAACGTCCTTTAGCTCAATCGTGATATCGGCGCGGATGTCATCGCCGTCTCGATCATTTCGATTTCGGCGTCCCGACCTTGAAGAGCCTCCGCCCCCAAAGAAGGAGCTGAAAATGTCATCGAGGTTGATTCCACCGCCACCACCGAAGAAGGGATCTTGCGGAATGTCCTCCGTCGAGCCTGTTTGATCGTATCGAGCTCGCTTTTGCTCGTCGGAAAGCACCTCATAAGCCCGAGATACTTCCTTGAATTTCGCTTCTGCTTCTGGGTTGTTCGGGTTTAGGTCAGGGTGATACTGGCGCGCGAGCTTACGAAAGGCAGACTTTATGTCTGCCTGAGAGGCTGTGCGCGACACCCCAAGGACCTCGTAGAGATCACTAGGCATACTCAATTCTTACGCTTAGTTGTGCTCTTCTTCTTCGTCTGCGGTTTCAGATTCCGCAAGATCGTTGAGCGACAACGTGTCCTCGTCACCTTCGCCGGCGACTACGGTTTCTTCATCATCGTCGAGCAGATCGGAGAGCACAGGGGCCTCATCAGAAAGGCCATCTGTTTCCGGATCGTGAAGTTCATCCTTCAAATCTGCCCCAATGAGGTCCACTTCCACTTCGTCGAGAGAAGGCAGCAACATACCAAGTTCGGCGGGCACTGCTTCATCCAAGAATGCGGGAACACTGGCTTCCTCGATGGCCACCGGCACTTCGGGTCCGAGGATTCCTCGAATCTTTCCGGCCGCGATTTCGGCCAGAGCGATCGTGAGGGGGTGGTTCGACTCCGTTCGGATCAAAGGAGGAGCACCATCGCGCAACTGCTTTGCTCGCTTCGCAGCGAGGTTGGAGAGAACGAACTTCCCTTGCTCAAAACCGGCAAGGACGTCTGCTAGTGGGATATTGGGACCTTGAGGCACACTCATGGGGACCCCCTAAGATACCAGATTTTGTGCAGAAAACGCTCGGGATCGCTCAGGGAAGTAAACTGTTTGGTTCACGACGCCCATGCCCTTCTTCCCCTTTGTGACGCCCGAACCGACCCTCATCCAGGCGGTCATTGCCCGTGTGGCTCCCGAACCACCGGCGGTGGAGCAAGTGCTGAAAGGTTCTCTGACGCTAGAGTACGCCGACGAGTCCTCAGTGGAACCTGAAACGGGCATTGTCATCGGAAAAGGAAACGTCCGGCTTCTTTACGGAGAAGTCATCATGACGTGCGACGAGGTCCATCTCGACTATAAATCCAAGACCGGTTTTGCGCGCGGAAACGTTGTCTTGACCGCCGCCGAAGGCAAACTCGCCTGCAACGACCTTGTTTTTGACTGGGGGCTCGGCACCGGGTCTGCCCGCGAGGTGTCCATCAACGCTTTGGGGATGAAAGGCACCGCTGCGACCCTCAAGATCACAAAAGACCGTTGGGAGCTCCTCGATGTGTACGGAACGCCAAGCAACCGGAAAACCCCGGACCTTGCCGTGAAAATGCCGAAGCTCGTGCTCGTGCCGGGCCGAACGGGCACAGCCTCAAGCCCCAGAATCATCTTGTTTGGTAAGACCCTGCCTCCTCTCCCCACCAGCAAGTTTTCTCTTGACAAAAGAGTCGAAGGCATTCGAGTCCCCGGAGTTTCGTTTCGAAGAAAGGCAGGTCTCGGGATCAGCTGGTCTTCTGGAATCCTGCTGAACGACCTAACCGCTCTCAGCGCGACGTACAACGCCTTTCCACAATCGCTCCCCACGATGAGTTTGTCACTCACGCGAAGCAATGTTCCGCCCACGAAGAGCACCGGGTTTATCTTGCCCCGGACGGAACTCGGCGAGCGTGCGGCCGATGGCTATCTCAACAACATCGTCGTCGACAACCCTTCCGATGAAGATTCGAACATTCGGCGGCCAAAGAGCACCTACTCGCTCATGAGTGCCTGGAATCTTGGCACCACGGCGAGACTCGTCGAGGCAGATGGCGTCTCGAAGCTATGGGAAGCCTCGGCGGAGCGCGGAGGCGGGTCCGAAAAGGGATTGGGCTATTTTTCCCAGGCTCGCGTGCACCAGATCAGGCAGAGCGACCGCGACGCCTGGAAGACCCGAGGGCTCGTGAATGGCACCTTGGCAGGACCTCGCTTGAAACTCTCCAAGGAAATCTCGCTGCAAACGCGAGTCGATGGCCTCGGGGCGGTGGGCGGAGGCGACAAAGGATTTGGATGGCTCCGCGCGGAAGCTGGCCTAGTTTTCCAACCCAAGCCTCAGTTTCGACTGGGAGCGGCCTATGTTCGAGGGAAGGAGTTCGGCGATCCGCTGTTTGTGATGGACCGGTTGTTCTCACGTCATGCCGCTCATGTCCGCGCTGATATTCTGCTGAAAAACATGAGGCTGAGCGCCTTGTGGAAGTACGATTTTCACCGCCAGCACTGGTATGACACCGAATGGGCGTTTTCTCTCGCGGCCGGAAGCTTCGAGCCGTACATCAGCACCCGGTTGTTCCCCCGCGAAACGAGGATTGGCATCCGATTCAGGATCAACTCCTTCACGGATGTGATCACCGATAGGACCCTTAAAAGAGAAAAGCCGTCCGGATCAAAATGACCCGAACGGAAGGAGACATGTGACTACTTTTAAGCTGAAGCGAGCAACTATGCCGCTTTTTCAACCGCCCATCGAGCAATATTTTGGACTCGATCGAGACGGATATCGCCTACATCGGTAATGAGACAGGGGCCGTACAGTGGAACAAAGTTCACGTCGAAAATCTCCGTTACTTCAATGACCTCGTCACCTTTTCGGTCAAGGAACGAAATTTCAGCAACCTGTCCTACAAACTTCTTTGCATCTGAAATGAGCATTGTTTTCTGGGTCCTCACTACCTTTACGAAAGCCAACGATCGGCTTCCGATGCGTATGTAATGCC
This sequence comes from uncultured Chthonomonas sp., assembly GCA_964496145.1. Lineage (GTDB taxonomy): Bacteria > Armatimonadota > Fimbriimonadia > Fimbriimonadales > Fimbriimonadaceae > UBA2391. The sequence continues at coordinate 11,538 of CAZBXR010000037.1, read as the reverse complement.
ACACAAGGCAAAAAGGGACCCAGGTATTCGCTCGGGACTTAAAGAAGAAAGTTACAAACTGGCCTGATAATCGGCCGCGCTCATGAGTCCGTCGACTTCGGATGGGTTCGAAAGTTTGAGCTTGATGAGCCATCCGCCGTGGTAAGGATCGGTGTTCACAAGTTCACTTGCGCCGCCCAGTGCAGAATTCGTTTCTGTAACTGTGCCGCTCACTGGGGCATAGACATCGCTTACGGTTTTGACGCTTTCCACAGTGCCAAACGTGGCTCCTGCCGCAAACTCTGTACCGACTGCCGGAAGGTCGAGGAAAACGACGTCTCCCAACTCGCTTTGAGCGTGGTCGGTGATTCCAATGGTGGCAATATCGCCATCCACGCGAACCCATTCATGCGACTTTACATACTTCAGATCTGCAGGTACGTTCATAGTTCCTCTCAATATTGGCGCGTTCTAGCCTAAGTTTGCCAGACCCCTCAGTCTCCATATCCATCAGGAAACTTCTGCCGCCAATCCCACGCGTGGCGCACAATTTCTTCCAAGTCTTGGTACGCAGGACTCCAACCGAGTGCCTTGCGAATCTTGTCGCTCGAGGCGATGAGCACTGCGGGGTCTCCCGCCCTTCTTGGCCCCACCGACCTTGGTACCGGCACCCCGGAAACCTTCTCGATGGCTTCAATGACTTCCTTCACGGTGAAACCTTCCCCGCTTCCAAGATTGAACACCTCCGAGGCTCCTCCAGATCGAAGGTGTTGAAGCGCGAGGTAGTGAGCTTCGGCTAGGTCGTTCACGTGCACATAGTCTCGTACACATGTCCCATCTCGCGTCGGGTAATCCTCGCCAAAAACAGACATCGGCGGGTTCTTCCCTGTCGCGCTCAGGATCGCGGCTGGGATCAGGTGGGTTTCTGGGCTATGATCTTCGCCGAGTTGCCCCTCGGGGTCCGACCCCGCGGCATTGAAGTATCGCAGCGCAACACTTCGCAATCCGTAGGCCTTGCCGTACCCTGCGAGCGCCATTTCGACGGCCCATTTTGTGGCTCCATACGTCGAAGTGGGATTCTTCGGGTGATCTTCAGGAATCGGGACCTCAGTCGGTTCTCCATATACTGCAGCCGTCGAGCTGAAGACAAACTGGGTGACGTTCGCCTCCCGCATGGTGTCCAGCAATCCCAGAACCCCCACGAGGTTGTTCTCCCAGTACTCGCTCGGCTTTTGGACACTCTCTCCCACCAAAGAATGGGCGGCAAAGTGCATGACCGCGTCGAACTTATGTTCGGAAAAGACCTTTTCCAGGGTCCTTTTCTCCCGTAGATCACCCACGATGAGTTCGTGAGGTTCTACGGCCGACCGGTGGCCCAACGACAAGTTATCTAGAACGAGGAACTTCTCGCCCTTCGAGCGAAGAAGTTTGCAAACGTGCGAGCCAATATAACCCGCCCCACCGAGGATGAGAAGCATCATCAAATAGGTTACCGTCAAGGTATCCTTCCTGGTGCGCGCGAGTGGCGAAATTGGTAGACGCACTGGATTTAGGTTCCAGCGCCCAAAAGGCGTGAGAGTTCGAGTCTCTCCTCGCGCACCATTCATTTTCGGACTATGGAACTTCAGGCTCTCAACGAGACCATCATCACCTGCCGAAAGTGCCCTCGACTCGTGGCCTGGCGTGAAAAAGTCGGGTCGGAAAAGCGAAAGTCGTTCGCCCAGGATACATATTGGGCAAAACCCGTCCCCAACCTCCTTCCCGGGGATGACTCAGCCCCCACCCACTTGATTGTAGGCCTCGCTCCGGCCGCGCACGGCGCGAATCGAACGGGGAGAATGTTTACCGGTGACCGAAGCGGGGAGTGGCTCTACCGAGCCCTCCATAAAGTCGGGGCCGCAAGCCAAGCAGAGAGTTTGAGTGTGGACGATGGCTTGGTTCTACGAAAAACATGCATCACGGCGGTGTGCCACTGCGCCCCTCCAGACAACAAACCCACGCCTGAGGAGATCCTCTCCTGCCAGGAGTATCTTTTCCAAACCTGGAACGCGCATCCCTGGCGGGCGGTTTTGTGCTTGGGCTCGCTGGCTTGGAATGCGGTGATCGACCTAAACGAGATTCGACCCCGGCCCAAGTTTTCACATGGAGCCGAGGTCGAACTCGGGAACGGTACGGTCCTCTTTGGAAGCTATCACCCCAGCCAGCAAAACACCTTTACGGGTCGCCTGACTGAGGAGATGCTCGATTCGGTCGTATCTAGTTGGTGGGCGCGTTGTTGATCAGATACTCACGCTTGAGTTCGTGATCGGTCACAACCCCGTTCCGGGAGGTCGTGAGCTTCAGCGTGGTCCCGACTTTGCCCCTAAACATGTCGCTCAGCTTTCGCCAAGAGAGGAGTTCGGGGTCCTCTCCGTTGATGGAGAGGATGTCGTCGCCAAACTTCAGACCGGCCTTATCGGCTGGACTTCCCTTGATCACTTGGAAAATAGTGACCCGCTTTCGCTCAGGGTGCGTTCCAGCCGCGATGCCGACGTCGGCCCAAGGCATGTAGTTCACGCTATCGGTAAACCGCTCCAGCCACACATATCGGCGCTCCATATCGATCGTGATATTGAAGTTCTTGAGGAACTGGAACCCAACGGTGCCGCCGTGATTGGCGTCGCTTGTGGGCAAATCGATGATGCTCCAAACAGATTCTTGGACAGGGACGCCGTAGATGTTGACGTCCTTCATGTACATGTAGAAGCTTTCCACTGAACCGGAAGCGACGCCTGATGAGGTGGGGAACATGGCTTTCTTTCCAACCGGCCAGAGACCATGATCTTCAAGGACATCTCGGTGCGTCGTGGCGAAGAACGCATTTCCGGTATCCAGCGCGAGTGTGGTCTTCTTCCCGGGGGCAAGTTCTACTCGCATCTCCATGCTGTCTCCTCCGGTGGGGAGAAGGCGGCACAGGAAAGTTTTTACATTGTCCGGCTTTCGCTTCGTGATGTCGACATTCTTAGGATGGAAGATGAACTTCTTGTTTTGGAAGTTGATCTCGGTGACATAGTTGATCACCGCAGAGAGCCCCATGATTCCGTCGCAGTGGACGCCGTAGCTGAGTGACATGTTGCCCTGATCGAACTGAGTTGCCACCATGTCTTTCGTCGCCACGTTGAGCGGGCCCAACTCCAGCTTTTTGATGGAGACGTTTTGGGCTTCCATCGTTCCGACAAAGTCCCGGAGGGTGACGGTGCCGCTTGGCTTTCCAATGTTCACGCTCGGACTAATGATGATGACTCCGGAGTACCCGGTGTCAAACATGAAGCTTGCGTCCTTGCCATTTACCTTGGCATCCACGATCATGGCTTCATCAGTCATGTGAAATGGGTGCTCGACAGGTTTTGTCAGCGTGGACTGCCCGAGGGCAAGGGTCAGAAGTGCAATAGAGTACATAGTTTGTTTGAACCTAGTGTCAGTGGGCCCATTAGTCTTTGCGGGCTAATACAATATACAACGGCAAAATCGCCCAGTGCATTCCGCAACATGCGCAGCAGATGCCAGGAATGAGCCAGAGGAAGTTTCCTCGGCGATCGATCAGGTCGATGATCATCCATGCTACGGCTCCGACTGGAAGAATGTATCCGACGATCTGTCCAAACGCTCCGCCCGTACGAGAACTGATCTTCTCGGCTGCGGCTTGCATCTTCGCTTGATCTTGAAAGTTCGCGAACATCTCATTCAAGAACGGCCAAGCCACCGCGAGCGAGAAGACGAAGTACATCAGCGAAATGATCGCAATGAAGTAGCCGATCACGACCCACTTCTGCCCTAGATTTTCGACAAAAGGCACCGCGTGGTTGCTGGCGGGCTGATACCCTTCACGTGGATACTGCGCAAAATTGGGAGGCGAAGCGTAGGGACTCCCGGCCGCAGAAGGAGACTCTGCACCGGTTTGCGGGGGAGCCATCGGACTGGGCGACAAAAGTCGAACAAGGTCTTGGGCCGAAGTCATGGCAGGGTCGAGGGAGACCGCCATGTTCGCCAGATCAAGCGCCCGGGAGGAATTCCCCTGCTGGTGCATGTGCGTGGCAAAGTTATAGTAAGCCTTCGCGTTTTGGGGTCCCACCGAAATGGCCTGTTCAAACGCCATCGTTGCTTCTGAAGGGCGCTGCGTTTGCGCAAGCAAGATTCCTTTCAGAATCCACGCGGAAACGTTAGTACCATCGGCAAGGATCGCCTGCTCCACGTTTTCGAGGGCGGACGTGTAGTTTTGGGCACCATACGCCTCGGTAGCCAGCCTCATGTATTCGTTCGACTGTTCGGACATGCCCTATTTTCCCTATTTTTTGGCGTTCCACGTTGGAATCCGGCGAGAAAAGTCGATTCCTAGGTCAATATTCACCCGCTCGTGCGGCTTTGTCAGATAAAATTGCGTCCCAGAGTGTGGTTTGTTCTAAGAGGGCTCACCATTCCACTATCCTTTCCGGGTAAATCAAAACATCATGAAGACCCAAGCAAATCTTTGGCTTTCTACAGCAGCCGCCATGCTGATGGCAACCGTCTTGATCGGTTGTAAATCGAGCGGCGATGCTTCTACTTCTTCGACCTCAACCACGACTTCCTCATCGAGCGGGGGTTCCACCACTGGTGGAGCCGTCCGACCTGAACCCACAGCCGAGGGCAACAAGGCCACCGGGGATTCGATCAAGGTCGGCGTCGTTGCGAGCTTGTCTGGAGACCAAAAGCCTTGGGGCGACGACAGCTACATGGGCGCGAAGCTCGCGATTGACGAATTCAACGCGGCCGGCGGACTCAACGGAAAGAAGATCGAACTTCTGAAAGAAGACTCCGCTTCGAAACCAGAGCCCGCAAAAACGGCCGCTGAAAAGCTGATCTCTGATGGCGTGGTGGGAATCCTGGGCGAGGTCGCCAGCGGTCACACCGAGCAAATCGCTCGATCCGCGTTCGACAAGGGAATTCCTGTCATCGGAATCGGATCCACGAAGACTTCCATCTCGGATATTGGTGCAAACGTCTTCCGAGTCTGCTACATTGACGATTTCCAAGGTCCTGTCATGGCCCAGTTTGCCTACGAAGAGCAAGGCATGCGAAACATGGCCATCATCACCGACAAGAAGGCTCCTTATTCCACGGGCCTTACCGAAAGTTTCAAGAAGAAGTTTGAGAGCCTCGGAGGAAAGATTGTCAGCGAGCTGAACTATCAAACCGGTGAAACGCAATTCCAGAGCATCCTCACGGAACTGAAGGCGAAGGCTCCCCAAGGAATTTTCCTCTCGGGATACTTCCCCGAAGTCGGACCTCTTGCCTCGCAGGCACGAAGTCAGGGCATCACCGCGAAGTTGTTCGGTGGAGACGGATGGGACTCCCCCACCATTCTTGAGAGCGGCGGAGACGCCATCATTGGTGGCTTCCTTTGCAACCACTACAACAACAAGGAAGATCGACCTGAGGTTCAAGAATTCCTTACTAAATTCAAGGCTATAAGTGGTGGCAAAGAGCCCGGAACGACGATGGCCGCTCTCGGCTACGATGCGGGTCTCGTCATGATCGACGCCCTCAAGAGGCTCGATGCGGAAAAGAAGGATATCAACTCCAAGAATCTCATCGCTGCAATTGAGGCAACAAAGGATCTCAAGGGCGTGAGCGGAAACATCACTCTCGCCGGCATGAAGGGCAACCCGCCAAAGCGAGCCCTGGTCGTCGAAGTCCGCCCGCTCAGCGAAGGATTCCAAGTGTTCAAGAAAGCCTACGAATACGCGGACGTGATGAAGTAAATGCTCTTCGGGTCATCTCTTGCAGCGTTCGAACTCGGAACGCTCCCTGAGCAAATCGTAAACGGTCTCCAAATGGGGGCCGTTTACGCACTCATTGCTTTGGGATACACCATGGTCTACGGAGTTCTCCGTTTGATCAACTTTGCCCATGGCGAAGTATTCATGCTGGGAGCCTATGCCGCGCTCTTTGTCTCATGGATGTTTGGCTTCAAGGGTGACCCAACTCTCCAACCCGTACCCAATGTGTGGATACTGGTTGCCATGCTCTTTGTGAGCATGACCGTGTGCGGACTCATAGGCGTTGCGATTGAGCGATTTGCCTACCGTCCTTTGCGCTCACAACCTAGAATCACTTCTCTCATTACGGCAATCGGGGTCTCCCTTTTGCTCCAATATGCCGGGCAACTTGTGCTCCCAAACTCCCCGGCTCCTAACATCAGCCAGAAGGTAAACCCTTTTCAAAGCAACTTCAACTTCACTCTGCGCGCACCTTCTGAAGAGCTTCGCTTAAAAGCCGCCGAACTGAAGAAGGGGGCAGACGAAGCCACTAAGCTCTTCGAAGAGAAACAAAAAGTCGAAGCAAGCGCTCCTTCCCTCTCTGCAGAAACGAAGAAGCTCCGGGATCAATCCTTTGACCTTCAGCAAAAGGCAAACGAGGCGAACCAGTTGGCCGAGGCCAGCGCCATTCGCGTCAATATCTCGAAGGGTTACATCATCATTTTTGTCACGACGCTCGTGCTCATGGCCATCCTGCGGCACGTCGTGATGTTCACGAAAACCGGACGCGCCATGCGCGCGGTCTCTCAAGATTTCGATTCTGCCGCCCTCATGGGTGTGAACGTGGATCGCATCATCACCATCACTTTTGTGATCGGCTCCGCCCTTGCGGGGGCAGGCGCGATGCTCTCGGCGACTTTCCAGCCCGGAATTAAAGTAGACACCTTCTTCGGGCTTCTCCCCGGCGTGAAAGCCTTCGTCGCTGCCGTCTTGGGCGGGATCGGAAACATTCCAGGAGCCGTTCTCGGTGGCTTCCTCCTCGGCTTGGCCGAAGCCATAGTGGTTTGGGGTGGAGGCAGCGCGTACACCAACGCCGTCGCCTTCGTGATTCTCATCGTCGTTTTGCTCTTCATGCCCGGAGGGCTGCTCGGTTCGGCGAAGGTGGAGAAGGTATGAAGTTTCTGCCCGTACGCATCGGCAGCATTCTGCTCGGCATCGGGGGAGCCTTCCTTCTCCACTTCCTGTGTCACACCTTCCTGAACGACTTCATTGTTCGATTGGTTTTCCTTTCGATGCAGTACGTGACCCTCGCCGTGAGTCTCAATCTCATCAACGGCATCACGGGTCAATTCTCTATCGGCCATGCCGCGTTCTATCAAGTCGGTGCGTACACTGCGGCCTACCTCTCCGCGCACTTTTTCAGAGATCAAAGCCTGGGGCCGGTGGCCTGGGTCATTGTGATGATGTTCTTGGGAGCGCTCATCGCGAGTGTTGCTGGGCTCATCGTGGCCCTCCCCTCCTTGCGGCTGCGCGGCGACTATCTCGCCGTCGTCACGCTCGGGTTTGGCGAAATCCTTCGGATCATCACGCAAAACACGAAGGAACTGGGGGAAGCAAAGGGGATTGAAGTGGCTCCAAAGCTCTCGTTGCCCGTGTGGCTCTCGGCGCTTCTAGCCTTCGGGTGCATCGGGATCTGTCGAAACCTCCTGCAGAGCGCAAAGGGACTTTCCTATTTCGCAGTGCGCGATGACGAGATTGCATCCTCTGCGATGGGCGTCCGGGTGACCGCGATCAAGGTGAGCGCGTTCATCCTCGGTTCGGCCATGGCCGGAGCGGCAGGCGCTCTCCTGGCCCACAATGAAGGGGGCCTGACTCCCGCCATGTTCACCATGGAAACCTCTTTCATCGTTCTAACCATGGTGGTTCTTGGAGGCACTGGTTCCATTACCGGAAGTGTCGTGGCCGCTGTTCTCCTCACCGTGTTGCCCGAAGCGCTCCGAATCCTGGGTGAGATTTCAAAGGGGACCATTGCAGGCGTCGCAGTCGGCACGATCTTGCTCGTCGTGCTCATTCGTCGAGGCACCGAACAAGCGCACACCGTCGGAAAAGGTCACGGCTGGAAAGCCTTGGGGACCTCTCTTGTCGTTGCGACAGTGCTCTCGTTCCTCCTCAATCTGATTCCGATCATGAGTTCGGACCCCATCGATGGCACGCGGCTCCGCTTGGTCATTTTCGCGGCCACGCTCATCTGTCTGATGCTCGCGAGACCGCAAGGGATGTTCGGAACCAAGGAGATTGGCTTGAAGTACTTCCGAAAAGATGAGGTGGCGGCATGACCCCAGTCCTCGAACTCCAAGGAGCTACCATTCGGTTTGGCGGTTTGGTTGCGGTGGGCGATGTGTCCTTTTCCGTAAACAAGGGCGACTTGTTCGGACTGATTGGCCCCAATGGCGCCGGGAAAACAACCTGCTTCAACCTGATCACAGGCGTTTATAAGCCCACATCGGGTTCGGTCTTGTTCCAGGGTCAGGCGATCCAAGGAAAGGCGCCACACGAGATCTGTCATCTTGGAGTGGCCCGAACCTTCCAGAATATCCGCCTCTTCTCAACCATGACCGCCCTGCAAAACGTCATGATCGGAACCCTCCGAGGATCGAAAGCCGGGCTGGGTGCCTCGCTTTTTTGGACTCCAAAAGCCATCCGAGAAACGAAGGAGCTTCGGGAAAAGGCTATGCACCTCCTGGAGGTGATGAACCTTGCGGATGACGCACACCGGATGAGCACCGATTTGCCGTACGGAAAACAGCGCCGGCTCGAGATTGCCCGGGCCATGGCCACGGGCCCGTCACTGCTCTTGCTTGACGAACCGGCCGCAGGAATGAATCCTCAAGAGTCTCAAGAGCTGATGCAGACCGTGCGCCAGATCCGAGACGAATTCGGAATGACAGTCCTGCTCATCGAGCACGACATGCGGTTTGTCATGAACCTGTGTGAGAGGATCGTGGTTCTCGATCACGGCGAGGAGATCGCGTACGGAGGACCCGACGACATCCGGAACAACCCGAAGGTCATCGAGGCGTATCTCGGCGAGGCCGTTTAAGGAATCCCGTTGGACTTACCCCGTGGGGCACCCATGTCCCCCGGCTTGACATCCTTGTATTGGGTTTCCATCTCTTTCATCACGGATTTCCACTTCGCCAAGATAGCTTCAGGCAACTGGTCCTTGCGAACCGGCTTTTCCACCAGATTCTTCGCCTTTTCGTGAATCCACCGCTTCACTCGCCATGGCGTGCCCTCGAGGTCTGCCACCAGTTTGAGATCGGAAGATGTGTAGGGCCTAAAGTATTCATATCGACCAAACGACGACTCGGCCGCCCATGGAAAAAGGTCTGGTCGACTGCCGTAGTAGTCTTGGGCCGCCAAATTTGAGACGGTCGTCCTCCACCCGGATTTGTCCGTCGGCGAAGTGAGCGCCTCAATCTTATCCGTAAGAACACGCTCGAACTTAAGCTGCGTGCCCGCCGGGACACCTCTCGGAAGTTCTACCGTCGGCTCAACGCCCCAGTTCGATGAGGAGGAATAGTAACTCTGAGATTCATCATCTTCTTCGTTCTCGGAGGGTTCCCGCTTGATAGGTTCAATCGAAAACTCTGTGCCGTAAACCAAGAGCGCAAACTCCCGTCTAGATTGCTCGGAGAGTGAGGAAACGGCTAAGGATTTGCCAGCAAGGAGCGCCTTTTGCTGATCCAACGTCAGCCCCCCAAAGAAAGCCAGCCCTTGCTTGTCACGCCCATACTCCGCGTAGTTGCTGCCAAGAACGAACTGGACCATCCTATCAGAAATGGGGTTCATGTCCGACTTCGACTGCATCTCAAAGCGAACCATGACCGCTTGGGTCACCACTGAATCGCGCCCGAAGACCTCCACCGATTCGATGGCCCGTTCTAGATCTGCCCGTGAAACTCGATGCGACATATTGGCAAACCCGGGCGTGAGTCTCTCTTTCAACTTTATGTCTGCCCATCCGTCGGCTCGGACGAGTTCCCAGTTAGTCGCCCTCGAAACTTGCTTCCAGAAGTAATCAATGAGCCGCTTGTGGACCTTCGGGGCATCCTCGCCCCAAGACTGGGAGAGATAGCCTGCGAGGTCTGGAAGGTTGAGAACACAGTTCTCTCCTGTCTCCTCGAAATACTGAAGCAGATACTCTGAAGTCCCAAAGGACAAAGGGTCTATCTCGGTGGGCCGTCGCATCAGGGCCATCAACCGCTTGTCCTCGTCGGCGGTCAGAGGTTCTTTGTCGAACCACCCGCCCCTCGTATACAAAATCGCCTCTTCGGAGAGCTTGTATGGCTTGTCGGAGTCTCGAATAACCATCGCGTCCTGTAAAGAATCCTCTTCACCCTGCTCTGCCGCTGGATCAGGGCTCAGCGTAACCCATTGCTCTAACTCCGCGTAAGAGTTCTCTTTCGTGGCGGAGTCATACGGCTTGAACGTGACCTTCAGCCTGGATTGAGAGTCATTGCCCACTTCCCGAGATACGATGACCATGGGCGCTCCCGGGGAGCGGTCCTGTTCGGCCTCCACTTCGGTCACCCCGGTCGCATTTGCGTTGTCCTCGTCTGGTCGATTCGCAACACTCGACCAGAGCGCATAGCGACGCCGAAACTCTGCTATGACCGGAGCTGTCGATTCGGGAAGGAGTTGTTGCAACGAGTTGGGGCGCGGACAAAACACCATTCTTTCCCCTGGTTTGATTGCGGCGAGAAGCTTGGGATCCAGATGGGAGATCAGATCAAAGCCTCCAGAGTTTCGCGGCTCGAGCTTTGAGACTTTTGACCATCGATCCATAAAGTCTGCTCGCTCCCAAACCGAGGAGTCTTGCATCTCGAGACTCATCTTCCGGTACTCCTCTGCCCCCTTGAGAAGTTCTTGATCGGGCACCGCGCGGCTGGCCTCCTCCCTCCACATCTTTTGGGCAGCGAGGATCAGTTTCAGGCGATCTTCGTAGCTCTCCCCTTCGACACGCGACTGCTTCGGCCGTAGGAACCTCCGGGAGTCTTTGATCTCCCAGAAGCCGTTCGTAGCCGTGGCAATGCGGTCCAACACGGTCGAAACAGGCACATTTTTGACATGCACCAAGAGGATTTCGTCGGCAAGGGCCGGGGCGCAGCCAAGATCAAGCCCCGTCTCCTTGGCGAGACGCTCGATCGTTTTCGGCGCCGAGGCGGCCTTCCAACTCAGCGTCACGTTCTCCGTCAACGCCATAGGCGTTGACGGTTGAACGAGCATCACACATGCGAGGATGTAGCTAACCATTGATCTACTCTTTAGACGTTTCTATCAAGAATTCCTTCTCGCAGGGTCACTTTTTCATCAAGACTTCCACGGCCTTCGCGAGTTGGGGATCGCGGCCCGCCAAGAAGTCTTCGATGGGATAATCCACTTGGATGTCTGGTTTTTGGCCATTGTTCTCCAGGTTGGTCCCGTCCATTCGATAAACACCCGCAACTGGGAGCCTAGCTCTCGTGCCGTCGATAAGGGTGAAGTCGAATGTCCAAATCACGTAGCCTGGTGTGGGCATCCCGATGGTGGTCGCCAATCGGCGTTGCTTCATCGCGTAGGGGAACATCTCCGCGTTCGAGAAGCTACTCTCACCCTGAAGGACCACTGTCGGAAGGTTCCAGCTTTGGCGAGGCGCCAAATCCGGCTCACGATCCCGATCTTGGTACCAACTGTGCGGAATCCGCTCGATCATGTCGAGGAGCCGGTCGCTGATGTTTCC
>CAZBXR010000036.1:0-23426 GCA_964496145.1 uncultured Chthonomonas sp. | reverse complement strand
AAAGGGCAAATTTTTTCACTTTTTTTAATAAAAGTTAGCGACGGGGTCGAAACTTCGCGTTTACATCTTCGTCGCCGCTGGGAGCAGCCGGTCTTTCCGCATTCTCACGTCCGCCCCGGTCTCCTCCGCGGTCTCCGCCTCGGTCACCACGATCACCGTAGCCTCCTCGGTCGCGTCCGCCTCGATCTCCACGATCTCGGCCCCCGCCAAATCCTCCGCGTCCGCCGCGGTCACGGCCTCCGCTTCGCTCTTGCTTCTTCGGCATGGTCGACCCATCGGCGTCGGCATTGCCTTCGAGGCCAGGAATGGATTGCTCCAGACCCAGCGCAGTCAGGTTGATGCGGCCCATTTCGTCGACTTCGATGACCTTCACGTTGAGCTCTTGGCCAACCGAGACGACATCATCTGGGCGTCTAACTTCTTGCGTCGTCAGCAGCTCTGTTGGAACCAGGCCTTCTTTACTCGGCATGTATTCCACCATTGCGCCTCGACCCATGAGTCGAGTGATCTTGCAGTTGTTGAACTGCGCGCCCACCTCGGCAGTGGCGGTGATCGCCTTGACGGCATCGATCGCGGCCTGAGCCTGGGCTCCATCCGTGGCACCGATAAGCACTCGACCATCTTGTTGGATGTCGATTTGAGCGCCCGTCTCTGCCGTGATCTTTCGGATGTTCGCACCGCCAGGTCCGATCAGCGCACCGATCTTCTCGGGGTTGATTTGAACCGTGGTGACTCGCGGAGCATTCATGTTGATCTCCGATCGAGCTTCTCCAAGCTCGCCTTCGATCACATCAAGAATCTTGTATCGCGCGTCCTTCGCTTGACCAAGGGCCTTTGCCAGAACTTCTTCTGGAATACCGTCTAACTTGGTATCCAGCTGAAGAGCGGTGATTCCGTCTCGGGTACCTGCGACCTTGAAGTCCATGTCGCCGCAGAAGTCTTCCATGCCCTGGATGTCCGTAAGAATCTTAAAGACCTTGCCATCGGACATGAGGCCCATGGCGATTCCGGCGACAGGAGCCTTGATCGGCACACCGGCGTCCATGAGGGCGAGAGACGAACCGCAAACGCTGGCCATCGAGGTCGATCCGTTGGACTCCAACACTTCGCTGATGAGCAGCATTGTGTAGGGGAACTCGGGGTCGTCGAGTGGCAGAACCGCCATGAGCGCTCGCTCGGCAAGAGCACCGTGACCAATTTCTCGTCGGCCAGGTCCTCGCATCGGTCGAACTTCACCCACGCTGTACGACGGGAAGTTGTAGAAGTGCATGTAGCGCTTGTTCTCTACATCTTCGAGTCCGTCCATCGTTTGGGCGTCGCCAGGCATACCCAGCGTAGCGACCGTCATGACTTGGGTTTGACCGCGAGTAAAGAGCCCACTTCCGTGAACCTTTGGCAGCAATCCAGCCATGGCTTCGAGGCTTCGAAGTTCGTCCAGCTTTCGACCGTCTACTCGCTTGTCTTCTTCGAGAATGCCTCGTCGAACAGAATCCTTGATGACCTTGTCAACGGCTTCGGGAAGTTGCGCGATGATTTCATCGTTTCCGGCATACTTCACCTTGTACTCAGCAACGATTTCCTTTGTGAGATCGTCGATCGCCGAGTTTCGGACCGCCTTATCGCCACCGAGAATTGTCTTGGCAATTTCCTTGCCGTTCGACTTCTCGATTTCCTTGATGAGGTCTTTGCTGACCTCTCTCAGGCTGACTTCTCGCTTGGCCTTTCCGGCCTTCTTTGCGAACTTTTCAAATTGCTCGCAGATTTCGCGGATGGCCTCGTGAGCCATGGTCAGGGCCTTGATCATCAGCTCTTCGCTGACTTCACTGGCACCGGCTTCGACCATGCTGATCGCGCCCTTGTGTCCAGCGACCACGAGGTCAAGCTTTGAGGTCTTGAGCTGCTCAATGGAAGGGAACAGAATCAGCTCGTCGTCCACGTATCCAATTCGAGCGGCCGCGATCGGGCCATTGAACGGAATATCGCTGACTGCAAGGGCAGCGCCAGCGGCGTTGACGGCAAGAACGTCTGGTGGGCAATTTTGGTCCACCGCAAACGTCATCGAGATGACTTGAAGGTCGTTTCGGAGACCTTTCGGGAACAGAGGTCGGATGGGTCTGTCCATCAGACGAGAAACGAGGGTTGCCTTTTCGCTAGGTCGCCCGCCTCGTTTCATGAATCCGCCTGGAATCTTTCCGACGGCATACTTGCGCTCTTCGTAATCGCAAGTGAGGGGTAAAAAGTCGATGCCTTCTCGGGCATTTTCGGACATCGTTGCGACGCCGAGGATGACGGTTTCTCCCATCCCTAGGAGAACAGCCCCGCCCGCCTGTTTGGCGACGCGGCCTGTTTCGAGGCTGAAGGTATGTCCTCCAACTTCGAATTCGTGACTATGAATCATTTAGCCTCCAGGCTAGCGTGGTCGTACTTCGCGAATGCCGAGCCGTTGAATCAACTCTCGGTACTGCTTGATATCTTTGCTTCGCAGATAGGCTTCCAGACGGCGACGTCGGCCCACCATCAAGAGAAGACCACGTCGTGAGTGGAAATCCTTCTTGTGGGTTCGAAGGTGATCAGTAATCTGCAAAATACGACTTTGAAGAATCGCGATTTGTACAGCCGGGGAACCGGTGTCGCCTTCCTTGGTCGCGTATTCCGCGACGACGTTTAGTTTGATTTGCTTATCTAGAGGCATGATCCAAAAACAGTTATTCGAATAAAGATTTCGAGTCGCTAGCTACAGTTGTTGTAGTTGTGATGTGTCCCCAAGGCTTGAGATCATTTGCCGCTCTATGCAACCCCCCGGAGGGAGCTCCAGACAACGGCAGACTTTGCCCTGCCTCAGGAACACCAGAATATACCCCCTTCTTCAAGACAAGTGCAAGTGTCTGAGGTTTGGATCGCTTGCGAGGACGGTCCGGAGGCCTTGTTTTGGGGATTTCCACCGGGAAAAGTCGTACTTTTGGGTACGATAGAGTCTTACCCGGCCATCGTCGTCCGGAGTTTGATCAGGACCTCACACATGCGTATCCTCATTGCAGACGACGATCCCATCATTGTTTTAGACCTTCGCCAAATGTTGGAAAGCCTTGGCTACCATGTGGTGGCCGACGCGGGCGACGGGGTCGCGGCGGTTGAAATCGCGCGCGCTCAAAAGCCGGATGTCTGCATTTTTGACGTAAAAATGCCCGCCATGGACGGATTGGATGCGGCCACAATCCTCGCTGAAGAAGGGATTGCTCCTGTCATTCTGCTTACCGCTTATTCTGATCGCGAACTCGTCGATCGGGCGAAGGACGCGGGCGTATTCGCCTACTTGGTCAAACCATTTAAGCCGAGCGATCTTCCGCCAGCCATCGAAGTCGCCAAGAGTCGATTTGACCAAAATCGAAAGCTGATCGAAGAGATTGAGGACACGAAAGAGCGGCTTGAGACAAGAAAGCTTGTGGACCGCGCGAAGGGGATCCTCATGGCTGATCTTGGGGTGGACGAAGCCGAGGCTTACCGCCGGATTCAAGTGAAAGCGATGAATTCAAGGAAGGGAATGAAAGAGGTCGCAGAATCGATCATTCTCGCCAACTCGGTGTAGCCCAAGGGTCACCGTTCACGCCGTCAAGCGCCTGTTTGACGGACGGCGAATCAGGATCCATGCCCCACATTCTTACGTGAAAGTCGTAGAGGATCGAGTCTCGCTCCTCGGGGGTTAGGGGCTCCTGCCCCTGGAGCAGAAAGAGGTTGAGGGGCACGGGGCTCATTCCAGGACCCAGAGCGGGCTGGGTGTAGCCATCAGTGAGGAACTGCGCTCCCTGCTTTGTGAAAAACTCCAGGCGGCCCCGACGCTCTTCGTACTCCTCGGGGTTGGCCGCATCACAGAGGCGCTCCATCTCCAGAACCGCGCCTCGGAAAGGCGCCTGATGATATACAGCATCGAGACGACAACTCTCCACTCCGCACCGAAGCAGGTGCGCACCCAACTGACGCCCCCTGACCTCGGGGCGAATCGCCAGATACACAAGCCAGCCGAGGCCGACCTCCGGGAAGAAGTCGTGAATTCGGACCCCAACTACGCGGCCCTCCTCTTCTGAGATGAGAAAGTGACTGATCCGCCCGTCCTCCCGAAGACGGCCCGCGCTTTCGATCCTGGCTTGGATCGAGTCCCAAGGCTCCAGTTCATCGGGCGCAAAAGACTGCAGATACAAGGCGTAGGCAGATTCGAATGCCGGGTCTGCCAGGCTAAAAATCTCACGCACGGCGTGTGGCACTGTTTGCTCCCATGATAAGGTCGGCGGCGCCCGATATGCCGCGCGCCGGGCCCAAAATGTCTGCCAATTCGGCATAAGCATTGAGCTGGTGAGAGCGAGGCCCCCCAGAGGGAAGCAACTCGGAGACAAGGCCTCTAACGTTCTCCACCGAAGCATCGTGCTGGATCAATTCTGAGAGCACGGCGCGATTGAGCAGGATGTTCGGCAGGGATATATAGTCAAACTTGGGCTTCCTCAGCTTATACTCGAACTCCATCCATTTGGATCCCCGGTACACAACGACTTGAGGCGCCCCTTGGATGGCGGCCTCCAGAGTCGCCGTTCCGCTGCACACCACCGCCGCCCGGGCTCGGCCCAAAACCCCTGGCGTATCGTTCTCGATGAACGCGGCGGCCTTGCCCCCGTGCCGATGCCAAATCTCCTCCACGACTTTCGCGGTGGTACTGCTTGCCACGGCGATTTCAATTTCGCAACCCAGATCGGAGACGGCGGGCGCGATGACGGACAGGTTGTATTCGATCTCGTGCGCCCGGCTTCCCGGGAGAACCCCGATGGTTTTTCGTGCATCCTCTTCCAGTCGAGGCTTGGACGCCAGCATCTCCACCAAAGGGTGCCCGAACCAGAAAGCATTCGCTCCCGCCGTCCACAAAAGCTCTTGACTCCATGAAAACTGGGTCACGATCGCATCGGTCACGGCAGGCAGGTCCGCTCCCTGCTTATCTCGTCTCCATGAGCCGGGAGGAGCAAAATAGACGACTTTCCAACCCAGTTCCCGGGCGCGGCGCGCCAAGGAGACGTTGAGATACCCAAAGTCGATGGGGACAAACACCCCTGGGGGCATAGATTCCAGGCGGCGAAGAAACTCGTTCCGAGCGGGAAGGATGCGGGGGACCACTTTCAGAGATTCAAGAATGCCGACCGCGGCCCAAGCCGAAGAGTCGGCCCAAAGATCTCCACCGGCCTCGAGAAAACGGCGTCCTCCAATGCCTCCGATGTACGAAGGACGTTTCGGGAGTGCCCGAACAAGGGCGGCGGCATACTGGTCTCCGCTGGCCTCGCCAGCACAGAAAACCACGTTCATGGCTGGTTCTGGCGGCCGTTTTTGCCCTTTGAACTTCTCTCTGCAAACTGAATCAGTTCTTCGACTTCGGGAAGCATCTTCACTTCGCGTTGCACGGTTTCCAGCGCATTTCGGAACGAAAGCTGAGACCGGTAAAGGAGTTTGCAGGCCTTGTGCAATGCCGTCCGAGTTTCTTGATCAATTCCCAGCCTGCGAAGACCGATGGCGTTGATGTCGAACACGATTTGGTCCTCCATACCGCCGGTGATCATGAATGGGGGACAATCCTTCACGATTCGGCTCATGCCCGCGACAAAGGCGGCGCGGCCGATATGAGCAAACTGGTGCACGCCGGTCATCCCCATGATGTTCGCAAGGTTTTCTACGGTGACGTGCCCCGCCAGTCCCACGTTGTTCGCGATGGTGATGTCATCGTGCAGAACACAATTGTGGCCGAGGTGGACAAAGGCCATGAGGAAGTTTCTGGAACCCACCTCGGTCGCATTCCCTTCGCCAGTCGCGCGGTGAACCGTCACGTACTCGCGAAACACATTGTCGTCCCCGATCTTGAGGAACGTTGGCTCGCCCGAATACTTCTTGTCCTGCGGATCGCCGCCGAGAATGGCGCCTTGAAAAACCTTGTTTCGAGCACCCATCTCCGTGCCGCCCTTGATGGTGACGTGGCTATCCAAGACACAACCCGGCCCCAAAGTGGCTCCGGATTCCACGTAGCAAAATGGGCCGATCTGAACGCCTTCTCCGACATTCGCTCCGGCCTCGACGACGGCGGATGGGTGGATAAGAGACAACTTAGGTTGACTTCCTCCGTGATAACTTGAATGTGAGTTCGATGGTCGCGGCCACTTCGCCGTCAACCGTCGCCGTCCCCCGAATTCGGCCGATACTCGACTTGAACCAATCCAACTCGACTTCGCTAATCAGTTGGTCGCCGGGAACGACGGGTCGTCGAAACTTCACTTTGTCTACCGCCCCAATCACTGGCACCAGACCTTGATACTTTTCGTCGGCAAGGAGGAGCACCGCTCCGGCCTGGGCGATGGCTTCGATGATCAGCACCCCAGGCATGATCGGCATTCCCGGGTAGTGCCCCTGGAAAAATGCTTCGTTGATGGTCACGTTTTTGAGCCCAATGACCTTTTTGCCCGGCACGACCTCTAGGATGCGGTCAACCAACAACATCGGATAGCGATGCGGAAGGTGTTCCATAATCTCGGTGACATTCATGCAGTAGATCCTCGTATTTCAGGCTGGATGTTACCCGTTTGGACCCTCGGACCCTCTTTCGACGTAGAATGTGTCTGACGTGTCTGAGGTGATTACTGTTTCCAACAGCCAGAAGGATGTGCTGGCTGAGCTTGAGTCGCTTGCTCCAGGGGTTCCTTTTCTTGCTCTGGGACAAACTATTTTTTGGGATGAACCGCTGAAAGCGGGAGTCTTGCTCACCTCTCAATCCTTGGGTTTCCAGAGAAAACTCGTCGCTGGAGTCCATGACACCGACTACTTTGCGAAACTCCCTGGTCTTGAAGCAGACGCCACCTTTCGAGTGGTGCCCCACAACGACACCACTACCCAGTCTTTATGGAGCGCGGCGGCCGAGTTTTCCAGGCTATTCGGCTCCGAGACGGTCATCACCCGCGACACTTTGACAAAGCATGGCGTGAGCCTTTCGAGGCTGCGCCGCGTGCGCCCCACCCAACTCGACGACGCGACCGAAGCGTGGGGATGGCGAGCCGTGGTTTCTACGTCGGAGGAGTCTCCCGTCGTGAGCGAACTTCCGATGTCAAAAGT
The DNA here is from genome assembly GCA_964496145.1 of uncultured Chthonomonas sp. Taxonomy (GTDB): domain Bacteria; phylum Armatimonadota; class Fimbriimonadia; order Fimbriimonadales; family Fimbriimonadaceae; genus UBA2391. Next base: position 16,298 of record CAZBXR010000036.1, on the reverse strand, counting down.
CGCAACCTCGCTTCTAACCGCCTTTGATTGGGCTTACTCGAGGACGAAATCGACCCTAGGCTCGTGTCCCCAGCAAAACTCGCGATCTCGCGGAGATCAACTCGGGCAGATGGTGCACTCCACCGCTGATAAGTGTAAAGACGGCACCCTCAGTCACTTCTATCAGGCCCTCCTCCCAGGTTTGTATGCCTGGACCGCAGGCCAGCCGGTGGAACTCGAGACCACGGCGACCACCTCGCTTCTCAAATTCAACGGGACCACCCATTCCCTCCCACGGTTCGACATCCTGAACCTCTTCTTGCACCCCTTGACCCGCGCCCAAGCGGTCAATGCTTATAACAATGCGGTTCGCGGATCAGAGATCTACACGCTCGACCGTTTTGGAAGCTGGTCCCTCCCCTTTGATGTTGTGATTCCGGGCCACGGTCGGGGCACGATTCGAGTGGCCCCCAAAGCGATCATCATCATGACTCCGAATCCGCTCTTTATCACGACCAAAGAGCCCGTCACTTCGGCGCGAGACCTCGCCCTCGCTCTCGAACGTAAGTTTGGACCCGAATGCGTCGTCATCGGGAAGGCGGTGACGTTCGTCGCGATGCTCTCCCGCGAGTTCGTTTTCACATTCCATGCCGGTGCGAGCGCCTATGTTCGGTTCACGCGGCGGTTCTTACAGGAAGCCTATGCCGAGCGTCCGGTGCTCCCGTTCTATCCTATTCTTCGGGTGAAAATCGATGCTTGGTCTGCCTTGCGGGCCTGTCAAGAATGGATCCGTCTTCCCTTGCCGCTCCAGTCTCCATTTGGGGCAGAAGAGCTTTGCGCATCGAGCTTTTCTGCCCGGTGGAAGGCCGTTGCCGAAGAGCGTGCGAAGTTGCTCGCCGAACTCGAGGTCCTGCGCCGACCCATCGACTTTATCTCGTGGCTCGCCCAGAAGGGCGTGGGCGTTTGGCGTCCCCTCGCCGAAGAGTACAACGAGCTTCACGTGCAGTTGGATGCTCTCCACACCGAAGTCACTCAGATCAAGGCCCGAAAGGATGCGGAACTCACGCGAATGCGCAGTTTGAAGCAACAGCTCGCAAGCCTGGAGAAGGCGAAGGGAGTCCACTGGCGCGAGTTCATTTTTGAGAAAGCCGCCACCGAAGAGGACCTAAGAACCAGAGAAACATTCACGGAGAAGATTCTTGAAACACAGAGAGAAGTCCGCGAGTCGAAATCACGCTGGCTTGAGTTGCAATCTGAACAGGATGCGCTGGTGACCTCCTCGCGGGTGGTTGCCATTCACGCTCGCCGCCGGGATATAGAGCTAGAAGCAGAATTGAAAAGAGTAAAGTTGATTCGTGAAGCCGTAATTGCCTCGAAGGGATTAGCCCACGCAGGCGCGCGCCCCTCGGGTTGGTGGTTCCCCCTGGTAAGCCCCGATGGAACCTGGTTCCGTGAGGTGACCGCCTCCGCCGAATACTCATTGGAGGTCTTGCGATGAAGGAAATTCCGTTCCTTAAAGTGCAAAGCATCGGCAACGATTTCATCCTCTTTCTTGAGAGCGATTTGACCGCGTTTTTCGAGGCGGGTGGCGTTCGCGAAGAGTTGGTCCGAGCGGTCTCCGATCGCCACAAAGGAGTCGGGAGCGACGGGGTGTTGTTCATGTCTCCCATCGATTCTCTGCAGTTTGACTTGCGCATGTTCAACCCGGACGGGACGGAAGACTTCTGCGGGAACGGCATTCGCTGCGCGAGTAACTATGCACGGTCCAATGGTTGGGTGGGGCCCCGGTTCATGGTCCACCACGGGGGGCGAGTTCTCGCGGTGACCGATTTCGGCAGCGGTAAATTCAAAACCGTCCTCGGGAGCGCATCGTACGTCCCAGGAGATGTCCCCGTTCTTTCGGCCGCGGAGATTTTTCGTTTTCCGCTGAGTGTTGCGGGGAAAGAGTACGAGATTTCGTCTCTCAATACGGGCACGACGCACACCATTCTTCTGGTTCGTGACCTTCCCGGCGACGCCGAGTTTTTTGAAGTTTCGCCGTTGATTGAGCATCACGCCATGTTTCCAGAGCGGACGTCTGTCATCTGGACGACCCTTCAATCTCCCACCCAGATGCGCCTCCGAATATGGGAGCGCGGCGCCGGCGAGACTCAAGGGTGCGGAACGGGCAGCACCGCCGCGGCCGCGCACTGGATGCGCCTGACCGGTGAAACCGGCCCGATCGAAGTCCACAACCCCGGGGGCACCCTCGAGATCGGCGGACCGAGTTGGGATGGCGATCTTGAGGTGGTTGGCGTGGCCCACACGATGTTTCAGGGCGAGCTTGCCGCCCCCTTTCTAGAAAAGCTTCTTCCGAAGGCTCCGTCTATGATTTAGCGAGAATCCAGTCCAATTTATGGAATGAACCAAATGGCAGGGGTCAGCACGTCTGGACCTATATGCAAACGAGGGTATAATTTGAGGTCCTCGCGGAGAGATGGCTGAGTGGACGAAAGCGCCCGCCTGCTAAGTGGGTAGGGGATTATTCCCCTCTCGGGTTCGAATCCCGATCTCTCCGCCACCTCTCCTTGTCCCCTCTGCTGGTAAATTGCTTATGAAGACTATGCAGATTCGATGGATCACAGCGATGATGAGCGGAACTTTGTTGCTTGGAGCGACAGGAGTTGCCTCGTCGGCAGAGTCTCCCGAAGTTCAGGCGTACCTGAAACTCCGGAAGCAACACGGAATCACGCAAGCGACCACCACAGCCGCCCTCGAAACGCTCGTCGGCACCATGACGATCGAAGTGGCGGGGACCCTGAAAGGGGTGATTACGAACGGGGATTCTGGCTTTATCTACCTCGAGACCTCCGATGGGTCTGACGTGACCGTGGAAGCCAAAACGATGCCGGACTGGCTTCGTATTGGGATCACTCAAGCTCGATTGCTTGTTCGAGCGGAGCGCAAGACCGAAAGCGGGTCCCTCCACGCCGTGCTCCTGGGCGCACAACCAGAAGAAGTTGTCGCAAAGTACGACAAGGCGAAGATCGCTCCGAAGGGAAGCACGCGACCCACAATCTCCAGCGAAATGCGCGGACCGATTGGAAAATCGGGTTCTTCACGGAGCACAACCACGAAGCTTTCGAGCCGGGGAGGGAGCGTCTCGCGACCGACCAAGGTTCCGCAGAATTGGAGTCTGGGGGCAGATGAAGCGCTACCCTACTACACGGGCTTCATCAAGAATTACAACAAAAGGCTGAGCCTTGCCGAGGCCGAAGAGATTGCCAAGGGCATTATCGGATTTAGCATCCAATATGGCGTGGATGCTCGCTTGATCATGGCGATCGTCTTGTGCGAGAGCGGATTCAATCCCACAGCCGTGAGCCGCGCCGGTGCACGGGGTTTGGGGCAATTGATGCCGGGAACCGCGAAGGGCCTGGGCGTACGGGATAGCTTTGACACGAACGATAACTTGTACGGCACGGTGAAGCTGATCCGGGGACACCTCGACAAGTACAAACAGCAAACCGGGGGCGACGAATTTGAGTCGCTCATCTTGAGTCTGGCCGCGTACAACGCGGGTTCGGGTGCGGTGAAACGGCACGGCGGTGTGCCTCCCTATCGAGAGACCCAGGGCTACGTGCAGAAAGTCGTGCGAACCTATCGCGCGCTTTGCGGCGAATAGCCGCCCGGGTGATTTAGATACACTGGAAGTGAGCCCCGATGTCACTTCTTCCCCACGCTTTGTCTATCCTTGAGCAGCGAATCGCCCCTTTGGCGACGGGCATGGACACCGAATCGGCAAAGCTGAGCCAAGCCCTCGACATTTTGTGCGAGGAAGGCCTTATCTGTTTAAGAAGAGCCGCTGAATTTGGCGGACCCGCTACCGCCGAAACCGACTTTCGGGAGTTTCAAGAGGCGGTCGCGGCCACCAGCGGCACCTTGGCTTTTTTGCAGACGCAACATCAAAGCGGCGTCTCGCTCATCGCAAAAGGCGACCGAACCGCTCGCTCGGAGGAGCTTTTAAGGAACGCGCATCGAAGAGATTCTTTGATCGGAATTGGGTTTAGTCAGTTGCGCCGACCCGGCGCCCCGATTCTTCGCGCCGAACCCACTGACGAGGGTTTTTCGGTGACCGGGCATCTGCCTTGGGCCACCGGATTCGGCTTTTTCGTGCATCTTCTGGTGGGAGCGGCCCTTCCCGACGGGCGCTCGCTCTTCTTTATCATGCCGTTTGCGGATGGGCCCGGAGTACGGTTTTCTGAGCCCATGGACTTGGCAGTGATGGGACCCGCTCGCACCGTAACCGCGGAGTTTGAGGGCTACCGGGTCAGCGCCTCGGAGGCCTTGTTCACCAAAGAGCCCGACTGGATTCACGCCAATGACATGCTCAATGTGTCGTTGCAAGGCTCCTTCGCCCTCGGGTGCGCGAAGGCGGGGATCCGGTTGGTCCGAAAGGCCTTTGAGAAAAAGGGGATTTCGGCTGTCGGCGACGCCGCGGATGCGCTGGAACGAGAGTGGGAGGCCTGCAAGGCGAGCCAGTACGCGGATGTGCCTCTCGAAGAGCGAGTCCGGTGGAGGGCTTGGGCGATTGACTTGAGCGTGCGATGTGCCCACGCGGCGGTGGTGGCGCAGGGGGGATCGGCGAACAGCACGTCTTCAGACGCGCAGCGCGTGTACCGCGAGGCCCTCGTCTTTAGCGTTTCTGCTCAAACAACTCCGATTCTCGAAGCGAGTCTGGAGCGGCTGATTCGGCAAGGTTGGATCGATTCATCGCTTGCCCAAAAGTAGAATTCACTCATGAGCACGGAGAGAGAGGAAGAGATCCCCGATTACTGGAAATGGTTCATCGGATGCAGCCTAAGAAATGCAGATGAGCCGGTACCGAGTCTGGAGGCCGCGCTTGAACGAGACGGACGGCTTCCTCCAGACCCTTACCCGGTGACAGACTTCAAAACTTTTGTCCATGAGTATTGGCCCGCGAAGCGCGAGGACACGCACCCTTTTGTACGTTATCTCATCGAGTTTCAGTGGGATGCCGCCTATGCCTTCTATCATTCCGAGAGGCACATCCGGCAGTTCTTGTTGACCGCGGGGCCTGGTGTCGTTCACGAGGCAGTGGCCTATATGGATCACATGTTTGAGCCAGAGTTTACGGACCGCTTTGACGATGCACGAAACTATTCTATGTTGCTCGTCTTGGGTGGCGTCCGCTGGCTTGGAATGCACGGAGTTGCACTCGTCGGGCATTGGCTCAGGGGCCCAGACGATTCGTCGACGAGCTACGCCTACGATTGTGTAAACCATGAACTCTTCCGGTTCCCTGAGCGTGAAGGCGAGTGGAGGGAGGTCATGAAAGGCCACACTTCCGACGACCTCATCGAGGGCTTTATTAACCGAATACGCCGTGACCGAATGATTGCCCTAACAACGGGGCACCATGACGATGATTTCTGCATGTTTCACATCCATTGAAACACGTTGGAGCCCATACATTTCATTCGGCGTGGGGAAGGCAAGACAAGTGCTGAGGGAAACCAGAATTGGACTCGCTGGTTACTCAAAGCTGACGGCGATTCTCCCTGATTCCCTGCGGTATCTTCGAACTTCCCCCAGATTTCCTTGGGCATCTAAGCTTGCCCAAACTGGCGTATCGCCCGCGTAACCAGAAATCGTCACTGGTTCACCTTGTACGAGTCCAAGCCATCGCACACGGTAGCGATCAAAGATGCTTTCCTGCAACCGCTCCTGCGTAAACTTTGCCTTAGAGTTCTGGCGCCTATGCACAATCGGCATCTTATCGGGTGATAGGGCAACGATACAATTCGGATTGATCCAAGCAAATGACTCGCTCGTTCCGACCGTGGCCTCGAGCTTCCAGCCATTTGCGTCTTGAACCATCACCTGCCCCGCTCGCGTCACTATTCGAGTTTGGCCATTCTCAACGAAAAAGTCAGCGAGCTTGCTTCCGAATTTTTCAGCGTGATGATCTCCCCACAGAACCTTTCCTTTGAAGTCCTTGTTATGAAAACGGACAAGAAAGTTGTCAGTCTCATGTTCTAACATTGCCCCATTGACAAAGCAAAACAGGCTGCCGGTTGACTGATCATTCTTCGTCACGACGTAGACATTCAAAAAATGAACTTCACCTTCGACACTTGATCTGTTCGCGTTACCGGGGGGGATTGCAGAATTCGTGTCCGCATCGAATACCCATCCTGTGCCTTGAGTCGACAGAATTGCACGGACTCCAAAGCCAGTTCGAGTGAGTTTGGGAGCCGCCCCGGGGCGCGCCCAAAGCACAAACCACTTCAAATCGTTGTTTTCGAACAAGACCGCGCACCGTTTCGAGGAACGGTCGATCATGACTTCATCAAGCGCCGCGTCACTTGGAAGCTTCGGCAGAGCGTATCGGTAAAGGGGCTTTCCCTGAGCGGTTTGCACGGACAAGTGGGCATCGACCACCCGGGCGTAGGCGTTGGGGTCGGTCCCCGCCGAAAGGCTCAAAAAGAAAAGTGTCTGAATCATGGTCGGTGCGTATTGAAATGGTTGACGAAGTCTTTCCCGTACATATATTGAGTGCTCTTGCCCACGCCGAACGGGAAGATTGCTTCCTTTCCGCGCTTGAAGCGAAAGGCGACCCAATTTGCTTGATCCGTGGTAGCCGTGTAGCCCTCTTTTGGTATGTCCGGTTTGGACGCAAGAACAAGGTCATAGATCTCCTGAATTCTGGCCCGGTCCGTAATCTTGACTTCCTCTAGGGGCCAATAGGGGTATCCGCCGGCGCTGATCGAGATATCAACGACTTCAGCCGCAGTTCCGGCTGCCGAAAGTCTTGCGCTGATGCGGGAGGGTCCTTCGGATTGCCCACAGCCACAAAGGACCAAGGCCATGACCAAGAGGCTCGGTACCAAACATTGGGCCATCTTTCTCATCCGCTCTTTTCCAGCATACTTCGGTTTCCTAGGAGGTTATTCTCTCAACAGACTCTCTAAGAAGTAGCCAGTATCCTCACGGATCCTTTTCTTCGAGAACTCGAACCGGAAACGCTCACCTGCGATACTTCGAAACTCTAGGTAGCTATCGGGGACAATGGGCTTGCGACTAGTCCGACTGGATAACTCGACCGCGCTGACGAACTGCCCAATTTTGGCGGCATGGTGGGCGTTCGACCCTAACAACACATTCTTGTACCTGGTGGGGCGGGCCTCTCCACCGATCAGCACAGAGACGATTCCATCCTGATCAATCTTGTTTAAGCGCAAAAGCGACTCACTAGGAAGAGTCGGCGGAGAGAATGCTATTGCCTCGCAGAATGGGACCGCTGAGAGAGGATTGAGGCGCAGATACGGATGGAAGACTTGGTTCGCGGGAATCCCATAAACATCCCGAGCCAAGTGCGTGAGGAAAGTCTCTGACCACGTTTCGCCATTCTTTAGCCGGACGACAATCTTTGAAGAGAGGCCAGATTGCCTGAGTAAACCGGGAAAGTAGAGGCACGGCCGATACCGTTGATTCTGAATCAGATTCAAGAAAGAGGCGAAATCTGACTTACGAACGATGATTGGCTTTTCGTCCTCGTCAATCTTGCCGGTGAAGCAGTATCCGCCCAATGTGATTCTCGCCACATCTCGGGGCGAAACATTCCCCAGCGGGGCCTCTCCACGTAGTTTCACCCACATGGTTTGGTGAATGCAATGCACCATTCCTAAATGAACACTTAGCACGCTCGCAATCATCGAATTTTTCTCACTTAACCAAACATTCTTCCAAAACGTTCTCGGGGACGCTTGATCACTTCCTTGTGCCTTAACCTTCTTCTTGTTCTCTAAGCTCCTTCCTCGGCTCACAGGGGTGTGAGCATGCGGTAATTGGTGCATCGACGACAGCAGCCCCAGTTCCGGAGTACGAGGGTTTCTCGCCCTCACTGAAAAAGATACTACTCTCTCAACAGACTCTCTAAGAAGTAGCCAGTATCCTCACGGATCCTTTTCTTCGAGAACTCGAACCGGAAACGCTCACCTGCGATACTTCGAAACTCTAGGTAGCTATCGGGGACAATGGGCTTGCGACTAGTCCGACTGGATAACTCGACCGCGCTGACGAACTGCCCAATTTTGGCGGCATGGTGGGCGTTCGACCCTAACAACACATTCTTGTACCTGGTGGGGCGGGCCTCTCCACCGATCAGCACAGAGACGATTCCATCCTGATCAATCTTGTTTAAACGCAAAAGCGACTCCCGAGGAAGAGTCGGATCGACGTACGGAACCTCCTCCGACCACCAGAGCCCTGATGCGGGGCTCTTGGCCAAATAGGACCCAAGAATCTGGTAAGCCTCGATTCCGAAGACGTCACGGGCTAAGTGGGTACCGAATGTTTCTGACCAGGTCTCCCCGTTTTTGAGACGGACAGAAATTTTCGACTCCAGTACACCATTGGCGCTGCGGTAACGAGACCCTAGAAAAGCTCGGTATCGGCGGTTTTGTATCAGATTCAAGATCGAGCCGTAATCTGACTTTCGAACGTTGATTGGCTTTTCGTCCTCCTCAGCCTCTCTCGTGAAGCAGACACCCTCCAATGTGATTTTCGCCACATCTCGAGGCGAAACATTCGCCAGCGGGGCCTCTTCACGTAGTTTCACCCACATGGTTTGGTGAATGCAATGCACCATTCCTAAATGAACACTAAGCACGCTCGCAATCATCGAATCAAGCCCCTCGTGGCGGGGACATAAAAAAGTCCAAAGAGCCGAGGGCGATCGTCATGCCGAAAGACAGGTAAGAGAGTTTCCTTGGACCCTTGTTAAAACAACAGCTCCTAGTGTGCCGAAGTTCCGGGGGGACCTGCTCTCAAAAAACCGGCTAGGGCAGGACCATAAAGCACCTCAACGCTCTGCTCAGAGCCGAACTGGAGTTGAACCACTTTTCCAGAAATGAAGTGACAGCGAATGAAGTTTGTTTGATCAGATGCGGCCCATTCTCCGCTCCGCCGAGAGTTCTGCAGGATGTCGTACAGCTTATCAAGCTCCGCTCTGGACTTTATGTTCACGGTCTCGCCAGATGGCCAACCAGGATAATTGTATGTCTCGACTGTCACCAAAACAAGGTCGGCTTTTGCCCCTGTCGATTCCAACTCTCGGGCTTCTGGGGACGGATTTGGCCCACACCCCAGCAGGAGCGGGATTGCGACGAGCGCAGCGAAGCGATAACTCCTCAAAATGTTTCTCCTGTCTGTGGAGAAGCCCCTAGGGGTCCATTGGCTCAAGCTTGCCAATAACCTTCGACTTCTTCATGTACTTCTTAAATAGGTCGCGAGCTTCCTTACTCCAGCGTTTCTCGTCGTCAAGCAGACCGATTTCCACCTCAATGGAAGCCCCTTTCCGAAAGTCAATGACGAAGTACTCCGGCACCATGTCTCTCCCACCCGGAAGAAGATACTTACTCAAATACCCTTTACGCAGCACGTCGAGAATCTGATAAGCCTCAGCAGCAGACTTCACGTCGTACTCCCTTTTGGTCTTCGTCTTCCAATCTGCGAAAACGAAATAAGCTTTTTCAAAGTCCTCGCGCCTTCCTTGCTGAGTTTGCCCGTCGAGGCCACATCCAGCGACCATGAGCCCACCGATAAGGATGGATATCGTTTGAATTTTCATCTTTCCTCTGTCTAGCATGCGCATGGTCCTCCTCACATCATCATTATGGAGCCGATTTCGCCTTGTTCGGAGCATGTTTCTTCATCGCGTCGAGGAGCTCCGGCCCGTACATTCCACGTGTACTCTCGTTAAGACCAAAAGAGCAACGCACTTGCTTTCCGTTCGCAAAGAAGAAGGTACATGAGTTTGTCTGGTCCGATGGCTCGTCTTGAATGGATTCAGGTGTACCGTAAGCGATAGCATTGTAAAAGTCTGAGACAACAAGCTTATCCGTGATAGGAACTGGGTCCGCGGAAGGCCATCCTGGGTGCCCCCATCCCTGCACCTCGATCTTCACCACGTCCTTGACTGGCCCCGCATTCGCCAACTCGTCGCCGAGGCGAATCCGGCTAGGAGCGCATGCACAATGAGTGACCACGATAACAGCGATCCATATTCGGTATGCGTATCCTTTCATCTTAAACTCACCCTAGCGATAAACTCTTGGATTCTTCACGGCCGGTGTGTGCGGAAATAGTTGTCAAACTCCTTTCCGTAATGATGTTTTGTGGTCTCTTTTGAAATACCGAACCAGGCTGCCACTTCATTGCCGTTTCTGTATTGGAAGATGACGTAGTTTGTTTGGTCTGAAGCCTGTGGTCCGCCAATACGTTCGGGCTGAGAACGCAGGACAACGTCATACATCTCTTGAATCATTCTCTGATCTTTGATCACGACTTCGCTGTTGGGCCAACCCGGGTAGCCATCGGCAATGACCTTGACCTGCGTAACTTCAGTGACCGGTCCAGCAGAGGATAGTTCTTGACTCGCTTTTGAAGGCTCCGACTTACACCCTCCAGCGCAGGTCGCGGCGAGAAAAGCAGAAAGAACCAGTCCCATGCTCTTGGACATGGTTTATTGTAGGCCATCCTCGAGCGCTTGATGCCTTTCCTTCGCTCGTTTAGCCGGAGTGAAGAGAATTCGTAGGCGTCCTCGGGTTCAGGGCGGAGGGGCGAATCTTGCCCGAGAGAGTAAGGAAACTTCATCATCCCTTGGGGACTACATAGCTGTACCGATTCGGTAGTCTCAGTGACCCGATTACTGTCCCACGATAATCGACCCTCTCTACAACTCGCATAAAGTCTTCATCGCCTTCCTTAAACCTTAAGTAATCGTGGTTTCGACCCATAAAAGATTGAGGAGGCGCTTCTCCGAACTTCAGTTGCTGGTCCGGGAATCCGTTGCGAACCACCGAAAACCTCTCCAATGTCTCATTGGGCTCGAAGGACTTTGTTTCTTGGTGATAGACAACGGCAGAAAGATCCGGTGCCCAACTCCAGGGGGCCTTTGCTGCTTTTGTGCTTAGCAGCGGGCGAAGAGTCGGCCACTTTTGCGCGATGCTGGCAGGGGAGGCATGAGCCCACGTGAGAGTGTGCTCGCCAGTCCCGATACGGGCAGAGAAGAATGTAAAGTCAACCTTCTTTTGTGATGATTTGAGAATCACCCCTAGAATCGCTCCGTTTGGTAAGAAGAAAAGTCTCTCTTCAAGATTCGAACTCACACGCCGTAGCTTTCCGTTGTTCGTCCACAGGTACCACCCTGCGCCCTCACCGGCCTGAGTGCATTTGAGAAGTAAGCGCTTCTCATCGGCGGACCAAGATCCGTAGGGTGCATACGCATACACCCGAACCTTTTGATCTAGCCTGGCAACCTCTTTTTTCGATCTTGTGTCAAGAATGACCAAACATCCTCGATTTACAACTGCAATCTTTGAGCCCTCGCCTGAGATGATGCCACTGCCGGCGTAGTCGAAATTGCTGTTTCGTTTTTCCACGTCTGAGGCTGTTCGCCGAAAGGAGTCAACAACCTTCGCTTGGCCCCTTTCAACCACAATCTTGTCGAACCCAATGAGTGACTCTCGCTCGAGTCTATGCTGAACGTACACGCCCAAGTAAGTACTAGGCATCGAGGCCAGGTTAAGAACGAGAATTAGAGAGGAAACAACCATAGTGAAGTTTTACTGCGTTACGGGCCACTCTCCAGCGAGCCGCCCGAGGGCGGAGGAGCGAAGCGACGAGGGCAAGGCTCGGGCCGGGCGGCGAGCTTTTCACTCGGCCTGGCTAGGGGCCACTCGCAAGAGCAGTTGGCCATCGGAGACTTGGTCGCCTTTGGCGACGGCAAGGTGCTCAAGCACTCCATCAAACGGCGCGACAATCGCCGTTTGCATCTTCATGGCCTCGAGAATGAGGAGCTTTTGGCCCTTTTCCACCGAGTCGCCGTCGGCGACAAAGACATCTACGACCTGACCGGGCATCGTAGATCGAAACTCGCCCGTCGATTCTGGAGAACCGGCTTTCCGGCCGGGGACGATCTTTTCGATCTCGTAAGATTCCCCACGAAAAGAAATCAATGTCTTCGAACCGACTTTCACGGCCAAGGCGCTAAATGTGCCTTCTGGCGTGGTGACATACAGGCGATCGCCACCCGTGTCTAATCGAACCGACGGGTCGCGCGTTAGTTGAGCCTCAACGCCATTGATGAGAACCTTCATCCCGTCGCCATTGTACTCGGCGGGGTCAGCGAGGGGTTCGGCGCTTGGGCGATCCGAACCGGAAGGCCTCCATTGCGCTCCCGCAAAGGACCAAAAATCGGTCGAATCGCAGCAGTTGGAGCATCCTTCTCGGACGCGAGTCGCGGGGCGTCACAATTCGAATCCGAAGACCTTTTGTCTCTGCGAGTCCAGAAAGTTGTTCGAGCCACTCTGCCCATTGCGGGCTCAAGTTCTCAAGAGGGCGCAGGTCGACGATGAGCACCTTGTTTGGGTGCATCTCGGCCCAGTTCACCACCATTGAAACAGGATGAATGGGAGCTTCGGCGGTACCTGCCACATGCAAATACGCCGCTCTCCTTCGGTGCTCAAGAACAAGGTCTTGAGCTTCTGAACTCATTACAGAAGACACCATCGTCAATTCAATAGGGAGGGCCCTCGACTTCGAGAACTCTTTCCGTAGGGCTCAGATTCCGTAAATCTCGATCAGTTCGTCCCGGCAGTTTCACCAAAAAGAATCTGATTTTCGAGCGAAGAATCTGAAGTCACCGACCCTGCAATGATACATCGGTAGATTCTGCCCGCAACCTTTACGGTTGCTCCTGGAAGGATTACAGAATCTTCAATGCTCTCGCAATGGACGGAAGCCCCGGCTCCTATCACAACATGACGGCCTGCGTCGCCCTGAAGTTCCGCATCTTGGGCCAAAGTAAGCCCATCTCCAGCAAGAAAAGCGCTCGTTTCTAAGAATGAGTCCAAGGTTCCTGTATCGAACCAGGTGTGGTCATATACCCCCGCCCGGACATCGTGCCCACGATCGATGAGCATTTGGATGGCGTCAGTGATCTCATATTCGCCCCGCCCGCTGGGTTGGAGGTCGGGAAGAACGGTCCAAATCTCGGGACCAAAGAAATAGAGCCCCGCCATCGCCAGGTTCGATTCCGGCTCCGCCGGCTTCTCCACGAGCTTGACAATTCGATCCCCTTCCACATTGGCCACGCCAAAACGGCGCGGGTCCTCGACCGGCTTCACCACGTTCAGGTTGGCACAGCCCGACTCCTGAAACTTCTTGGCGATCTCGGCAAAGCCGTGGCTATAAATCGCATCTCCCAAGTAGAGGACAAACGAGTCTCCGCCGACAAAATCTTTCGCAAAGCCCACGGCGTGCGCGAGACCCTTCGGCTCGGGTTGGCGCACGTAAGAGAGTGAGATTCCGAACTGGGAACCATCCCCCAGCGCATCTCGCATCTGGGTCTCGTTTTCGCCGACCACCAGGGCGATCTGAGTCACGCCAAGCTCTTTGAGCTTATCAAAAGCGTACTCAAGGGTCATTCGGTTTGCCAACGGAAGAAGTGGCTTTGCGATATGGTGGGTGATAGGATAGAGCCTTGAGCCCTTGCCGGCAGCAAGAATGACGCCTTTCATAGTTCATACGCATTATGACAGCCTGTCCACCAGCCCGGGGTAGCATGGAGGGTGATGCGCAACAAACCATGGATGGTTGTTTCGATGGTCGCTTTCGGCCTTCTCGGAGGATGCTCGAAACAGGAACAGGTCCCGATCGAAACGATTCCCGTTTCGACCTCGGGCTCGACCCCCACGGGCCGGTTTGTCAAGTATTTTGAGGCGGCGCGAGTCGTGGGCTCTCCGGACTACTCCCCCCGCGCATCCGACGTCTTGCGGAAGCGATATGTGGAGAGTTGCCTCCCGGCCATTCGGCTCATCCAATCCGCCGTAGGGAGTTCCGAGTTCCCCTTCGAACCCGTGGACCTCTTTGGTGTGCGCGAACAAGCCGGGGGCTGGGATCGAATCGGTAAGGCCTTTGCCTGGAAGATTCAGATGGAGGTGGAGGCTGGCAGATTTGGCGATGCTTCCAATACCTTCTTCACGGCCTCTCGCTTTGGCCTCGATTTGTGCCGGGGCTCGGCCATGGATGCCGCCCAAGGCTTCGTCATTGTCGATGAAGCTCGGGCCGCGATGGCGCCGTCCCTCAGTCTGATGTCCGCGGCGCAGTTGTCGACCTTCACATCCCGCATGGGAGAGCTGTTAAAGAATTTTCCGGATGGATCGGAGATGCTTTCCTGCGAGTCCACGCAAGTTCTGCACAGCATCAACCAGGTGGTGGAGATCTATGAGAAGCAGGCATTCGACACTCTCGCCCAGAAGATCGGAGCGGGAGGGCGCGAAGCGGTTTTGCCGCTGCGCAAACTGAAGAAGGGCTCGCCTGAAGCTCAGGCCTTTTTTAAGAACTGGGAGGGCGAAGCTCGACTAGAATCGCGGATCGCCCAAGAGCGAATGAGTGAGCCCGCCGCGAAGAGGGGGGATTGGCCCGCACCGACGCTCAAGAATCGCGCCTGGGGCGGCCTTGCCCGGTCCTTTACTCAGAACTTGCGCGCGGTGATCGACATCCGAGATCGGTCTCTGGCCCGAACAAGGCTCATGGCGCTCGAGGCCTTCGCCTACCAATCTTGGAAGGGCGGTCGCGGAGGGGCGCTGGCGACTCCTACCACCCTGAAGAATGCACTGCGTGGGTATCAGCAATCTAGCGGCGTGAGTGACCTTCTCATCGACCCATTCTCGGGCAAGGAGTTCATTTTCCGGGCCGCAGGGACGGAATTCTCGGTGTACTCGGTGGGCATGAACGGCCGCGACGACGGCGGCAAAACCGACGATTCTTATCGCGAACCGGACCTCACGCTGGAACGGAGTACCGGCTAACGGTCATCGAATCTTGCCTTCGCCCAATCTTGCTCAGCAGAAGTCGGACTTCCTCTTCAGTAAAGTCCTCCCATCCGAGAGAGAGTAAGACTTGCTGGAGCTGCTGGCCCGCACTCGCCCACGAGTTTCGCACCGCGCCCGCGCTCATTTCTTGTTCCGATGCCACGCGGGCATAAATCTCAGACATAGATTCTGGAGATTCTTCGATGCCCTTGGCCACCGCCGCAAGTACCTTGTGATGGCGTTTCATGAGCCGGGGCATGAGTTGCCGCTCGACGATCGTAAGCGCTTGATCGAAGTGGCCGTCTGGATCGGCTTCTTCTTGAGTGGACTCCACGTAGCGAGCCTCGTCAAGTTCGCAGCGCTGGACTTGTTCCGCGCGAACTCGAATGAGGTCGATGGTGCAGCTATGGACAATCGCCAGAATGTAGCGGCTGGCCTCGGCCCATGTCTGGGGCAAGAGATTTCTCTTCTTCCAGACGCGGGCAAGAGCGGTCGCGACGGCGTCTTCGGCGATTTGCTCGTTCGAAGTGATTTGCAACGCAGTGCGCTTCATTCGGCGAGACATGTGTTGCTCGATGTAGCGCAACGCCGATTCGTCTCCTGCGCGGAGCTTTAAAATTTGTAGATCAGAAAATTCGATGGTCTGTTCTGTTTGCATGGACGGATTCCCTCAATGTCCCCGCAAGTTGGATCCCTAGGCGCTAGCCAGGTGATTCAGCTCCATCGCCCAAGAGGACGAGACTCGCACGTGAGAGCTCCATCGCGTCAAGCGGATTTTGGGATGCTGCGAACAACCCACCCACGACGCTGGCCAAAAGGAGAATGAAGGCGAACTTCTTGATTTTCATTGTTTTAGTCCAGAATTGATTTTAGTTCCGGAACTCTCAGCGAATAAATGCTCCACACCTGAGCAAATGTCTTCGAATCGATTTCCTTCCCTTGTTTGAGTGTCTCTGCGGCTTCCTGTTCCATTCCTAGGCGAAATAGGCAGGAGGCCTTGATGATGAAACGCTCTTGTCTGCGCTCTGTATCACCGTTTGGGTCTAATCCCGCAAAAGTTTTATCAAAAATGTGAACTGCTTCTTCGTACCGCTGAGCCTTCCACAACCATTCCATCAAATTCAGATAATTCGCCCCGAGGGCCCATTCCCAGGTCGCAGGCTGGCAGTTCTCGCTCAAAGAATTGGCGTTGGGGGGCAAAATCCCCTTCGATGCACCTTCTATTTGGCGTAGATACTCTTCTTGTTCGGCAATGAGCGAATCTTGGTTGAGGATTTCAAGACCGAGAATTCTTAGCCATTCCACCCTCGGGTTCCAGCCAAACTGAGCCCGGAATTTCTCGGCTTTCTCGACCGTCGTAGGCCCATCCGACTCCTTGTGGTCAAGGAATATCTGCTGCAAAAGGGCGGTCGAACCTTCTTCATTAAGGCATTCCGC
>CAZBXR010000035.1:0-23861 GCA_964496145.1 uncultured Chthonomonas sp. | reverse complement strand
GCTCCCAGGTGGTGAAGAAGAATCACGACCGGAACTGGGCCATCGGCCTGGGAGGGCAAGAACGCCGTGACCGGGACCATCTCATTTTCAGGGTATCTCGAAGGGGCGGCAGACGGAAAACTCACGCTGATCTCTTGCGTTATATCGGTAGAGATTCCCACCTGCGCAGGGGGGAAGGCGTAGGGAGGAACCTGCAGAACTTCTCTATTCTGCGCAAAAATGACGCTAGAGCCCAATACGAAGACCAGCGTCCCTATGATCAACCTTATTGCAAATATTGCCCTCACCGCTAGCCTCGCTTCCTATCCACCCAGTTTAGACAACGACTTCGAAACTGCGCTTGGGACAGCGGCGCTCACCCGCGAGTCTGCAAGGTTCGATCCGGGAATCTTAGGTTTCTTCAAGGAATCGGAGTTCTCGACTCCTCTTTACCGATCAGGACACGAGAATCCTTGGCGAATCCCTTTCCTCGTGGATAGTTGGAAGCGTCAACTGCGGGCAAGTGTGGGCGATCCCGCCGAGACGGTGAGCACAGCGGGCCGCATGATCGGCCTCGGGACTCGTCGAAGTCTCCTCGGTAACCCGATTCAGTCGGCCATCGACGCGGGCGTGAAGAACGGGGCCCTACGATCCACCCTTGAAAACTACAAAAAGCGTGGTCTTCTCACAGGAGCAATTCCGGACCTTGGTTCCGTACCTAGCCAAGCCCAAGAAGCCGCAGCCGTGGTTTTGCAGGTGGCTCTTCAGTCCATTCCTTATCGGCGCGCGGCTTTTCAAAGCGCTCCAGACTACGCAAAGTACTTTGATCGAGCGGTGAAAGACCAGATCGAAAGCGCCGATCCTGAGCAAAACAAGTCCGACCTCGAGTTCTTCCGATCCGTCGATTTGCGCTATCTGTTTGCCGCAGGGTCCGACTTAGCCGGGGGTGCCAAGCACGCCCAAGTGGTTTGCTCTTCTATCGATGTCCAGGCCAAGTATCGGGTGGAAGTGGGCACCTATTGGGGCAAAGTGGTCCTCTCGGGAGGAACGAACGACACCTACAACGACCCGGGTGGGTACCTCATGATTTTGGATACGGGCGGCAGCGATACCTACATCAACTCGCCGACAAACCGAACTCCGACCAATTGGTGCAGCGTCGTCGTGGATAGCGGAGGAAATGACGCGTATCTCAGCGACCCTACCCTCGCGAAGACCCCGGTCGCTGAATTTGCAAAGCGACGCACAACGGGTGGCTATGGCCCCGGGGGCGCGCTCTGCGGAGTCTCCGTTCTTCTTGATTCCGCCGGGAATGATCAGTATCGGTCGCACCGACCGGGGCTTGGGGCGGCTTTCATGGGCGTGAGCTATCTCGAAGATTCGACGGGGGATGACTCCTACGATGGGTATTCCGATACTCAAGGCTCGGGCCGATTCGGGATCGGAATCTTGGACGACTGGCGTGGAAAAGACACCTACAGCTGCTTTACAAACGGGCAGGGGTTTGCCGGAGTCAGCGGTCTCGGACTGATTCTCGATCGCCTGGGGGATGACGAGTACGCGGCGAACACCACCCTGATCGACTTTCCAAGCCCGCAAAGCGCGCAACAAAACGTGAGCATGGCACAGGGCGCGGCCACGGGACGCCGCGCAGACTACGTGGACGGCCACAGCTTGAGCGGAGGCGTGGGAATTCTCATCGATGAAGATGGCTCGGACAAGTACCAATGCGGCGTTTTTGGTCAGGGTGTGGGCTACTGGGAAGGCGTCGGGCTCCTGTGTGACGAGGGCGGAGACGATACTTACAACGGTGTGTGGTACGTGATGGGGGCCTCTGCGCACTTCGGAATTGGATATCTCGAAGACTCGGGAGGAAATGACACGATGAATGCGACGACGAACATGGCTCTCGGCGCAGGACACGATTTTGGAGTCGGCATGGTGCTGAATGTGGGCGGGCAAGACAAGTACAACGCTCCAAACTTAAGCCTCGGCGCTGGAAACGCCAACGGGATAGGTGCCTTCTTCGACTCGTCGGGCGATGACTCGTACGTCACAACCGGGATTACGCTTGGAAAGGCGGCCGAGAGTCAAAAAGGATCGCTGCGCGAGAGAGCGATTTGTCTCGGCGTGTTTTTTGATGCCGGAGGAAACGACGCCTATCCAAGTTCGATCCCTTGGGCAGGCAATAACAAGCGCGTGCCGAATTGGACCGACCGTAGGACGGATGCTCGGGAGAGTCAGGTCGGAGTTTTCTGGGACCGCTAAGGTCGCGAAGACTGCCGGAATGAGTCGGCGATCATCCACCCGAGAAGGGTGAAGATAAAGATGAGGTTCCCGCCCCAAAGGAATGTTTGGGCGGGACTCACGGTGGAGTTCATCGTGCTTGCCATGGTGAAGAGCAAGACTAAGCCCGCGACCCCATAGACTAACCGCGAAGTGGAGGGCGCGAATGCATCTTGAGTCAATCCTATCAAGCTATACAAGCTTGCCGCAACCCAAAAGTTCAAGGTCGCGATGAAACCGAGCGTGATCGCCGGGTTCATAGACGTGGCCGCGAGCGTCGACTTTGACCGAAAGGGGTCGAGGAGGTTTGCAAAGCTTAGGCTGGCCCCGTACGAGATTCCGGCGACGGCGAACATCGCCAACAGGGACACCGACCACGTATTGATCCATCCAAATCCGGGCAGAATCGAAGGGTCGCGAGCGAGGATCACGTAGGTCAATGAGGACACCAGCACCACGAGATAGATGACGAGGGCTGCTGGAAACGGCGCGGGGGCCCCGGGAGTGGTGACCTGGACCGATGGAGCCGAGGCTTTGTAGGCGTCCTCCAGGGCGGATTCGTACTGGCCGATGAAGGCGGCGCTACCCGGATCCATTTGAACGGCGAACGAATACATCTCGGCGGCTTTTGCGAGGTTGCCTTTCAGCCGGTAGATGTCGCCAAGAATCGCGTAGGCGTTCGCTTCGCGAGGGAATTTCAGCAGGATCTTTCTGGCGGCGGCTTCCGCATCGCTCATCCGGCCCAATGCAACCAGACTTTGAAGCTTCCGGTATGTGGCCATATCCGGTTTGAGCGATGGATCGGGGACCTTCGGGGCGGGCCGAGCGCTTGGCGGGGCTTGCGGGCGAGCGGTCGGAGCCTTGGGAGGCGTTGGGGGCGCGCTCAGCTTTTCATCGTAGGCCCGCCTCTTGGCGGGATCGCGGAGCACTTCGTAAGCGGCTTGAACCTCAAGAAACCGATCTTTGGCGTCGGCGGCTTTGTTTCTGTCGGGGTGGACGAGCAACACCTTGGCCCGATAGGCCTTGCGAAGAGCCTCTGGAGTCGCGTTCGTCGGGACCCCCAGTATTTCGTAATAACTACGCCTCACAGAAGAATCCAACTCGCGGCGCCATCGGCAGCCTCCCGGTAGGTATCCCCGATTCCCGCGAGATTCGAGATGTAGATGTAGCCCACATAGGCGCCCACGACCAAAAGCATGACCACTCCGAGTAAGTACGCCATTTGAATCGACCTAGTGGTCGCCTCTTCTTCGTAATACTTCGAGAGTTTATCGAGCATCAAATCGAGGTTTCCGGTTCGCTCGCCGGTGTCGCACATGTTCAAGACGATATCGTTGAAGACTCCGCTGGCGCGGAGAGTGTCCGTGATTCCATGTCCTGCCTCGAGCATGGGAAGTTTCTCGTGGATTTTGGATCTCACATACTCGCTCCCGCTGGCATCGCTCGCGAGGCCGATGGCTTGTCGAATCGGAATTCCAGCCCGATAAAGGGTCCCCAGCGCGACCCCAAACTTCGCCGTACTGAACTTGATATGGAGCCCACTGAAACCGGGAACCGCCCGTAAGATTTGGTCGCGGTTGAATTGGTATCTCGAATTGGCTCCCGCGATTCGAAACACCACAAACCCAATGATGAGCACCGGAATCATGACGACCCAGAAGGCGGGGTTTGTGAGGGGTGACGTGAGGCGGATCTTGCTATCGGGGGCAAGACTGGCGATGATCTGGTTGGCGGCGAAAATGACGATGACGCTTGCTCCCAAAACCAGCTTCGGATAGATCGTCACCCTTCGAATGAGGTTCCGGAGTTCGATCTCCCGGTCTAGGTAATCGGCGATTTGCCCCATTGAGGCTCCCATGAACCCGCCTTGCTCGCCAGCCCGCAAGACGCTCAGCATCATAGGCGTAAATGTTTCGGGATACCGTTGAAGCGTAGCCGAGAGGGGGTGCCCCGCCATGGCATTTCGGGCGGCCTCGTCTAGAATCGACTTGATGGGGCCGAGCCCACGCTGACGCGCCAACGTGCTGAACGTATCGTGAGGGCCCACGCCCGCTTCCAGCATCGTGGACGCTTGGCGAAAGAAAAAGGTGAGTACAGAGAGGGGGACGCTCGCCGCCAGGGGGCCAACGACCCCGGTGACGAACTTCGGCCGCTCTTCAAGCTCTGGAGGGACGGTATTTTCATCGACCGCTCGATATTCGACCGGAGGTGCCTCCACGCGAGGTCTCTCCGGACGCGCCGCCTGCGGGGGCTCGTCTACGGAAAGCCCTGCCTGCGTGATTTGAAACCCCTTGGAGCTTAGGTCTTTGAGCACGCTCTCTAATGAGGCTCCATACACAGTGCCTTGTGTGGGTCTTCCCGCTGGATCGGTACCTGTGTATTGAAAGAGTGGCATAAACTAGTAATAGTATTGGACGCCAGAGCGTTCCTTGAAGTCGGCCGGGGCCGAAAATTCTGTGGGAACGAGCCTCGTTTCGAGCCCGTCGAGGACTTTCTTCGGCAGGGTGATGTACCAAGCGACGGCCATGAGGACCACAAACAGCCCCCCTACGATAAGGGAAAGGGTGAGCACAATGTGGACACTCCCGACGCGAATGACGCCACTAAACATCTTCGCTCGGTGGTCGGCGTCGTTGGCCAGTTGTTGCATGATCTCTGCCATGCGCCCTGTCTTTTCGCCGGTAAACACCATCGTGTAAAACTCGGGCGGAAAATATCGATGGCGAACATCCGCGCTGGACATGGCGCTCTCAGGCCGAATATTCGATCCGACCTGGGCAAGGTCTCTGGCCACGACCAAATTGGGGACAGATCGACTGGCGACCCACCACGCCTGATTGGGGGCAAGCCCGGCATTTGTCAAGGCGCCCAAGTTATGAAAGAAGTCAAAAAGGCACTCGTTCACGGCGCGACCCTTCATCCCAGGAACCCGCAGACACGCCGCATGCCGCCGGGGCCGCTGGGCTGGCTTGTTCCACCACCAAAGAAAAAGGCCGGTAACCAAGAACAGTGAGAGCACGATCGGCAAATACTGGCCGAGGATGTACTTGGAAAAACCTTCTGTCAAGCTGATTTTTCCGCCGTTGGCCTCGGTCATCTCATACGTCCCCACCAGCATTCGGGGAATGATGAAGGCACCGGGCACCATGGCGAGAAGATTCACCATGGCCGGGTAGTAAAACCAAAACCATCGTCTCAATGTCCGCGCTTGTTGGGCCCTTTCCCCGATCCTCGCGGCGGCTTCGGGCAGGTAGCCGCCGAGTTCGCCCGCCCGGATCATCCCCACAACCCCGGGTTCGAAGACCGCCGGATACAACTCCATCGAATCGCTCAACCGATGGCCATTCAGAGCCGCGTGGCTGGCTGCTTGGAGGGCCTCCGCGACCGCAGGATTTTGAGTCCGCTGGGCGATAGAACCAAAAGCATCGTAGGGCGTGAACCCTGCCTTCAACAACTCTCCGATTTGCGTAAAGACAATAAAAATCTCGTGATCAACCGCTTTTTTCCCTCGAATGAAGAGATCTTGCTCCCCTTGCTTGAGGGAAATGGGGAAGATTTGCTTGGAATCGAGTTCACGAACGGCCTCGACGGCCGTCGCGGCTTGGACATGCCCTTCGATACGCTCTCCGCCGATCGACCTGCCTTCAAAAGAGATTTTTGCGGCGGGGCGAGCCGGGGCGGCCACGAGGGGCGGAGCTGTCGCGAAGGTACGACTCGCAGTGGGCTGCACTCCAGGTCTCACCCTAGGCTTCAGACTGGTGGCATGAATCCCCTTCTGCGAGAGCTGCCGGAGTGCATCGTTCGGAGAATCCCCAAGGATGATCCCCTTCGTGGGCTGGCCATTCTCCTTCCCGATGTACTCAAATTCTTGCATGAGTGTCCCATTTCGTAACCCCTTCGGAGCTCTGGTTGTGGCTCAACTCGCCCCGAAGGTACGGAACTTCGAGACGAGATTCGAGTTCTTTTAGGGGCACCCAAACGAAGGGGCGGCCCTTCATTCGGGGGTGCGGGATGACCAACGAGGACTCATCTTCGAATTCGAAATCGTATGACAACGATCCGTAGCCAAGGATGTCGAGGTCGATCACACGCGGTCCGTTGGGATAGGTCTGGGTTCGCCCCAATTCTTTCTCCAATTGCTTGATACTGTGAAAGAGGGCGAGGGGACCACAATTTGTTCGACCCAGCGCCACCATGTTGAGAAACAAAGGCTGATCCTCGACAAACATGGGGACCGACTCGTAGATGGAGCTCAGAGTGAGACCCTCTAAAACTCCTTGGAGACCGGCAACAGCCCGATGAAGGGTCTGCTCCCGGTCTCCAAGGTTTGTTCCGAGTCCAATGGCTACTTGAGTCACTAGGTCTTTTTGTACCCCATCGGGTAACTGAACTCGAATTCTGGTATATTTTTTGCGTTTGGCGGATATAGCTCAGGGGTTAGAGCGCCGGTCTGTGGCACCGGAGGTCGTGGGTTCAAGACCCATTATCCGCCCCATCTCTTCTTTAGCCTAGATTTCTCAAAATATCGAGAATTCCGTCTCTTGCCTGCTCAAGTTCCTTTCGGATGGAGGTTCCACCGGAGATGAGAAGCGAAGTCGCGGGAGTCAATTGGAAGTGTCGAGCTTTCCGGCCCAATAAGTCCTCTTCGTTTTCTTCTGTGACCTTGTAGTTGCTTGCAACTTCTCGGACCCCAGCATTCCCGGCATTCTTCCCGAGCCAGGTTTCCACGAACTTTTCCATTCGCGAATACTGACCACGGTGGGCTTCTGCGACCTCTTCAGCGATCTCACCAAGGACAAGACCTTGATCTTGCAAGACACGGATAGCAACCAGACAAAGAAGGTGTTCGTACCCATAGCGAGCAAACTTAGGCGATCCCAGCGGTCGCGGCATCACTTTTTGGGCGGTGTAGTACCGTACGGTCCTCTTCTGAATCGTGGGCGCTCCTCCAGCAAGCAGAAGAGCGTTTGCAGCGTCGATCAGATCATCGATGACGAACGGGGCATATTTTCGATAAGTTTGTAGCAGTGACATTCTTTTCCTAGCCTATTTAAGCAGAGACCGTCCACAGCTCTGCAGGGTATGGCCTACGCACGGCTCCTAATACTTTCAAGGTTAGCACAATCGTACAGCGACTGTCACTGTACATGGGCCATCAAATGCGAAACGTTTTACTAATCCTTTATTGTTAGGATTCAGTAGGGGAATTCGAATAAAGATTGAAAACGTTCCAAATTTGATTATGTGGAGTGTGTTCTAGCGTTGGCCGGAAGTGACGTGTGGGTATCTTAAAAGTACGGCGCAGTCCTCTCTAAACTACACCGGCAATAATCCTGTTTATGAGTTAATACCCATCTTCTCGCCAGTTCTATCTGGCATCACAGATACAGACCGCCGTCGACACTGATCACCTGCCCCGTCATGTAGCTCGCGAGGTCGGAGGCAAGGAAGCAAACGATTGGAGCGACATCGCCAGGGGTTCCCAGGCGCCCGACCGGGGCGGTTTTCACCACAGACTCGATCATGGCCTCGGGAAGGTCGCTGGTCATATCGGTCTCGATGAACCCAGGAGCGATGACGTTTGCCGTGATCCCTCGGCTTCCCACTTCCTTTGCCGTGCTGAGAGTGAGACCCACCAAACCTGCTTTTGCCGCTGCATAGTTGGCTTGGCCGGCCCCGCCGTGCAAACCAATCACGCTTGAGATGTTGACGATTCGTCCCCATCGGGCTTTCATCATGCCCTTCAGGCATGCCTTGGTCATGTTATAGGCGCCCGTCAGGTTTACGGCGATGACACGATTCCAAGCATCGTCGTCCATCCTCAGCATCAATGTATCGCGTGTGATCCCGGCGTTGTTGATAAGGATTGCTGGGGCTCCCAGTTCACTCGTGATGGCTTCGATGGTCGCAGTGGCATCGGCACTGTTTGAAACATCGCAGCCAAACCCCTGAGCGACGCCGCCCGCCGCGCGGATGGCCTCCACGGTACCCACGGTGTTTTCCACTTTCGTGGCCACGACGGCGACCGCGTTCCCCGCGGATGCTAACTGCAAGGCGATTTCTCGCCCGATCCCTCGGCTTGCGCCCGATACGACTGCTACTCGTTGCTCACTCATGCGTACACCTCGTGGTTGCTGGTGGTTTCGCAGGCATGGGACAGGCTCACGGGGTCGACGACGGGAACGCCAGCGAGGTCCCTGTCGATTCGCTTCAGAAGTCCGGTCAAGACTTCCCCGCTCCCACACTCGACAAAAAGTTTTACGCCCTGATCGCGCATGGCGCAAATGGATTCGGCCCACCGCACCCTTCCGCACAGTTGACGGCTGAGGGCATCGGGCCAAGAAGCAGGGTCAGTGATGGAGGCCGCATCGACATTGGCGACCACCGGTCCGCCATGAGGCCGAGTGAATGTGGCCGCATCAAGCCCTTCACGCAAGGCAATTGCGGAGGTCTCCATAAGCGGACTGTGGAATGCCCCGCTCACACTGAGGGGAAGCGTGCGCTTCGCTCCCCGCTCTGAAGCAAGGGCTGCCGCGCGTTGGACCGCATTGAGGTCGCCAGAGATCACAAGTTGGCCTGGGCAATTGTCATTTGCAATTACGACTTCATCGCCCTCGGAAGAGGAATCTTTGCAGACTTGGTCTAAGTCGTCGGCCGACATACCGAGGACGGCCACCATCGTCCCTGGCCTCGTCCCGCCGCTCGACGCCATAAGGTCTCCGCGAAGTTGCACGAGTTTTGCACCAGACTCCACGGTGAGGTACCCCGCCGCGACTAGCGCAGCGTATTCCCCGACACTGTGGCCGGCGTAGCACGTTGGATTCATTCCCGCGATCCCAGACTTGAGACATTCGAAGGCGGCGACGCCGGTGGTGAAGAGAGCAAGCTGCGCGTTCTGCGTTTGGCGAAGCTCATCTTCGGGAAGATGGAAGCAGATTTCGCGGAGATCTTTGCCGGTAGCCTCAGAAACCCTGTCAAACACCGAGGATGCTTCGGAAAAAGATTCACAGAGAGCTCTCCCCATCCCTTGTTTTTGCGACCCTTGGCCCGGAAAAGTCACGGCGAACATAATGACTGAAGTTGTACCCCGTTCTTGTAGCCGTCACCCCGGCCCCTCCGGGTACCTTGATAGGGCATTTTATGAGTCAGGCTTCTATTCTCGAAACTTTTCCAAACCCCGCCCCTGAGCAGAATTACCTCATCCATCACGAGTGTCCAGAATTCACGAGCGTTTGCCCTAAGACAGGGTTGCCCGACTTTGCCACCATTGATCTGGAATACATTCCTGGCGAGACCTGCATCGAGCTGAAATCGCTGAAGTACTACTACCACGCGTTTCGCAACGAGGGGATTTTTTACGAGGCCGTGACGAATCAGCTTCTCAAGGACCTGAGCGGCGTATGTTCACCTCGCTGGATGCGAGTGACGGGCCACTTCGCGGTGCGCGGAGGCATTGGGTCAGTTATTGTTTGTGAGACAGGTCCGAAGCCAGATCTTGGCCCTTGTAAATAATCATCGGGGGCACCCCGAACATTGTGCCCTCTGAGGTTTCGGCAACGATCAGATAACCTTCGTACTGGTCATGGGACGCCGGTTTGATGCTTCCACGCCCGGTGTCCCCGGTTCCAGCGATCTGCCACACCGAGGTACCAAACCAACTCGTAGGACTCTCCGACCGATACGCCGTCCACTTATGCAACGGGGCTGCGATCTCGAAAACGATCTCGTCATCCACTAATTCCATGGAGACTACGGGGAGGGGCTTCTCTGCGGCAAGCCTCCGCAAGGATTCGATGAGCCCCGGCTTGTCCCACGCGGCATCGCCAATGCCATGCGGCTCATTGGGCTGCACGAGGATTGCCTTGGGCCCCTCGATTTCGTTCCAATAAAATCGGCTGGCGTCGGGCCTCCAATATTCATCGTGAGATCCAAGATGGATAAACACAGGAACGTTGTTTCCGGGCAAATAGGTGTAAGGGTCGATCGACCGTGCCATCTCTTGGCCGGCGGCGCTGTCCAACGTTTGTTGAAGCGACCTTCGGGTGTAGTCATCTATTTTTGGACTGTAGTCCCCCCAGAGCCGAAGTTGCCCCGCCATTTGTTCCGGCACGTTGAGGTTGTCATAGACTCTTGGAGCGATGGCCATGACCCCTTCGAGATGAAGTCCGGCCAACCATGCGGTCCATCCTCTTTTGCTGGCCCCGGTCAGGATAAATCGCGTATCGGGGCCAAGATGCGCACGGATTGCGTCCATCGCAGCCTGCACTGCCTGCACCATCGGGAAAAGGAGTGGCCAGGTGGGATCGGAGGTATTGAGGCACTCTTCGAGCGTATGCGCGATGAGATCATCCTCGACACGATCCCAAAGCGGTTGATTGGGGATATGAAATAAGGTGGCCACGGGCGCGCCGAGAGCTTCGCTCGCAATTTGCGCTCGTCCCACGTCGAGCGAATTCACATCTCCCCCGGTGATCTCAAGCACGACGATCCCAGGAAAGATTTCGGTCTTCGGGAGGTGGATGAGAAGGTCATGCTGCCACTCGATCCCCTGCCAAGTTTGACTATGGAGACGAATCTCAAGGCGACTGTCCGAGCGATCGACGATCTTCCAGGACGCGGTCTCTTTTTGCGACGCGAGGAAGGCTTGCAGCACGCCTTGGGGGTCCATGTAAACCAAGATACCCGAACTGACATCCATCTGCGGTTTATCCTGAAACAACCACAAAACATCACGCTTCTCACGCTCTTCTGAACTTGAAAGCCTGTCGCGTACGTCTAGACAGTTGACAAAGTTCTCAGAAAGTGCGAGAATAGGACTTGGTGGGGATTTGTCTTTTGCTACAGGCAATTCTTGCGCTAGGAAGAATCGGTCGTTAGGCCGGGGAACACATTTTATGAAACCAGCTTGGATGAAGCGCTCAGCATTACTCGCAGTGGCCGCAGTGACCGTCACTGCCGCTTTTGCTCGACGACAAGACGTTCAAATTGAACGAGCCGTCAACAGCCCGACTCTTACGGTCCACTTTACAAAGTTGAAGGCCGCAATGATCACGGTGCGAGTGAACGGAAAGGTCGCGAGCACGAAGACCGTCGAGGGAGGCGCCCTGGAAGGTGAAGTGAACTTCAGCCTTGATCTCGACAGCATGCTCGAGGGTGAAAACCAGGTCGAAGTGTTCGTCTACGACTCGGTCGGAACGCTTCTCCTCACGAAGAAATCGAGTCTCCACGTGGACGGCGACCGAAATCCAGTTGCCTATCTAAAGGGTCTGAAAGCTGGAGATAAGGTCCGAGGCGCGGTTGAGCTCACACTCGGAGTCAATAAGGACCTGAAAGACATGTACGTCAGCTTCTTTGTTGACGAGCAGTGGAAGGCCCTGAAGAACTTCCCCCCCTACAGCTACATTTGGGATACCACGGGTATCGAAAACGGCTGGCACGAGGTGCAAGCGTGGGTCGTCGACGAGTCGAACAATACATACAAGACTCGAAAAATCAAAGTTTATGTAAACAATCCGGGCGGAAGAACTGATCGTGTTCCTGCAGTCTCCACCTCGAAGGTTTCCACCCCGACCGTGAGCAACCCTTCGACCGCGACCGCCCTCAAGGGAGCTGCCGCGACCAAGTCGATCACCTCGCTTCCCTCTCGACCTCCTGTTCCTGGCGCGCTGAGCGCGACGACCATTGTCGCCATCGCACAAGGAAAGCAGAGCGGCCTGAAGTTTAACAAGATGCAGTCGCTTCCTTCGGTTCAATCCGGACAGAAGACGATGTTGCCCACTGGCAAGAGGCTCGCTCCTTCGGCAAAGGTTTCGACACCGGCCGTGAAGACAGGCGCGACTCCCCAAGTGAAGAAGATCGCTGTGACACCCAAGGCACCCGTCGCCACCAAGGTCTCAAAGACTCCAAAGGTTGCGATCCCGGTTCAACAAGTCAGCGGCGCAGTGACCAAGTTGACTCTAGGTGCGAATACTCGCCTCCCCATGACGGGAAGCTACTCGATCTTCATGAGCGGGCAAATGGTGAAGTTTGACGTTCAGCCATGGATTGAGCAAGGAATCGCTCTCACGCCGTTCCGCCACCTGTACGAAAAGGCAGGCGGCAAGGTGAAGTGGGATCACGCTCACAAGCAGGTCAATGCGTTTCTTCCTGGCAAGGATGTCCAACTGACGATCGGTAATACCAAAGCTCTGTTGAATGGCAAGGCCGTTGACATGGGCAACAAGGCGTTCTTGCGACGCAACCGAACGATCGTTCCTCTGACATTTGTGGCACGAGCGCTGGACGTGAAGGTTGAAGTCGATACCAAAACCAAGCACGTTCTCATCGAAAAGCAAAAGTAAGCCAGTAATTCTTCTGACAAGCTAAGTTCGGGCCGGGTGGAAAGAACCACTCGGCCCGAATTCTTGTCGGTGGAACCCTTTTCTCGCACAAACGTTGACGAAACTCGTAATGCGACGGGGAATGGGACCTCTAGTTTTACAACAGACGTGCCGTTATTAATCCTACCGAAAGGACGATCCATCCCATAAAGGATATTTCGACCCAGCGAGAGACTAGCACCATGTCAGAAAGCGATATCAGAAGATTTAGCCGATTCGAAACTCTCGAATATGCGCTGCTTATGTCCTCGGCATTGGACGATCCACTACCGGCCGTCATCGTTGACATCAGCCTGGGGGGGGCTCCAACTCCGTACTCGTGTCCCCCTTGAATCTGGAGATGAGTTTCTGATGCAGATTGGTCAGGGCGGAGACAATCCGATTACAACCGCTGTCGAGGTTCGGTACTGCACCAAAATTCCACACACAGGACTCCACTCTGTTGGAGTTCGGTTCCTCCCCGGAAAGTCTGAGGAGCGGATGCGCTTGGTTCACTATATCCACGACGCGTTCGCAACCCAGGATCACCTCAGCATCGCTAGCTAAGATCCAATCCAAAGAACAAGAAAAGACCCTATCCACATCGGATAGGGTCTTTTCATTTCTTAACGGGGTTCGATCAGCGACCGTGTGCGCACGATCCGCATCCGCCACCGCCACCGGCCGGGGCTTGTCCATCTTCGGTCTTGAAGCTGGAACCGCAACCACAGGAGCTGACGGCGTTTGGATTGTCGATCTTAAATCCTCCACCGAGGTTGTCATCCACATAGTCCACGGTGGCTCCCTCCATATACTGAAGGCTCATAGGATCGATCAAGATCTTGACTCCATCCTGCTCAAAGGTTTGGTCGCCATCTTCGGGAGGATTGTCATCGAGGGCCATTCCGTAAGAGAGGCCGCTACATCCCCCACCCGCAACCCATACTCGCAGGGCCGCGTCGGATTTTTCTTGGCTCGCCATCAGATCTTTGAGTTCCGTGGCAGCTCGGCTAGAAAGGGTTATCGCCATGATTTAAGTGTACTCCGGTTTCCTCTCTACTTACGCTAATTTCTTGCGGTTGGTTCGCCAATTGGGCCCCACGGCCACACCCCATTCTCGGAATCACGTAAAATAGGGGGTGCGTGCGGAAACTTGTCCGCGCGAGGAATCGAAAGAAATTATGCCCTACGTAGTTACAGAGCCCTGCATTGGAGTCAAGGATAAGTCTTGCATGACCGTCTGCCCGGTCGATTGTATTTACGAGGGGGATGACATGGTTTACATCCACCCCGACCAATGCATTGATTGCGGTCTTTGTGAGGCAGAATGCCCCGTTACCGCGATCTTCGTGGATACGGATGTTCCCGAGAATTGGAAGAGCTTTATCCAAAAGAATGATGTTGAGGGCCGAAGACTCTCCGGAGAATAAGTTTCGCCAAACGTTGGAAAGCAGGGTGACCCCAAGCCGGGTCACCCTGCTTTTTTTATTGGCCTCATCCTACGGAAAGTACGGGTTCCACCGATACTTAATCTTGGCTCGTTTGTGCCTCATGCGTGAATGCGCCGGAAGATTTGCCAAGGTCAACAAAGTTATGAAGTGGTTTTTTAACCTGAAGATAGGCCAAAAGATGGCCCTGGGGTATGGCGTCACGCTCTCCCTCCTCGTTTTTGTCTCCGTGCAGGGTTTGAACTCAATGCAGAAGAGCAGTGAGGCTCTCGACACAGTCCAAGCCGACACCGTGACCCCCATGAGCCTTCTCAAGAAAGTCTCGGACGGGTACGCCGTGAGCATCGTGGATGCAAGCCACAAGGCTCGAAACGGGAACATGACTTACGATGAAGCCATCAAGGGTATTCAAGACGTCCAGTCCACCATCACAAAAAGTTGGAATGAGTATGAAAAGAGTCTTGATCACCAAGACGAAAAGGATATGTTCGCAAAGGCGGAGTCTTTAAGAGCCCCCGCAGAAGCAGCGACCACCAAACTCCTCAATATCCTCAAGTCGGGTGACCAGAAAGCCCTCGCCTCATTTACCATTCATGACTTGTATCCGGCGATCGACCCGTTCACGGGCGAAGTCTCCCTCTTGATGGAAAATGACATCAAGGAGGCGACCGATCTCTCGAAAGCTGGCCTTGCCGCCTACAACACGAGCCGAAACAACATGATGATGCTCGTCGGCCTTGGCCTCGTGCTTAGCCTTGGTGTAGGATTCGCAGTCTCGCGATCCATAACACGACCGATTTCCTCCATTGCTGGCGTCGCTCAATCGATTTCTACCGGAGACCTCTCCTCACAAGTCGATTACTCCTCACGAGATGAGGTAGGCGATCTTGCGAACAGCTTCCGCGAGATGAAAACCTACCTCGTCGAGTCGGCAAACGCCCTTGACCGAGTGGCTGGAGGCGATTTAACGGTCAACGTCGAGCCCCACTCAGGCCAAGATCAACTCCGAACGTCTCTGAACAAGATGATCGAAGACCTGAATGGTCTTGTTCGAACCCTTCAACGAGGGGCTACAGACACTGAACTCGCCGCAAACATGGTGGCAGAAGGTGTGAACGTGGCCGTAAACTCGGCGAGCGAAATCACAAACACGATCGAACAGGTTTCTGTCGCGACCGATGAATCGGCGCAAACAACCCAAAAGATTGCTGCATCGAACGAACAGCTTGCCGCTTACGCGGGAGACGTTGCCGACGCAGTCGTGAATCTGGGTCAAGCGATTTCTTCGGTTCAAGAAGCGACCCAGGCTCAGCAAACGGCGACCCAGGCCGCCGCGACCGCCGCAAAAGAAGGTGGCGTGGCTTTCGAATCGACCGTCACGAGTCTTACTCGAATTCAATCTCAGGTTCAAAACGGAATGACTTCCGTCCGCGACCTCGGAAAGAAGCAAGAAGAGATCGGCGCGATCGTCGGCACCATCGAAGAGATTGCAGAGCAAACCAACCTGCTTGCCTTGAACGCGGCGATTGAGGCCGCGAGAGCAGGCGAACATGGCCGAGGATTTGCCGTTGTCGCCGACGAAGTTCGACGACTGGCCGAGCGAGCCAGCCATGCGACGAAAGAAATCGCAGGGCTCATCGAACGAGTTCGAGAAGGAGTTGAGCAGGCCGTCACTTCGATGGAACTGACCGTCACCGAAGTCGACAAGGGTGCCAAGCAAAGCCAAGAAATCTCGGCGAGCTATGAGCAGATTCTCGAGACAATCGAGCAAGTGAAAACTCTTGCCCAAGAGAACGAGGCACTCGTGGAGGCTATGGCCACCCAAGCCGACTCGGTCTCTGAATCGGTGACCCATGTTTCCGATATCAGCCAAAACACTGCCGCGGCAGCCCAAGAGCTGAGCGCGATGACGGAAGAGATGGCGGCATCGGCTGGAGAAGTCACCGCGAGCGTCGACGCTCAATCAGCGCGAATGGTGGAAGTGGCCGAGGCTACCGAGCGACTCAATGACTCGGCGAGAGCCCTCCAAGAAGTGGTTTCGCAGTTCAAGGTGAACTCGGAAGCCCAACAAAGCAATCCAAGCCTGCGATTGGCTGCGTAAGCAAACTCCTGACCGGCAAACAAGCCCTTGGTCTCCTCTTCAAACGGGACCAAGGGCTTTTTCTTGACAATTTTTGCATTTTGCGATATACTATCAATATATTTCATGGACGACCGTCAAGAACACTTCATCAAGATCATCCAAGACCTCCTCAATTCGAGCGGGAGATCGGTGCGGTGGCTCGCCCAACAGATCGGTGAAAGCCCGCAAAAGGTCCATAACTGGTTGACGGGCAAGAATCGTCCCCGACAAGAGTCCATCTGGGCCGAGATGGAATCCATTCTTCGACAGAGCCTGACGGAAGAGCCAAAGTCTTCTCGGGGAAAGGCTGTCTCGCTCTACCGAACCGGCACCAAGTTTATTCCTGTGTATGGGGGCATGACTGCCGGCAGCCCAGGAAGTTTTGAAGGAGACGCCGACTTCCTTGAGATCAAGGACTGGGGAAGCCATCACAACCGGTGGGGCCGGGTGATTCAAGGATATAGCATGGAGCCTACGATCCTTCCCGGGGACATCGTGGTTTTCGAAGACTGCCGCCCTGCCCCCGGCCATGTCGTACACGCCTACTCCGATGAGGGCGAGGATACTTGCAAGGTGTGGCGCGGGCGAGAACTGGTTCCGATCAACCCCGACTATGATCGGATGCCGCTTGATGGCGGGGTGAAGTGGGTCATCAAAGGCGTGGCCGTGATGATCATTCGTCGAATCGAGCATGGAGGCACCATGACGCTCGAGTATCCGAGTGGCCTCCGACATAATTTACAATAATTATTGACAGTATCAAGAAAAGTGTGATACAATATTCTTACTGCTCTCATTGGAGGGCGGAAGGAAAGTATTGTGGACCCAATTCAACTAGACATCACCGGTGAAAGTCCGGTCCGCACCACCGAATTTCGAATTCGGTATCCCGAGGGAACCCTGATCGTTTGGCAAGCTCCCCACGAAGAGTGGCTGGCCCTTTGGACAAATTTCATTCAAGACTGTCAGTGGCAGTGGCTTGCCGGGGCGACTCACACTCGATCCGCCGTCGCGGCCGCGATGGACTGGCTTCAGTCGTTGGGGGTCTCCCGCGAAACAAAACAAGGAGGTGAAGCATGAGTTCAGAGGTCGGGCCCATTGTCGCAAAAGCGTATGCAGGCGATCAGGAGGCTATCCAAACCCTGTGGAGCATGTGCAGCGAGGTCACAGAAAAGCGTCGATGCCAATGGCCAGGTTCTCGCGAGGAGAAAGAAGACTTTCAGAGCGAACTCTATCTGAAATTTCGGATGGTTCTCGTCAATCAGAAGTTCAAGGGACTAGACGAACGCTTCCCCGCGTTCTGGAATATTGTGAGTTGGAACTTCCTGCGCGATCATGCCGAGAAGACCAACCGACGACTGAAGCGTCAAGTTCGCCTTCTCGGTGATCATTCCGACGATGACTTCCTAGGCAAGCACGCCCCGGCGGCGAGGACTCGCCTGTGGGAGATCGCCATTTTGGAGGTCGAGGAGAGAATATACAAGGAGCAAATCGAAGAATCCACGAAAAATGCGCCAGAAAATGGCTTCTATCTCGGCTAAGGTGTCCCCACAAATCGGCAACCAAGCATCTTTTTGCCTGAGTCGCACGTCCCGGGCAGTAAGCCGGCTTGCGGTGGAGCAAATACATGAGTTTAGTATCAGAGTTTAAGGATTTTATCAATAAAGGCAATGTCATGGACCTTGCCGTGGCTGTGATTATCGGAGGGGCCTTTGGCAAGATCGTATCCTCGCTTGTCGAAGATGTTATCAACCCTGCTCTTGGCGCCATCGGTGGACAACCTGACTTCAAGGCCATAAAGTTGGGGCCGGTCATGATCGGAAACTTCTTGAACGCGGTTGTGTCGTTCCTCATCTTGGCCTTCTGTGTCTTTCTTCTGGTAAAGGCAGTGAACAAGATGCGCAAGCCTGCGCCGGTTGCAGAAGCTGCACCCGCGGGCCCGACCGATGTCGAACTCCTCGCCGAGATTCGAGATCTGTTGAAAAAGTAAGAATCCCTCAAGACAAAAAGATCGGCCAGCGAATTCTCGCTGGCCGATCTTCGTTTTTAGCCTTGGCCCTAGGGCCACTTATGGAATCTGAGAGAGCTCGGTTTTCAACGTATTGATGTGATCAATATTTTCAGGATCGACATTATTTAGCGCCGCGAGGTACAGGCTCACAAAATCGCCCAGGAGCGTCACGCTGAGCATGCGGTCCAAAAGGGTTTTCCCTTCTGCAACCACGCTGACCGATTCAGTGACGCCAGCGATGAGTTGAGTGGTCACCTCGGCACGCTTGTTCATCTTCGCCGATTCCGTGCCGTCGCGCAGGATGATATTGAACCAAGAATTCACGCCTTGTTCATCGCTCTTCACCCACCCAAGAATCTCGTTATGGTTGAGCTCGGGGAACGTGTTCGCGAAAATCATGTTCTTGGAGTTTTCATTGATCTGGCCCTTCCATCGGTTGGCGACGATGCCCTGCCAACTGCCGAGACCATAAATCGTTCCGACCTTCCCATGCAGCTTTCGGGCAATCTGCTTCGCAATATTTTCTTCCTCGGGCACGTCGATGCCCCACTTCGCCACACCTGCCTCGAGGTGCTTGATGAGGCCTTCATAATCTTGTGCGGGGATCAGGCCAAGCTTTTCACACGCGTAAATGACCGGGATGAGATTAAAGCCAAGCGCAGTTCGAGGCGGTTGACCGCCCGGAATCGTGATGAGGGGAAAACCATCTTGTCCAGCGAGTCCGGCAAGCTTGCCCCCGCTTGTGACGCAAAAGATGTTGGCTCCGGCGAGCTTCGCCTCGTTGTAGGCGCTCAGGGTCTCCTCGGTGTTCCCGCTATAGCTACTGGCGAAGACGATGGCGCCTTGGCGGACAAAGCTAGGCAAATGGTAGTCGCGATTGACGAGGAAAGGGACCTTTCCGTAGGCTTCGAACAGCGACTTCACAAAGTCTCCGCCCACGGCCGACCCTCCGAGGCCGGTGAGGACAACTAGATCGGGCGTAGCAGACCAGGAAGGAAGGGACGCCTTCTGAGCGATTTCCCACGCTCGGCGAACCTGCGCGGGAAACTCGCAGGTGAGACGATACATCTCTTTGGGGTCGTTTCTTAGAACGTACGTTGAATCATCAAGCTGGCTTGCCATCGGTCTCGTAAGGGTACCAGGTAGCAAAAAAGCAAATTGAGGATGCCGAAAGGCATCCTCAATGAGTCAACGAGATCTCGTATGCGGACGAATCACTCGTCGGCAAACGGATCGAATTCGTCGGCGTTTGGCGCGGCAGACGTGACGGCTGCACCCGCTGGGGCACCGCCTCCACCCGCGTCGTCGCGAGGTCGATCAAGACCCTGGACGCTCTCCGCGGTGATTTCCACCACTTCGCGGTTGGAACCGTCGCTTGCGGTGTACTTTCTGGACTGCAGACGGCCATCGACGGCGACCAATCGACCCTTCGAAAGGTAGTTGGCGACGTACTCGGCTGTCTTGTCCCAAGCCGAGACTCGGAAGAAGTCAGCGTCGGGCGATCCGTCCGTCGGCTTAAAGCGCTTGTTTACCGCGATCGAAAAATCGACCACGCTCTTTCCGCCGGTGGTGGTTCGCAGTTCGGGGTCTCGGACGAGACGGCCAACGAGGACAACACGATTGATCATGATCTTAGGCTTCTACGAGGAAGATTCGGTGGCGAACCACTTCATCATGGTTTCGCATTTGGCGACCCAATTCGGCTGGAACTTGCGATCCGGCTTCGAAATTCATGAGGATGTAGTTGCCTTCTTTCAGGCCATTTACTTCGTAGGCGAGTTTGCGTTTTTCCCACTTGCCTGCCGACTCTACGGTGCCACCTTGAGCTTCGACGACGCCCTTATAGCGGTCGGCGATGGCCTGGACTTCGGCATCAGTCAATGTGGGGGAAACGATATAAAGTGCTTCGTACTTGCGCGTATTCAATGTGAAATGCTCCCTATGGGCGAATCTGGATTGGTCGGTTACCCCGCGTGAGGCAACAGAGAGCCACCCGATGAAACAATAAGTATACTCAATTCCAGCTAATGAGCATCCTTGAGCGCTTGCGAAAGTGCCTCAACGGGCAACCCCATCACGCTTTCGATCGACCCTTCGAGCCGCTGGAGGAAACCTCCCGCCATGCCCTGGATTCCATAAGCTCCGGCTTTGTCTAAGGGGTCTCCCGTCGCCACATACGCCTCAATATCCTCTTGCGAGAGAGGAGAGAAGGTGACCTTGTTCTCGTCCGCGAAGACAATGAGCCCTTTTGGGTGGCGGATCGCGATACCTGTGATGACGACATGGGTTCGACCTTGCAGTTCCGTTAGAATTTCCACCGCATGCGCGGCATCTTTGGGCTTGCCGAACTGTTTCCAACCCTCGGGGGTTTCGACGGCAACCACGGTATCGCCCCCAATGACGATGCTGTCCGGGTGCCGCACGAACACGGCAAACGCCTTTTCTCGGGCGAGAGACTTTGCGGTGAGAAACGGGTCTTCCACCGTAAGCGCATCTTCATCAATATGCGCGGGGTCCACCGTGAATTCGTCGACGATCTGCGACAAGAGATCCACTCGTCGCGGAGACGCAGAGGCTAACACAACTGGGTACTTCAGGCGCATGCGCAGCGAGAGTACCAGTTACCGAAAGTCCTATCCAGGAACTGATGGGCCGGGGATGGGGTCTTACTGAATATGAGACCAAAGCTTCGGATCCTCTTGTCTGGACTCGCCCTCTTCGTGGGTGGCTGGGCAGGTGTTCAACTCCTTTCGGGAGGAAGTCGCTCTTCGAGCGATGTGGTACAGACTCCACTGCTCCTTGAAGCTACCAAGAAGTTGGGTCAATTGCGGACCGCTCGCCACGAATTCTCCAGAATCCTCGAAGTCGAGTCGCATCGGGAGCCGCAGGACTGGGCTCGGTATGTGCCCGGCGCGGCTTCCCTCGTCACGGCTTCGACCCGAAACACTGGCCTCATTCGCACCCAAGGATATGTTGAGGCGGGGGTCGATTTGAGCAAGGCCAAAATCACTCGAGAGGCTCACGCCTACGTTGTTCAGATTCCCTCGTCGCAGATTATGGGAGTTGAGGCAAAGGCATGGGTCGTTCATCGCAAGCCGGGGATGTTCTGGAACGACGACAACCTCTCGGCGCGAGGCGTGGAGCAAGCTCGGCGGGAGTATCGAGCCGCCTCGGAGCAAAAAGGGATCTTGAAAGAAGCCGATGAAGAGGCGAAAGCCCGCCTGCAAGCTCTCCTCGGCGAGATCGCCAACCAACCCGTGCAGATTGAATTCCTACCTAATTTGTGAAATCCGGCGTATAATGCCTTCAAAGCCCCACGGATGGAGCTGATTCTTAAGGAGATTTTGCACGGATGCCGTCGAAGAAACGGCAAGTTTCAAGGAAACGTAGTCCCGCTCCGGCGGCTCGGGTAGCAACCACCACGCACCGACACTCTGATGTCGCGGGGATTCTGTTGCTGTCGCTGGCAGCTCTACTCACGGTGGGGCTCGTTGCGGGCAAAACAGGGGTGCTTGGCGAAAGCCTCTCCGAAGCCCTTCGCTCCTTCCTCGGTCGCGGGAGCTTTCTGGGTCCAATTTTGCTGGCCTCTCTGGGAGTCAGCGCTCTGCGCCGCAATTCCATCATCGACCCGGGCCAAATCGCTTGGGGTGGCTGCCTTATCGTCGCCGCCATTCTTGGCGGATTAGCAAAAGCCCGAAACGGCGACTTTTTCGATCCTACGGTGGTGGTTGCCGGCGGAGGCTACGTAGGGGCCGTCGTCGGCTGGGCGACTCATACACTTTTAGGGAATGCATGGTGGGTTGGAATTGGGGCGATCGGGCTCATCGGTTTTGTCGTTGCTTCCAACAAACCGATTCACGAGGTGCTCTCGAGCATGCGCCGACCGCGGCCGGTGGTCACTCCTCGCGAGATGATGGTCGAGGACAAGGAGACCAAAACTCTCGTTGCCCGAGACAAAAAGTCGGCTCTTCGAGAAGCGCTTGTCCGGATGCAACAAGAGCCCGTGGCTCGCTCGGAGAAGGAAGAGGATTCCGATCCTCTCGCCACGCGGGTGCCTCCCGGCCGGGCAAAGCCCAAGCCTGTTCTGCGCGATACCCAACAGATGGAAACCATCCAGTTGGAGACAGCGTCGAGCAAGGAAGGGTACGAACTCCCGCCCATGACTCTGCTCCGCGAACCCGCGACGCGGGTGATTCGCCCCGCAGAAGAGATGCAGGTCAATATCTCGACTCTGGAGCGCACTCTGGAGGAGTTTGGAATCGAGGCCAATGTCGTCGAGATCGCGACCGGACCAACTATTACACGTTACGAAGTTCAGCTCGGGCCAGGAATCCGGGTGGGACGAATCACCGCCCTCGCCGACAATATCGCGATGAGTTTGGCTGCCAGCCACGTGCGGGTCGAGGCTCCCATTCCGGGCAAAAACGCCATCGGCGTCGAAGTTCCAAATTCGAAGTCTGCGGTCGTGACGCTTCGCGAACTCTCGGAGACAAAGCAGTTTATGGATGAGCCACGGCGGCTCATTGTGGGACTGGGCCAGGATGTCAGCGGCCAGAACCGATACACCGACCTGACCAAGATGCCTCACCTCCTCATCGGAGGCGCGACCAACTCTGGGAAGTCGATTGGGCTCGCCACCATCATCACGAGTCTCCTGATGCGAAATACGCCGAAGGACCTTCGGTTTGTGATGATCGACCCCAAGAGAGTGGAACTCTCGCTGTTCGATGGGATTCCTCACCTGATGTGCCCCGTGGTGAAGGATGTGAAGGAAGCTCCGGGGGTCTTGCGCGCGGTGTGGCGCGAGATGGACATCCGCTACGATTTGCTATCTGAACGGGGCGTGCGGAACATCGACGGCTGGAACGAAAAGGCCAGCTTTGCCGAGCGACTGCCCTACATCGTCGTCGTCATCGACGAGTTGGCGGACCTGATGATTCAGGCGAGCGCCGAAGTGGAGACCAGCATTGTCCGACTGGCTCAGTTGGCCCGCGCCGTAGGGATTCACCTGGTGATCGCCACCCAAAGACCGAGTGTCGATGTTATCACCGGTCTCATCAAGGCCAACATTCCGTCGCGAATGGCGTTTGCGGTTTCTTCCCAAATCGATTCGCGCACCATCTTGGACCAAGGCGGCGCCGAGAAGCTCGTCGGCAAGGGCGACATGCTCTTCTTACCGATCGATGCGACCAAGCCCACGCGGATTCAAGGTTGCTACGTCTCGGAAAAAGAGATCGAAGATATTTGCAACCACTGGAAGGCTCAGGAGAAACCGCACTACGTCCTCAACCCGATCGCTGTGGCGATTGCGGACAAGGAACGGCAGATTGCTGAAGAAGACACTGATGCTCTGTGGGAAGACACGGTGCGATGGGTCGTCGAACGCGGTCAGGCCTCGACCTCGATGATCCAGCGAAAATTCAGCATCGGGTTCCAGCGAGCCTCGCGTCTCCTTGACATGATGGAGGAGCGAGGAATCGTGGGTCCACGGGACGGCCCCCGACCCCGCGAGGTCTTGCTCGATCCGATGGATGTCGAAACCGTCCTCGGGGGCGGTATCCCCTATTCAGGACCCCCTATCGAGATGGATCCCTTCGATGATGAGCCGACCGTCGGTAGTTAAACGGGGTTAGAAGGGGCGAAAAGGGTTTTAGGGG
>CAZBXR010000034.1:0-23957 GCA_964496145.1 uncultured Chthonomonas sp. | reverse complement strand
AAATGGGCAAGGCGTTTGTTCGTGTTTTCGATGTACCGAGGCATGATGGCGCGAAGGTCCGGCGTCGTGGCCACCACCACCGCTTGGGCGAGGAGGACGCTACGCGCCGCCACGAGTGCTTCAAACTCTCGGACCGAAACTCCCATCGAGCCAGGGTCCTCTTGAAGGCCCTCCCAATAAGCGGCCTCGAGTTCTGCCGCATCTTGACAAGACCGCAGGTACCACATCGTCACCGCCGGATCGAGGACGGGCCAACCCAACAGGCAATCATCAAAATCAAAAATGGAAAGCCGATTCTTGTGCCATTTTAGATTTGACATGTGCAGGTCATAGTGGATCGGGCGAGCAGGATCCTTCGCGAGCCGCGAGATCACCGCGTTTGCCTCATCCATGACCTCGATATACAGCCCCTTTTCTGCCTTGGTCTCCCAAATCGGCTCCGGAGATTCGCCCACCATGCAATCCTGGAGCACCTTGAGCGATGCCCTCGGAGAAAACTTCACCGTCAAGGCGTTTTCATGGAGTTTCCGGGTGGCTTGACCAAGCGCCCTCAGCGCCGGCACATTCTCACGCTCGTCGAGCAACGGCCCTTCGAGCCACTCGAAAAGGATCGCAGCGAGGGGGCGCGGTCCCCCGCCCCAATCTTGAAACTCTACTTCGGCCCCAGAACTGGACTTTATCACCCGGGGAACAAACAGATCGCTCCGCTGCCTCAGATGCTCCAGCCACTCTGCTTCCGCCCAAATCTCGGGTTCGCTATGGAGCGAATTGACGTTGATACGCAGGGCGTATTTCTCGGCCCCGACCTCTACTGAGAACGCCGTATTGAATCCGTGATTCAACAATCGAAGCCGATCAGGCTGGATGCCCCAACGGAGCAGAAACGCACACGCGTAGTCTCGCATGTGCTTCACCTGGGTGCGTTGAGAGAGATTTGCAAAAGACTTAGGCATGGGCACTGTGTTCAGCAACCAGATACGAAAATTTTTTGCTTAAAGTGTCGCGAAGACTTGCCTTCGGTGAATATTTATGTTACCATATGGTCACGTAATGACTCAGGATCTGATCTGGAAGGCGCTTGGAGACCCCACGCGGAGAGAACTTCTCAACCAATTGCGAGGAGGGAGAAAAACAACGAGTGAACTCTGCGAAGCGGCGTTGCCGCTCTCAAGGTTTGCCGTGATGAAGCATTTGGGCATTCTCGAGCGATCTGGGCTAGTTGTGACCAAGAAAGAAGGACAGCGCCGCTGGAACTACCTCAACGCCGTGCCCCTTCGGGAGATCTACGAGCATTACGTCAAACCTTACGAATCCAATTGGGCGGGCAAACTGATTGCCCTCAAGGC
Organism: uncultured Chthonomonas sp.; assembly: GCA_964496145.1. GTDB lineage: Bacteria > Armatimonadota > Fimbriimonadia > Fimbriimonadales > Fimbriimonadaceae > UBA2391. The sequence continues at coordinate 22,611 of CAZBXR010000034.1, read as the reverse complement.
GCAAACGGAATCGCGGAGCGAGACAACGATGAAAGAACACAGAATCGAGCAAAAGATTGACATCAAGGCGGACCGAGCCAAGGTTTGGTCGACTTTGATTGCGGACGTGGGAACCTGGTGGAGCCACTCTTTCCAAAACGGGGTCGTCACTTTAGATGCCCGTGCTGGGGGAGCATTTCGCGAGACGTTCTCGACCGGGGAGGCCCTCTATGCCACGGTCACCTTTGTCGATGAATGCAAAGAACTCCGAATGAGCGGCCCCATGGGCATGAAGGACGCGATCTACAACACAATGCGCTTCGAGCTTGAAGACGCGGAGGGCGGCACCACATTGCACCTCACGCACGACATGGCGGGAAACATCTCAGAAGAGATTGCCGAGTCGTACTCGGGCGGATGGGCGCACCTTCTTGGACAAGGGTTGAGAGCGTGTGCCGAGGGCACACTGGTGCGAGAGTCCTAGTCGTAGAGTGCGGTCCTCTCTAGGGGTGCCACAATAGGGGTCAGATATGCCCTACCAATCTCCTCGTGGCACCCATGACATCCTCCCTTACTCCTCTGCTCTCGAAGGCAAGGAGTTTTTGAGCCATGCCTGGTTGCATCTAGAGGAGACCTACAGACGAGTTCACCGGACGTTCTCTTACGACGAGATTCGCACACCCATCTTCGAGGACACCGATCTGTTTGTCCGGACAAGCGGGGATACGAGCGAGATCGTGACCAAGCAGATGTACAGCTTCATGGACAAGGGAGATCGGTCTTGCACGCTCAAACCCGAGGGCACAGCCCCCGTCGTGCGGGCGATGCTCCAACACAATTTGTGTATGCAAGGGGCCACCGCTCGCTTTGCCTATTTCACTGAGATCTTTCGGTACGAGCGCCCGCAAAAGGGTCGATATCGCCAAGCTCACCAGTTCGGAGCCGAACTGATTGGTTCTGCATCGCCTCTGGCAGATGTTGAGATCATGGAGCTTGCCTTTACGACGTATCGCGCGCTTGGGCTTGACGGCCTCACCGTGAGAGTCAATTGTATCGGTCGAACCGAGACCCGGGAAAGATTTCGCGAGGCGATCCTCAATCATGTGAAGAGTTTCTTCGCGGACAAGCCTGCCGAAGATCGGGAGAGAGTCGAACGCAATCCCTTGCGCCTGCTCGATACCAAAGATCCTGCCCTTCTGGAGGCACTCCAGGGCCTGGTCCCGGTCCTGGACTATCTGGAGGATTCGAGTCGAGCGCACTTCGACCAGGTACTCGCGGAGCTTGAAAAAGCGGGCGTGACATACGAAGTGGACCCCGGCATCGTGCGCGGACTGGACTATTACACGGATACGGTTTTCGAGATCCACAGCACTGAGCTTGGCGCCCAAAGCACCCTCTGCGGAGGCGGGAGATACGACAATTTGGTGAAAGAAATCGGAGGTCCGTCGATGCCTGCAGTGGGCTTTGGCGCGGGAATCGAACGGGCTCTTATCGTCATGGAATCGCTGGGACTCCTGCCGGCTCCGCCTGCAATTGACTATTACGTCGTGGCGGCAGCCGAGGGGCAACGAGATGAAGCCGCTCAACTCGCTCGGACCCTTCGCCAAAAAGGCCACCAAGTGGAATACGACCTCGACGGCAAAAGCATGAAGGCGCAGATGAAGGCGGCGGACCGGCGCCGGGCTCGCTTCGCCGTCATCCTCGGCGAAGATGAGGTCGCTCAAGGGATCGTTTCCCTTCGAAATCTGTCGAACTCTGAACAATCCACTGTGAAACGCGAGGAGTTTCTGGCGTGAGGAAGCTGACCCTGGGTGTCTTGCTCTTGCCCGCATTGGCCTCGGCGCAAAACCCTGACATCACGTACAAGGTCGACATCCACCCGACCTACACCTCGGAGACGGGGTTTAAGAATCGTGTCCGGTGGTTTGACGGATTAGGACGCATCAGCTACGTGGGGGTCGGTGTTTCCCTAGACCGTGGATACTATCTGGAGGTTAAGCAAAGATTGCAACGAATTCCCGGCGATCTGGACCAAAGTGACCTCGACGAGGCCTATATCGAGGACCCAGGAACCTGGAGACTTGGCAAACAATATCTTCCCCTGGGGAACCAAAATTTGCTCCGAGAATCGGCCGTGGCCGCCCGCTACGATGTCTTTCCCCGAGGGTCCAAGACTCCGATCAAACTGGCAGTGATGGATTCTGGCTCTAAACGCCAACGCGGCGCGATGATTTCTGTGGGCGGACAATTCGGGATTGGAATTGCGGCTGGCCACTATTTGGGAGCCACAGGAACGAGCCTCGCGACGATGCGCGACCCTCAAAGTAGCCCCGGGCCCGGCCATGGCTACCGCCGCGCGGTTCTCTTGCACGCGAACGGTTCCAAAGGGCCTCTCAAAGTCGCGGGCGAACTCCTCGCCTTGCGAGATGGGCATCAGACTACGGACAAAGCCATGGATATCTCCGACGTGAGTCTGCGAATGGCCAACCAGGAGCAAAATTTGACCACGACCGTAGGTTGGACCCGCGAGTGGCGGGCTCGAAAAGACCTTTATCGCGTAGAATCTGAACTGAAGCTTGCGCAATCCATGAGCGTTCGGTCGTTCGTGAGATTCGAGCGCGGCTCATGGAAAGATCTTTCCGTGAGTTTTGTGTTCAAACCCTGACGAGATGAGCGAAATGCGAAGAACTTACGACCTTTTACGTGCCTATGTCAATCGAGAATGGGAGCGGGTCAAGGGCATCGAGGAGTCGGACGCCTGGCACGAACTTCAAGAGTCTTTAGACCCCGGCTACCAGGCGAGACGAGCGGCGAGTGGAAACTCTCCACGTCCTACTTCCCCTCCCACGCCTGCGTCCTCGGACCAAATCGCCTCAGAAGAAGATCAGATCCGGCTGGCCTACCAAATCTTGGGAGTCGCCGAAGGATCGAGCTTCGATGTCATTCGTGCGGCCTACGAGAGGCTGAACAAGCGCGCAGACCCCACTCGGTTTCCTGCGGGCACGGTGGAGCAACAAGAGGCGTCTTCGCTTCAGCGACGTGTCAACATCGCTTACGAAAAGTTGGCCGCGAAATTCCCGGATAGCCACCGGAGATTTCGCGACCTTGAGCTTGACTAATGCTTACACGTTTGGCTTCGTATTTGGGCCAAATTTCGCCGTATAGTAGCTGACGATGTACTCGCCGGGTGCGAGCACTCGATCGATTTGCTCTTGCATCTTCGGGGTGATTTCGGTCAGACAGGCTTGCGTGGCCTCTTCCAATTGTCGCGTGCTTCGAGCCCCAATGATCGCGCTCGTGACCCCTGGCGTGTTCGTCACAAATCCCAATGCCAATTGGGTCAGCGTGATTCCGTAGCGGTCCGCGATTTTCTTAAATCGGCGAATGGCTTCGCGGCTTTCGTAGCTCACTCTCTTCATCGGGTCCGATTTCGCGTACCGGCCCTCCTTTGGCTTGTCATCTAAATACTTTCCGCTGAGTTGGCCTCCGGCAAGAGGGCTCCAAGGGATGACGCCGTAATCATAGGTTCGGCAAAACGGCAAGAGTTCTCGCTCGACTCGGCGGTCTAACAGGTTCAACGGGGGTTGCTCCGTCACAAACCCGGCAAAACCAAGTTCTTTGGCCACGTAGTGAGCCTCGCACACCTGCCAAGCCCCGAATGTGCTGCAGCCCGCATAGCGGATCTTCCCTGCCCGAACCAAATCTTCGATCCCCCGGAGAGTCTCATCGATGGGGATCTCGGGTTGGGGCCGGTGGATTTGATACAAGTCAATGTAATCCGTCTTGAGACGCTTCAGCGAGGCCTCGCAAGCCTCGATCACGTGCCGCCGCGAGTTCCCCCAGGCGTTTGGATCGGTGTCGCTCATCTTCCCGTGGCACTTCGTCGCGAGAACCACTCCCTCTCGACGGCCCTTGAGCGCCTTTCCTAAAATCTTTTCGCTTGTTCCTCTCGCGTACACATCGGCGGTGTCGAAGAAGTTGATCCCGAGATCAAAAGCCTTGTCCACGATGGGAAAACAGTCATCTTCGTGGCTTCCCCAATCTTGGGGTTCCCATCCAAATGTCATCGTGCCAAGACACGCAACAGAGACCTGGACGCCTGTACGACCGAGCGAGCGGTATTGCATCGTTCCTTTATACCGAATCGGGGTTCGAAGCCCGAGCTTTTGAGCGAACGACGAATCGACCTATGTACCCAGTGAGCGGGGCAAAGAGGTGTGCCCACAAGACGCCGCCGATCACAAGGCATACGCCAGGAGACAGTTCATTTTTCAGCGCAACAAACCCGAGAAACGAGGGAAACATGATGCTGCTGATGAAGACGAGAAGTCCTTGGCCCGGCGAAGGTCGGGTGGCCCCGGCGGCAATTCCCCAATCGGCGATTGTCCAACCCACTACCGAGAGGAAGAAGGAGTACAGGAACCCAAAAGCGAGCACAAGGAGCCCCGCAACGCTGAGCATTGCCGTCTGGAAGGTTAACGTGGATTTCCAAAAGAGGACTTCACCCACCCCTCCGATGAGGAACAAGGCTACGGCGATGGAGACGAGCCAGACTCGGGCCTCGGCCTTTCGGCGCTTCGATTCGACGTATGACGAGAGAATGTCTTTCTTGTCAGGAGCTTCCTTCATGCAAACTTCCTTTCTTTATAGTACAACGACATCGTAGAAACCCGCAAGAGTTCATGGGTCAGGTTCAAACTCCGGGCGTCATAATAGAGTTTGATGCTAAGCAACCCTGACTCATTTGGCCGGTTTGGAGCCTTTGGCGGCAGTTATGTCCCCGAGACCCTTGTGCCCGCACTCCAAGAACTTGCGAACGAGTTTGAGAAGGCTTGGCAAGACCCCCTCTTTGTGGGCGAGTATCGCGACATTCTCCGCGACTACGTCGGTCGCCCCTCTCCGGTCACCATGGCCAAGCGGATCTCTGAGACCACCGGCCTCCATGTGATGGTGAAGCGCGAAGATTTGAACCACACCGGGGCGCACAAGATCAATAATGCGGTCGGGCAATGCCTGCTCGCCCGTAGGATGGGAAAAAAGAGAATCATCGCCGAGACGGGAGCGGGCCAACACGGAGTCGCCACCGCGACCGTTTGCGCCCTCTTTGGGTTGCAATGCGAAGTGTACATGGGCGAGGAGGACTGCGCGCGGCAACAACTGAACGTCTTTCGGATGAAGCTGCTCGGAGCCAAGGTCCACCCCGTTGCAAGCGGAACGAAAACCCTCAAGGACGCTTTGAATGAGGCCATGCGAGACTGGGTCACCCATGTGAGGGACACCCACTATGTGATCGGAACTGCAGCGGGCCCTCACCCTTACCCGTTCATGGTCCGAGAGTTTCAAAAGATCATCGGAGAAGAGGCGAGAGCGCAATACCTTGAATCCCAAAATTGTCTTCCAGATGTAGGAATCGCCTGCGTCGGAGGTGGATCCAACGCAATCGGCTTCTTTGCCGGATTCGTAGACGATCCAGGTGTTCGGTTGCTGGGCATCGAGGCGGGGGGGCATGGGTTAGACTCTGGCATGCACGCGGCTCCGCTTTCAGCGGGCCAGCCTGGGGTACTCCACGGAAGCTACAGCTATCTGATGCAAGATGAAGACGGTCAGATCATGAACACGCACAGTGTTTCGGCGGGCCTCGACTACCCAGGGGTGGGCGCGGAACACTCCTTCCTCAAAGATGCGGGGAGGGTCGAATACGATGCCGTGACCGATGAAGCCGCTCTCGATGCGTTCCAAAGAGTCGCCCGGTTGGAGGGTCTCATCCCCGCCTTTGAGAGCGCCCACGCGTTCGCCCCGCTCTTCGAAAAGGGCCGGTTTGAACCTGGCACGAGAGTCCTGGTAAATCTCAGTGGTCGAGGTGACAAGGACATGGAAACTGCCTCGCGAATCCTCAATCTCGAAACCGAATCATTTTCGTAAAAAACTTCTTGGTTTTTTGCGGGGTTCGTGATACACTGTGATTGGAGGGGCAGATGAAAATTCTTGCTTTGTTGGTTGGCTGCTCAGCGACTGCATTGGCATTCGCGGGCGACTACAATTTCTATAATATTGGTAATTTAGGCACGGGGGCAAACCCCAATCAATCATTCTCAGTGCCGCGATTTGCGGACACGACAGGTGCGATCTACGGTCAATCCACCAAGTATGTGGGTGGGGTAAGTCTCGGTCTTCAGGGTTACAAGTGGACCTCGGCGAGCGGGATCAACGCTCTCGGACACCTTGGCACCGCCACGAATGGCTACACGACGTCTCGACCCGGCGGAATGCTGGATTCCAGCACTCTGTGTGGAGATGCGAGTCTGTTCGAAAACGGTTCGGACAAAGGCCTTCGCGCAACCTATTGGTCAAACGGCACCGCAACACACCTTGGAACGCTCTCGACTTCCACCACTGGATTCGGGTTTAGCACAATCTCGTTCGGATCGACGAACCGCATTTATGGCACGTATCGAACTTATTCTGGAAACACTGAAACCGGAATGAATACGTACGTGTGGACTCCCGGTGGCGGGATGAAGGGCCTGAATCCACTTTCGTTCAATCTGAACGGAGGCGGAGTCTCGAAGCCTGTCGCAGCGACGACCCAAGGACGTCTCTACGGGACATACACTTCGTACACAAACACCGGAGGAACCGGGGGAACGTTCTCCTACGTTCACACCGATGCCGATGGCGTAAAAGATCTCGGTAATCTGGGAACAGATTCTCAGGGCAGAGGCGAAACGACGGTCAAGGGAATTCGCAACGGTCTCGCATTCGGAACCGCACGCTCCTATGTGGGCGGGCTTAACCGAGGGAACCGAGCCTTTGTCGAGCAGGCGGGGGGAGGTATCACCGCTCTCGCCACGCTAGGTGCCGCAAGTAACGGCAACGCGGCCGGTGAGGCGAGCTTCCTTGGATCCGACGGGTACATCTACGGTTTCTCCACGATCTACCAAGCTGGCTTCAGCCGAGGCTCACGAGCCGCGCGATGGAGTCCTTCCGGCGCGGTAGAAAGCCTGGGAAGCCTAGGAACAACCACCAGCGGATCGGGTAACAGCAAGGCCCTCTTCATGGACTCCCTCGGACGTGTCATCGGCACATCCTCGAAGATTGTGAACTCGACATCGTACGGGAACCATGCCTTCGTTTGGACCTCGAGCGGAGGAATGATTGACCTGGGGCATATCGCTCCCAGTGCTACGGGCTCGTCGAACTCTATTCCTATGGCCGCCGATGGTCTTGGGAATATCTACGGAATGGTAGACGTGTACTCTGGCGCGAGCTTCACGGGTCAGGTTCCATTTGTGTGGAAGCCTGATACAGGAATGCAAAGCCTGCAGTCCGCCATCGGATCGACTCTTCCTGAGGGCATGACACTCTTGAACATCACCGGCGTGAGTTCTGGCTTTATCATGGGAGAAGCCACCATGTCGAATGGCATGAGAGTGAGCTATGCGATCAAGCCATTCGGCGTGGCCGCCGTGCCTGAGCCGGGGACAATGCTCGCCCTCTCGGCTGGTGTTGCCGCCCTTTTGCGCAAGCGACGAAAGAAGTAACCCTTCCCTGCGCTAGGCGCTCCAACTCCCCTCAGCACCCGACATGGAGGCTGGGGGGTTTTCATGTCCCATGGCACCCGCCCCGTGATGGAAGCTCCGAACCTCACTGGGCAAAAAGCCTAGCTCAGTCCGGAAGGCGTCGCGCATGTTTTGAGCCCCGGCAAATCCTGCGTCCAGCGCGATCTCATCCAAGGGGGCGTGACTGCGCAAAATCTCCTCGAGCGCTCGTCGGGTTCGCACCTGCTCTACAAACGCGGGAAATCCCATTCCCACGTGGGCTCGAAAAGTCCGAGAAAGGTGATACTGCGAATACCCAGCCGAGATCGCGGCTTCGCGAAGCGCCCAATCTTTCCCCGGCGACTGATGCACATCCTCGATCAACCGGGCCAAGCTCACCGGGAACGAGTCGCGAACGCCGAAAACGGTGCGGAGCCCATCCACTTGCGTCAATGCCTCGCCAGAAAGGGAGAACAGCATCCCGAAAACTTTAGACATGGATCGTGGCCGATAGCCCAGCGTGGTCGAACTCAGAAGATCGTAATTGTCCCCGGCGAGAGTATCTGTCGCGCAGTAGACAAAGCCGAGGTGCGAGGTATTGACCGAGGTCACAAACTCATTCCAATATCGAGCCAGAGAGCGCGTGCCCGATGCGGGCCACGAAAACATGAGCCGGTGGTGTCGCCCACGACCCAGCAGACAATCGATTTGAATAGGACCCAAGCCGACGTACATCGAGCGCCCGATCAGAGGCTGGACTCGGTCCCCATTTCTGACTCTGCAGAGCGCCGCCCCTTCGATGTTCATCACGCCAAAAAAGTGATCTTGCTCCACCTCGACCTGCCAGCGAAGCGGCTTCGTTCGACGGCCTACTTCTCGGTAGCAAGAGAGGTCTTGCGTCTCTATGAGGGACTCATGAGCAAGTTCGCCCTCACTTACGGAATGACGAAAGCTCATCTGAAACCCTTCCGGCTGGAGCATGGTATTCATTCTGAATCTATACTACGTTGAACAGATTTGATATCTCTCATGAATCTTGGCTGATTTTTGTACCTGAGTGGGGGTACACCTAGGAGCAATGGAGAAGAAGTATTCCGTAGCTATTTTGGGTGCTACGGGCGCAGTCGGCGCAGAATTTTTACAACTCTTTGCCGAGCGTAAGTTTCCGGTAGGAAATCTTGCGCTCCTTGCAAGCCCTCGCAGCGCCGGAAAGACCGTCGAATGGCAGGGCCAGACCCACACCATCGAGGCCGTGTCGGCGGAGGCCTTCCGGGACGTAGAGATCGCGTTCTTTTCCGCTGGCGCCAGCCGGAGTAAAGAGTTTGCCCGGGCCGCCATAGACCAAGGCGCGTTCGTCATCGATAACTCAAGCGCCTTCAGGATGGACTCGGCGGTCCCGCTATGCGTACCCGAAATCAACGGAAACACCCTGTCACGCGACACGAAGATTGTCAGCGTCCCCAACTGCACCGCTATTATCACCTTGATGGGGGTGGCTCCATTGCGAGAACTAGGCAAAATCGACCGCTTGATCTTGAGTACGTACCAAAGCGCGAGTGGAGCGGGCGCGGCGGCCATGGAAGAACTTCGATCTCAAACTCTCGATGTCCTTCAAGGCAGACCCGCTCAGCCGGTTGTCTTCGCCCATCCCTATGCGTTTAACCTCTTCAGCCACAACACCCCGATCGATGCAGATGGCGCTAACGAAGAAGAGGCTAAAGTGGTGCAGGAATGCCGAAAGATCCTCGATGATTCCGACCTTCGAATCAATGTTACTTGTGTCCGGGTCCCGGTTCTGCGGGCCCACAGCATCTCCATCACCGTCGAGTTCGCGGGTAAGGCCCCCTCGGCCGAATCTGTGCGCGAAGTCCTATCCAAAGCTCCCGGAGTGCGCGTGGTAGACGACAGAGAAAACAACCACTTCCCTATGCCCCTCGAGGCGAGCGGAGGCGACGACGTCCTCGTGGGCCGTATCCGAAAAGACCCTTCGAGCGACAACGGAATTCAGATGTTTATCAGCGGAGACCAGCTAAGAAAGGGCGCGGCCCAAAACGCCGTCCAGATCGCTGAGTCTCTTATTCAAAACGAGTTGATGAGTTAAAAAATGAAAGAAAAAATGTCCTGGCTTCAAAGGTGCGTAGTCGCCTATGGCGTGATCAATATTCTCGGCGGCATCATGGGGCTCATCATGGGAAAAAGCACCATGTCCCTTCTCGTCGGAGGCGGTGTTGGCCTCGCTCTCATCATCCTGAGTCGGCTTGCAAGTACGAAGCCGGCGATGGCTTGGCGAACGATCGGAATGCTGACGGTCGCGCTCCTCGTATTCTGGAGTTATCGCTACACCGGCGCCGAAAAGAAGGTCATGCCCATGATGAATATTGCCCTCAGCGCCGTGATGTTCGGACTTCTTGGCTACGGCCACATGTCCGCTCAAGCAAAAAAGAAAGAAGGAACTTCTTAGAGTTACAAACTGTAACTCTTTAAGATGCTCCATCAAATCCGGGTCTCCGATATCGTTGGGTACGCCGTCCTCTCGATGGCGATCGCGCTCTTGCACTTCAACATGGGAGATCATCCGGCGTCTTGGTGGATGGCTCTTGTTCCCCCGTTCGTCGTTTGCATGCTTGCGCCGAGGATGCTCACCACGCGGGGCCTCTTCTTCAATGGGATCGGGCTGTCCGCCCTCCTTGGAATGCTTTATTGGGGTTTTTGGCTGCGAGAAGCAGACAGGTGGGTGCCTCTCTCCGGGTTCATCCTTCACCTCATCGCGGCAGGGTGGGCCTTCAAAATGAGGTCTAGACAGGATCAGAGTGCGTCGGGAGTTTCGTCCGGTCCGTAGCTGCGATTCCCAAGCCAACCAAAATGGCTCCAAGGCCAACCCACGTCGCCAGGGCCCAACGCTCGTGCTTCCAAAAATAGCCCAGCGCCGCGGCGAGCGGCCCCTGCAAACCCAACCCTACCATCATGAAACTGAGTGGGACACGTTCCGCGATGGCATACCACACACCCCAAGCGAGAACGCTCGGGAAAATGACCAGGTAGGCCACGGCAAGCACAGAACTCACCTGCAAGGGCCCGGTGAAGCCATGAGAAATCACCGACCCAAACAAGAACGGTGCGAGCATCTGCCCCAGGCCTGCCCCCGTGACCTCCCAAGAGAGAGCCCCGAGGCCCGAACTAGCTCGTACGACGCGTGTGGCTCCCACCACGGCAAAGCTTTCGCACAGCACTCCCAAGAGATACATGAGGTTGCCACGGGCGTTCTCGGTCGAAAGGTGGGGCGCAGAAAATCCAAGGGCGACCCAATAGCTTCCTAGCAGAACCACAAAAATGGATGCGTAGAGGCGCGGGGTCGGTCTTTCGGAAAGAAACAAAACGCTGAGCCCCGCGACGACAAGGGGAGCCGCCAGATTCAGGACCGTTGTCTCACTAGCCGTGGACATCGCCAAACCTTGCGTGAAAAAGATGTGAGCCGGAGCCTGAAACAAGAAGCCCATCAAGAACGCGATCCCTTTTCCCCTATTCGAGGGGGCGATGTAGCCCGTCGCTTTGCGGAAAGAGGGCACGGCAATCAAGGCCCACAAAAGGAGGCTGAAGAGGCCCCACCGGAGGGAAAGAAACGTCCCCACCTCGAAACTCGTCAGCGCGAACGGGACGAAAAAATTCACGGGCGCCCAGAAGACGTTGAGAATCCCTAGGATGCCGAGAAGTTGGAGCCGACTGACGTTCAAACGATCTTCAGTATAGGCATATCCACGAGCTCGCCGCCCACCTTCGCTTCGCCGGAGTGAATCACCACTTCTTCCCCGCTGTACGCGGTTTCGCGTCGTACGTAGCCCGCCGCGATGAACCCATAGTCTGGGCTTTCATAGGCAGAGGTGATCACCCCTACCTCCCCACGGCTGGGATGGAAAATGGGATCTCCCGACTGGACCAGTTCATCGGTGTACAGCCCCATCCAGATTTTGTTCACGTGGCCGCGGCTGTGAATCCGCATGAGCACTTCTTGCCCCTGATAGCAGCCCTTCTTGTAGTTGATGGTTGCGGACTCAAACATAGGCCCAAGTTCTGGAGGAAGGGTCTTCGAATTGGTATCGACCCCGAGAGTCGGCGTCCCAAACTCGAGACACGCGATTTTGTACGCCAAGGAATCGATCACAGGAAACTCGTCCTGAATGATCTTCAGAATCTCCGGGGCACTCTTCGGAATCAAAACCACCCAACCCCCGCTTCCCGTCCGATTGCTTCGGAGCACCGTGACCGTGGTTCCGTTGAAATCCACATCTGCGGCGTTGAGGCTTGGAAGTTCAACGTACTTGGCCAACCGTTCGGTCGCCAGGGGCCCTTGGATGTTGACCATGACCGAATCTGGGTTGGACACAGTCACATCTTCAAGAATGACCATCTTTTCCACTCGGTGGCGAAGGACTTCGAGCCCGTTGGCATCGGAGGCAATGATAAATCGGTCTTCTAGACCCCATAGGCTACATGCCGCCTCAAGCTGACCGGTGGGCGAGCACATGCAGAACTGAAGGAAGCTTGCTGGTTGAAAATGTCGAAGGTCGTTTGTGACTTGGCCCTGGAGCCAGCCCTTGCGATCCCCGCCCCGAAGTTCAACGACGCCACGGCCAGGCGGCAACAAATGGCCCGCGCCGTTTCGCAGTAAGTGGTAGCCCTCACGGACGCTGGAATTCAAAAGGGGTTCAATGGTCGTCTCACTCATGATCATCCTGACTTTTAAGGAGGCAGACGATGGCGCGTCATTGCGCCAGGGGAAATCTGTTACTATCCTACTACGAATTTTAGCGCGGATAGACTCCATCTGATGGGACCTTTCACACTTCTTGGCACAATACTGATTTTTTTCGGGGGGAATCAATGGCATCGCGTCGAACGCGAAGTCGCGAATGACATCCGAGTCCAGATGGGCGATCCCCAGGCCAAACTACGTGTTCGGATGACTCCAGACGGTCCCGTCAACGGCTCCTTTGGCGTCTTGCAACGGGTTCAGGTTTTTGCAAAGGATCTGGAGCTAGAGAGCATTTCGTTCTTCACCGAACCCGAGCGAAATCGGGATGGACTCGTCAAGAGGCTGGATATCCAGTTAGAAAACGTCGTCCTGAAGAATCTCCGCATTGAGTCCCTCACGGCCCAGATCGACAATTGCCGATTTGACCGTCCTCTCGCGGTTGGACACCGAAAGATTAGAATCTCAGAAAGCGGCACTGGATCGGGCCAAGCGACGATTACCCAGGAGGCTCTCACCGAATTTGCCGCGAAGCGCTACCCCACCCTCACAAAGCCAGAGGTGAAGTTAGAATTTGGAAAAGTTTCCGTCTCGGGGGATGTCCGACTTCCAGGTCTCGTGGGTCGCGTTCGCGTGCTGGGCACTCTGGCCTCGCCGAACGGGTCCAGCCTCGCTCTCACCCACCCACGAATCTGGATCAACAACAAGCGGCTGGACTCGAAGTACCGCCCCGCCGTCCTCGCCCTCATGGGAGATTTTTTCGATATCAACAAAGACCTCGGACTGGTTGGAGCCGTAAAGATCGAGTCGATCGTGGTGCGAGATGGAAAAGTGACCCTCTCCGGCCCCGTTCGACTTCCCAACCGCCCGTTGGCCCCAGGCAACTAGGCCGACGTGGCTACCTGGACTTCGTGAGGAGATTTGACTCCCACGAGAACCGGGCCACTTTCACGCGCTCGCTGAATCAAATCCGTCGCCACTTCATCGGTGACTTCATCCAGATTCCACGCCAGGACTTCGTGGCTCAAGATCCCCACACGCCGGGCCTCGGCCATGCTCGAAAGCATTTCGAAACCTTGAGATTTTGGCGGGTTATTCGCGACGACGACAAACTCGAACGCATCGTGAAACTGCCAAAGAGCGAGCGTGGACATGGGGTGCCCCGCAGACCACAAACCGTAGTGCCGAATGTGCCCCTCTTGTCTTGTTTCCTCCAATACCTGGAGGGCTGCATCCACCACATTCTCGGGCATGGGACCAGAACAGGCAAGGGCGACAAAATCGATCTGGGTTCCGCCGATCTGCGAAAAGGTTTGAAGCAGTTCGCCCTCTAGATAGGTTCGGGCCGCCTCGGGCGAGGCGTTGTGTCGCAGCTCTTGCCCGATGGCAAGGCTGAGAGGAACTTGCTCTCCACGCAAGTGATTTCCCCATAAGGCCGGAGCCCGCGTCACATCGAGGATAGTTTTTGCTTCGAGAGCCTTTTGGACCAAGGCGTGGTTCCCTTCCTCAGACCCAGTGGGGATAAGGCCCAGCCAAACATTAGGAACGACTCTGCCCGTTCTGCCAAACAAAATGTTTGTCATGCTCGCACCCACCCATCCACGAGGACGAAGCCAAAAAACACGAGCGAGATGATGCCATTGACGGTGAAAAAGGCCATGTCAATCTTGCTGAGGTCGTCGGGCTTCACGAGCCTATGCTCATAGATCAGCAGGGCGGTGAGGAGAACGCACCCCAGCATGTACCAAACGCCGGCTCCAAACAGAATTCCGCTCGCCCCCATGAGGAACGGGACAAAAAAGTGGAAAGCCCGCGAAACGGAGATGGCCCGAGACACGCCCAAAGTCTGCGGAATAGACCGGAGCCCTTCCTGTTGGTCAAATGCCTCGTCTTGCAGGCTGTAAAGAATGTCGAAGCCCGCGACCCAGAGCATGACTCCGGCAACGAGGGGGAGAATTCGCGGATCGAGCGATCCTGTGACGGCAATGAACGCGGCGGCAGGGGCGATGGCAAGGCTAAACCCAAGCACGATGTGGCAAAGAGGCGTAAACCTCTTGGTGTAGCTATAGCCCAATGTGAAAAGCAAGGCGACGGGACTCAACAATAGCGAGAGCGGGTTGAGAGCCCACGCGCTCCACAAGAACAGGGCGAGAAATCCGAAGAAAAACAGATTGCTTTGCCGCAGCGAAAGAAGGCCGGCCGGGAGGGCGCGCATCGCCGTGCGAGGGTTCTTCGCGTCAATATGGCGATCCAAGATGCGGTTGAAGGCCATGGCCGCGCTGCGACAACTCACCATCGCCAGCAGAATGAGTCCAAAGGTCTTCCACCCGGGAAAAAGCCCCTCACGTTGCCAAAGGGTGGCCCACACCATGCCGGTCATGGCGAAGGGCAACGCGAAAATGGAGTGTTCGAACTTGATCATCTGCAGGAAAATCAAGAACGATTGCCAACCAGACTGGGCTTTGGCCATACCCAGTTAGTGTATCTCTGCCGGATTCTCCCCTGCCCTTGCGATAGTTTCGCAAAATGCTGGTCAGGGACAGAACAAGTGGGCCACTTAGACCGTCATTTATCGCAGCGTTTGCTTTTAGCAAGCGGTTTGTCGTTGTTCGCGAAACGTCGTTGTGGGCGCGGACCGTATTGCTTCTGGGGATACTTCAAACTTGATTGTTACTGTCGTGGGGGTCGGATTGATCGGAGGATCAGTGGGCATGGGCCTCATTGAATCTGGATTTGCCGAACTCGTATACGGTTATGATCCTCGCCCAAAAGCCCTGGAAACGGCCGCCGACCGCAAGTGCATTCAAATCGCCATCGGAGCCCTCGAAGACGCCGTGGATTGCGATCTCTGGGTGGTGGCAAGCCCTCCTTCACAGATGGAGGCGATTTTTCAAGAGATCGAACGGGTGAGAACCCCGGAATCGGTCATCACCGATGTAGGCAGCATCAAGAGCGCCGTGATGAACGCGGTTCCGCACTCCCTTCGACCCTATTTCGTGGGTGGGCACCCGATGGCCGGACGGGAGCAAACCGGCGTAGAGTTTTCGCGATCCTCGCTGTTTGAGGGAGCAAAGTGGATCCTTTGTCCTTTTGCCGAGACCACCACTGCGAGCCTTAGGTGGGTGGAGCGGATGGTTTTTGCACTTGATGCGAGCCCGATCCGCATGACTCCTGAAGACCACGATTCTCACGTGGCGATGGTGAGCCATCTTCCCCACATCCTCGCGAGCTGTCTTGTGGAGCTTGCGGATGATCTCGAACACCCTATGGTCCATGCGGGTTCTTGGGCCGACCTCACCCGAGTTGCGGGAAGCAATCCTCGCGTGTGGGCCGATATCCTCGTCCACAACCGCGATGCCGTCATCGAAAGCATGACGAAGCTTTCGGAAAAGTTGGAACAGAGCCGCGAGGTGCTGAACAAAGCTTCCCAAGATGAAATTGCCTCTTGGTTGAACGAAATCATCGAGATTAAGATGCGCCAGACCAGCTCGGGGCAGTCCAAAGTACACTCCAAAGCATGATTTCAAACGTGAGCCGGTGCTCGGTTCCCCTGAAGGGAACCATCACGACTCCTCCAGACAAGTCTCTCACGCACCGAGCGTTTCTCTTTGCGGCATGCGCATCGTCCGCAAGCCAAATCCACAATCCGCTGTTAGGCGAAGACTGCCAGAGCACCCTCCACTGCCTGGAGCAATTGGGGCACCAGATCGAAATGAACCCGGGAGAGGGACTCGTGAAAATTCAACCCATCTCGACCTGGAAGGCCCCCGAGGCCGACTTGGACTGTGGGAACAGCGGCACTACGATGCGACTCCTCGCGGGACTTGTCGCCAGCCGCCCTCTCGAAGCGACTTTCACCGGTGATGCTTCCCTTTCGCGACGCCCTATGTCCCGTATCGCGCTCCCGCTCAAGCTGATGGGTGCCCATGTCGAGGGTGAAAAACCACCTCTCCGTATTCGCGGAGGAGACCTTACCGGCATCGACTATATGTCACCCGTCGCCAGCGCCCAGATCAAGAGCTGCATCCTGCTCGCGGGTCTGAGAGCGGAGGGAGAAACCTGGGTCGTGGAACCCAGCCTCAGCCGGGATCACACCGAGCGAATGCTCCGTTCCCTCGGGGTCGACTTGCTGACTCGGTGCGACGGAGGTATCGGCGTGCGTGCTGTCGAACCGTGGGAAGGCTTTTCCATGACCGTTCCCGGCGATATCTCGAGCGCCGCGTTTTGGATGGTGGCGGCGGCCTTGATTCCAGGCTCTGAGGTGAGATTGGTCGGCACTGGCTTGAACCCTTCGCGAGTGGGAATCCTCGATGTCTTTGCCGAGGTTGGAGTCTCTGTCGAAGTGGACTCCGCCCGCGAAGAGATGGGAGAACCCGTCGGCGATCTGATCATTCGGAAGCCGAACGTTCTTCAACCATTCTCTATTCAGGGCGACCTTGTCCCCAGGCTGATTGACGAGATTCCTGTCCTTGCGGTCCTCGCCACTCAATGCGAGGGCGTCACCGAAATCCGCGACGCCAAAGAGTTGCGAGTGAAGGAGAGTGACCGAATTGCTTTGGTTGCCGAAGGTTTATCGGCCATGGGCGCACGGGTCACCGCACTCGAAGACGGCCTCAGGATTGAAGGCCCCACTCCCCTTCGCGGAACGACGATTCATGCCCACGGCGATCACCGAATCGCGATGGCTTTTGCGATCGCGGGATTGATCGCGGATGGGGACACAACCCTTGAGAACACCGATTCGATCCAGACAAGCTATCCTGATTTCTGGCACCACCTTCAAACTCTCACGAACTCATGAGTAAAGACCCATCGAAACTCGTCATCGCCATTGATGGACCTGCAGGGGCAGGAAAATCCACCGTCGCCAAGGCCCTCGCCGCCGAACTCCACCTGCGATACCTCGACACCGGCGCGATGTACCGCGCGGTCGCCCTCATGGCGCAACGCGAAGGCATCCTCGCGAGCGAAGGAGCCCGCGCGGCAGAGCTTGCGAAGAGCCTCGAGATTCGCTTCGAAGAAGGGTCGCCTCAGAAAGTGCTGGTCAACGGCGAAGACATCACCTCCCTGATACGGACTCCGGAAATTGGGGAACTTGCAAGCTCCCTCAGCGCATACAAAGGATTGCGAGAGGTGCTTGTGGAGCGTCAGAAGGCGATGATTCAGGAGGGTGGGTTTACGCTAGAGGGCAGGGACACTACGACCGTTGTTGCCCCGCATGCCGATCTAAAGATTTTTCTCACCGCGAGCCTGGAAGAACGTGCAAAACGCCGTCATTTAGAGCTTTTTGAAAAGGGCACCGATGTTACCTACGATGAAATTCTGCGTCAGATATCTGAGCGTGATCATCGGGACTACACTCGCGACGACTCGCCACTCCATATGGCAGAAGGCTCCCACAGAATAGAAAGCTACGGGATCCCTGCCGAAACAATCGTCGAAAAAATCTTGGCAATTGTGAAAACCTTGTGAACAAAAGACGCTTTTGAAAACAATGCTACTGTGAGAGATCCTCAACTATGAAACGCACAACATCCCTTATCGCTGCAATTCTCGGCGCGGCCCTCGCCTCTTCGGCTTGGGGTCAATCATCTCCCGAGATCACTGTGTACAACCAAGGATTCGCCTTGGTGAAGGAGTCAAGAGTCCTCAACTTGAAGGCTGGAGTCCAAAAGCTAGCTTTCGAGGATGTGGCGGCGCAAATTGAATCGGACAGCGTCAGCATTCGCAGTATCAGCGCGCCCGGGTCGTTTTCTATTCTTGAGCAGAACTACCAATACGATCTCATCAGCCCTACCGCGATTCTGATGAAAGCCATCGGTTCGAAGATCACTTTAAACCGGGTCTTGCCAAACGGCCAGAAAGAGGTCGTTCGCGGCACACTCCTCTCCGCCCCGGGTGCCATCGCCACCGGCGATGGAGGCTACATGTACACCGGTATGGTTCTGAAAGCCGATGATGGCCGTGTCATTTTGAGTCCCTCTGGCGAGATCAGCGTGGATGAACTGCCCGGTGGCCTGATCTCAAAGCCGACGCTGATGTGGTTGCTCGATAGCCAACGCGCAGGATCGAACACCGTGGAGATGAGCTACATCACCGGGGGGATGGCGTGGCGAACTTCTTACGTGATCAACCTCGAACAAAATGGCCTCAACGGGGACTTCAAGGGGTGGGTGACCCTCACCAACAACTCTGGAAGGACGTACGAGAACGCAAAGCTGAAGTTGCTCGCGGGTGAAGTAGAGCGGGCCCAAGACTCGTTCGGAAGAGGAGGGTCGGGAGCCCCCCGAGCCGCCATGAAGCAAGCCGCAAACGCAGGGTTTGCCGAAGAACAGTTCTCTGACTACCACCTGTACACCCTCGGACGACCCACCACGGTGGCAAACAATGAGATGAAGCAGGTCTCTTTGCTCGAAGCCGCCGGGATGAAGGTGACGAAGAGACTGGTTCTTGACCCCATGATGAACTACCAAGGGTGGAGATCTCAGGAAGGCGAGGTGGGGACGGGGACGATCAAGCCACAGATTCGAATCGAGTTCCAGAACAAGAAGGAAAACCAATTGGGAATTCCGCTTCCGATGGGGACGATTAAGGTTTTCCAAAGGGATTCGTCAGGAAGCCTCCAACTGCTCGGCGAAGACAGGATTGACCACACGCCCAAAGACGAGAGAGTTTCTCTCGTGGTCGGGCGCGCATTCGATGTCGTTGCAGAACGAAAGCGAACCAAGTTTTCCTATATTTACCGGTCTGCTGATAAGGGACAAGGCCCCATCGGAGCCCGAGAATCTTTCGAGATTGAGATTCGAAATCGGAAGGAAACCTCAGAAACAGTGGATCTCATCGAGCGCTACTGGGGGGATTGGAAAGTGACCGCCAACAGTGATCCGTTCACCAAACTCGACGCCGATAGCATGCTTTTCAAGATTGTTCTGAAGCCGAACGAAGTGAGAAAAGTAACGTTCACTGTCGAAAACCGCTGGGCTCAATAAGCTTCTGAGCCAATAATTCTAAAGAATGCCTGCCAGGAATTGGAACTACTTTCTTGGCGGGCGATGTTTCACAATCTAGGCACAATCATGAAGAAGATTCGAAAACAGTTCTCTTGTTTCGCGGTGTTCACGCTTACAACCGCAAGTTTAGTCATTTCTGGATGCTCATCCGGCGCCAGCGACCCCGCCGCTAAGGCTCCTGAAGATACATCTTCGAAGTCTGCAGCCGCGACCGGCACGGACACGAAGACCGATGCCGCGGACCCTGCAAAGGCCGAGCCCGCCGCTCCGGACAAGAAGTCTGAGACTGCTGCGA
The DNA here is from genome assembly GCA_964496145.1 of uncultured Chthonomonas sp. Classification (GTDB taxonomy): domain Bacteria; phylum Armatimonadota; class Fimbriimonadia; order Fimbriimonadales; family Fimbriimonadaceae; genus UBA2391. Next base: position 3,042 of record CAZBXR010000034.1, on the reverse strand, counting down.
AGACAGAAACCCCGACCAAGGAAACTGAAGCGAACCCCGACACCACCAACAAGAAGCGGATGCAAGAGACGATGAAGGCCGTGGACGCTGTCCCCCGGACACCGAATGTGAAGCCGCGGACTCCTGCCCCAGAAGTGAAGCCACAAGGCGACGTTTCCGCACTGGTCGGAACTTACAATATTGACCTGCCGCAAAAGAACGACAAGATCAACCGAGACCTTGCCAAGAAGGGGAAACCCACCTTCCTTGGATGGATCAAAATTGCGGCGAACGGGACCTATCAGTACATGTTTGGCACCACAAAGGGTGGCAAGGTCATTGCCGGAAGCATCGTTGTGGATAGCGCAGATCCGACCAAGCTCACGCTTCACCCTCAAACAGTGAACGGAAAGCCGGCGACGGCGGAGGGAGACAAGCTGGTCTTCAACATGCGCGTCACGCCAGACAAGAAGTCTCTCCTGATGACCTTTAACCTTCCGGGCGGAGAAAAGAAGTTCCCTGTCAAGTTTACGAAGTCGTAATCAACCTTACTGTGCCTCTGGGTTCGAATTCTCCACGAGAATTCGAACCCATTTTTGTGATTCCCGTATTCTTTCTAGGGAATTGGCTTCAATCTTGCAGATTCATTTGATAGAATAGAAGGGAGAGTGTGCGTTCGCATGCCTCCACTCATCGAATCAACGCAATTTTTATCGAGGGAAATCCACAATGAAGAGGAATCTTATTATTCTTGCCGCCCTGGCCTCAGCCGGTGCATCTCAAGCCGCCGTCACCACGATGGTTGACTTTGACAATCAACTTTTTGCTACGGTTGCTCCTGTAATCAACCAAACATTTTTCTTTAGCGCCATCAACACGACTTCGTCCGGCTCGAACGGCAACGTGAGTTGGTGGAGCGACCCCACTCAAAGCACTGGTGCTGCCCCCAACACGAACGTGGTGCGAATCGCCGACGAAGCGGGGACAAGCGGCACCGGACCTGTTCCCGCCGGTGGAGACGGAACAAAAGCGATCGAACTCAAGTTCGGATTCAACGGAGCCGCTGCAGCTGACGGCGGGAACCTCTTTATCAATCCATTCCGAGCCTTCCTCCGAGGAACTTCCGCCGCCAGCTTGGCCTCCTCGAAGATTCAAAACCCATGCTTCGATGCGACGAAGCCGCTGATGTTCGATATCTATTCGACGTCGCCCATCGAAGTTTCAATCTGGCTTCGAGAAGCTGACTTCACCGGTCGCGCCATTGGCCAAAATCCGGTCTCCAATACAGTCCCGACTGGCCGAGGCATTGTCGCTGTGGGCGGTAAGTTCGGCACGCCAAACGCACTCCCACAAGATGCGCTGGGTGTGGCTCTCGAAGGAGCTGGCTTTGAAGGTGGCTACGTCGTCCCGGCAAATACCTGGGTCACTCTCTCCTTCGATTGCGATGACGCTGTGAACCAGACATTCCGACGAATCACTGGTACCGGCGGAAACGTTGTGGTCCCAGTCTCGGAGAACAAGGTGGGCCTCGACGCCATCTGCTTCTCGCCCACAAATGCTGGTACGCCAACCTCGCACCAAGTCTTCATCGACAACATTCGAAATGGCGACAGCGCTCAGATCACCGGAACGGCCCTGTTCGATCAGCTTGATCCAGGCTTTGCCCTGGCCGGCACATCGGTTCGAGTGATCGTTCTCGATAGTTCTAACACTGAGGTTCTCGATACGACCACCACGGTGGACGCAAGCGGAAACTTCGCGGTTCCTCATGCTCTCGCCGATGGATCATACACACTCGCTGTGAAGGGTCTTTCGCACCTGAACGCCTCGGGAGCACTCACCATTTCTGGTGGATCTGCAAGCGGCGGAACACTCACGCTGAAGGGCGGAGACGCGAACGACGACAACTCGGTCGACCTGCTCGACTACTTCCTGCTCAGCGACTCGTACAACCTTGCTGAAGGAGATTCAGGCTATGACGTCAACGCAGACTTCAACCGAGACACTGCAGTTGACTTGCTCGACTACTTCATCCTTTCCGATAACTACAACGCCGCTGGCGACGTCGACTTCAGCTAACCGCTGAATCGAAGATGCTAGAACTGCCCGGTCAGATATCTGACCGGGCAGTTTTGTGTTTCAACGGGTCATTGTCAACGCTCGCTTAAAAAAGTGCCCCGAACTCCTGCCGGAGTGTCGGGGCGAGCTACAGTGCGTCTTTGCTTTCTCTAAAGTCGTTGAATGGTGGAGAGGCACACGCCGCTCAAGCATGCGCCAGGGTGGCTAGAATCGCCATTGAGAGGGAATCTGGACGCGGCCTGGTCAAATTGTTGACCACCGAACAAAGTCTGCGCTCCTAGAAGGAAGCGCATGTCAGATGCCGTATCCATTTGAAAATCTACCCCTTTATTATGCTCCGGGTAAATTCATTTCCAGGGGAAACTTACGAAAGTTAGTCAAAATGACGAATTATTCTCGTATTCCCAGGTGAAGCAGTCTGAAGCCCAACGAATGGGCCTGCTTAGTTATTCTTTGACAAAAATTGCATGGGCACCTTGGGCATCGCGCCACTGATCGCGTTCACGACCCGGACGGTTTCGGCAAGGCTCCTTCTACAGTTTTTACATGAGAAGAGGTGCGCGCTGACAGCTTGACTTTCTTCATCTTCAAGCTCATCGCAGAGAAACAGGTACAGATTCTCCTCGACCTCCTGACAGAGCATCGTTGCGCCGTTTTGATTTGGTATGAGTTTATGTTCCACTTTTTTCACTTGATCCCGGGGAACGGAATCCAAACGGAGGATCGGCCCGTCTTAACTTTGGCGTTTTGCCCTCGAAGGTGAGGTGCTCATCCAACAGCTTGAACGGCGAGTGTTCTCGCGTTTTCCTGTTACTATCTGTACAATACTTCGTAGATCGTGACAAATATCCGAAATTTCAAGGATTTTCCTAGATTTTTTTCGGGGACTCTACGAAATCCCTACAGTAAGAATACGGGAAATTTGAGCACAAGTAGATTGATGTCACAAACTTCGTCGGTTTTCGCTATATCATTGTAGGGGAA
>CAZBXR010000033.1:0-25217 GCA_964496145.1 uncultured Chthonomonas sp. | reverse complement strand
GAAAGCATGATGCTTGCCTCCACCGATCGAATACGGAATGCTCGGTACGCTGCGGAGAGAATGAAGAACGCGATAATCGAGAACATAGCCGCATCCATGACCTGAAGCGTTCCGTTGAAGAGGAAGTCAAACCCCTTCTGCCAGACTGTCCAGTTCTCCACCTGCGTATAGTCTTTTCCGTCCGAGCTAAAAGTCTGGATACGCCAGTCTCCATAGCCAATGACAGCCATCACGACCATCGAACTGAGGAGGACAACACTGTATCCCCAGTCTTTTTGGCGCTTGGTGATCTTGCCCACGTGAACCCGAAGCAAGGACCAAACCCCCAAGCCGAGGAGGAAAGCTGGAACCACGGTTCCAATACTGGAAAAGATTGGCACAAGGTCTTCGAGCAGGAACGCCCCGCTTTCTACGAAGCCTTTGGGTTTTTCAAAAGGCTCCCGAAGAATCGGCGAGGGCCAAAAGAGGAGGAGGAAGTAGAAGCCGCCGGCGATGAAGGTGAAAAACCCAACGACGTACTTTCTAAACTGTGTCGGAACGAAGGTCAAACCGAAAACGAACAGCATGCCGACCACGAAGGCGATCGCCATCCAGGTCCAGGTTTGCCCCGAAGCCGCTGGGTATTTCCACTGAAGTTGCGCGAGACTCAACATTAGGAACCACCCCCAAGCGCGGCTGCTTCAGCCGCTTTCTTTTCGGCCTCTGCTTTCGCTTCAAGGTCTATATCTCTCTTGTAGTCGGCCTTGTTCAACTCACGTGGATTCGAGTTCTTAAAAATTCTGGTCATGAGCGTGTCCGCCTCGGTGCGCTTCTTCGGACCCTTTTCTAACTCTTCCGGAGTAATCGGCCGCGACGTCCCCTTCTCAAAAATCTGAGTTCGAGGTTGAATTCGCTCGAAGCTGTTTGCCGCAAAACCGATGACGATGAAGCTGGCGATGAGAATCTTGCACCAGTCTTGACCCACCAAGCTCCCCACCAAGATGGGTTCACGGGTGAGATACGCGCTTGCCGCGTAGTATTCGTCGCCGATCAAAACGTAGTCACAAGCCGCAACGAAGAACGGCGTTTGCGTGGTTTGCGTCGAACCAGCGACCTGGATGGCTCCCTCCGCGTTGGCGGATTCTGCAAAGATGAGTGACTCTGCGTAGAACTCTCCGAGGAAGAACGTGGCCGCCGCTTTTTCCCGTCGGATCATGCCCGCAACGCCTGCAGCAAAGGCGAATTGGCGGTCACTCACAAACTGGACGGTTTCAACGTTGTATCTCTCAATACAACCTTCGCGTTGGTACACGTCTCGGATCGTTTCTTGGGCGACGGTGTAAACCGCAGCGTCCGCGACACAAATTTTCACCGGCGTCGCAAATTTCGCGGCGGTTTGGGTTACCTTCGCAAAAATGTTGATGGCCTGAACCGAAATTGCATTCAAAGTCCCGATTCCCGGGACCATCAGCACGGGCCGACCCATTTCGGTCGCCCGTCCGATCGCCTCGTCGATCGCGTTCAAGCCCGGAATTCTCCGAATAAACAAATTGCCCCCGGACTTCTCGGCCCTCTTCACGTTATAAACGATGAAGACGACCATCGCCAGGGTCATGAGGACCCCGAAGGGTCCGAAGCTTATGTATTGCATTACGTTTGCTGCTCCATAGGAGGATTCTCACGGGAGGATTCGATCAGGTCCATCACTCGATCCCAGTTTTGAGGCTTGCTCATCAGCTGAGAATAGTCATCGACCGCATTAAACCCCACAAAAGGGGCTAGAAAAGGCGAAAAGACAACCATGGCATTCGCACCGACGTTGCCAAACGGTTTATGCATCCCGAGAAAGAGCATCGCCGGAACTGCCATCTTGCGACGGACTATCTGATCCGCCACTTTCTTGATGAGTTCCTCCTCTTTCTCCGGACTCAGTGGTTCCTTCCAAAGTTGGTCCATATTGCCCCCAAAGTTTGCGTATTTTAGCCAACACTTGCTCTTCGTTGCCCGCGTACCTCAAAGATACTCCCCGAAAAGCCGACATTCGGCTCGGTTTTGGCAACGGGGAGAGCACGACCCCATCCGCAATCTCAATCACTCTTAGGACGGAATTCCATGGAATTGTTGTCACAGAAAGTCCGCATTTTCTCGTCGCGCCGGAAGGGTCGAGGCGAAATTTCATCGGAAAGAACAATTCTGCGACCCCCAAAATCAGCATGACTGCCCCAATCGATCCCAGGATGATGCTGTGAAGAAGAAAAGTCCCCGCGCCAAAGGCGAGAATCGCCATGCCCACAACGAGCCGACGCTTCTCGGGCATTTCTTCTCCAAGAGAGAAAGTCCACTCCAAAGCGTCGGCTTCGTCCATGCTTGTTTCCGAAGGTCCTACCGCCACTGGTTGAACAGGGTGCTTACCGACTCATTCGTGTGAATTCGTCGGATGGCCTCGCCGATGAGCGGCGCGGAAGGAAGAATTGTGAGCTTCGGGAAAACCTTGCTACTCGGAATGGGGATGGTGTCGCAACAGACCACTTGCGAGATCACACTATCCTGCAGCCGTTGGGCCGCATTGCCGCTGAAAACCGGGTGCGTGCAACTCACCACGACTTCTGTGGCTCCTCGCTTCAAGAGGGCCTCTGCGCCTTGAATCACCGATCCGCCGGTATCCACCATGTCGTCGATCATGACGCACTTCTTTCCGGCGACATCGCCGATGACCTCGACGATATCCACCTTATTGGGTTCAGGACGCCGCTTTGCAATGATTCCGATAGGACAGCGAAGCATTTCCGCAAGGCTTCGTGCCCGCGAGACTCCCGCCACGTCGGGCGAAACCACGACGATATCCTCTTTATCCACTCCTTGCTTCAAGAAGTGCTGGCCGATGATCGGCCCTGCGTACAGATGATCCACCGGAACATCGAAAAACCCTTGAATCTGCTCGGCATGGAGGTCAATACAAACGACTCGGTTGGCGCCCGCCACGCTGATCAGATCAGCCACAAGCCGTGCTGTGACTGGTTCACGGGGCTTGATCTTCTTATCTTGCCGGGCATAGCCGTAATACGGCAAGACCACGGTGATGTTCCTCGCGCTGGCGCGTCGAAACGCATCCAGCATGACAAGAAGCTCCATGAGCGTGTCGTTGACTGGGTTGCAGGTCGGCTGAATGATGAAAACATCGTTTCCGCGCGCACTTTCTTCCACCTGCACACGCACTTCCCCGTCGCTAAACTGGGTGCTCGTGATCCGACCGAGTTCGAGACCCAAATAGTCCGCGACCTTTTGGCCCAGTTCTCTGTGCGCATTTCCAGAAAAAAGCTTCATTCCCTCCAAATCTGCCCCCAAATCGTCCATTGTGGTCAAGGCTACTTGACCTGTTCCGTTTTCTGTCGTCGTTGGCGTGCCCATCCTTCCTTCTCCACCTGCTTTGCTCGTCCCAGTGCAAGCGCGTCGTCTTGCACATCATGGGTCACTACGCTTCCTGCTCCGATGAAGCTACCGGTCCCGAGCTTGACCGGCGCGATAAGCGTAGAGTTTGACCCAATGAATACGTTTTCGCCGACTACGGTGGGATGCTTGTTCACCCCGTCGTAATTGCAGGTGATCGTTCCCGCTCCGACGTTTGTGCCGGCGCCTACGGCGGCGTCACCCAGATAGGTGAGGTGACCCACGGAGACCCCTTCGCCGAGCTGAGCGTTTTTCAGTTCAACGAAGTTCCCGATCTTGCTGCGTTTGCCCACTACCGACTTCGGTCGGAGATGAGCGTACGGGCCACAACGAGATCCATCTTCCATGGTTGCTCGGTTGACGTGACTCATCAAGACCGTGCACTCATCCCCGATCTGACAATCGACGAGGATGGACTGCGGCCCAATGTGGCAGGCAGCCCCGATTCGACATCGGCCTTCCAGCGCGGTCATCGGGTGGATCACGGTCTCCGGTTGAATCTCAACATCGGCACCGATAAAAGTGGTTTGGGGGTCTACAATCGACACTCCCTGAAGCGCATGTCGCTTCAAAATCGCCATCCGCATGACCTGACTCGCCTCAGCAAGTTGCCAGCGGTCGTTCACACCTCGGAAGATGTCGGCCGACGGGTAAACCTGCGTCTCGACGATTCCTCCTTCGTCCGCGATCATCTTGATCACATCGGTAAGGTAGTACTCCTGCTGAGCATTGTCGTTCGTCACCTGCGGAAGAAGCCTCAGGAGCGTTTCAATGTCAAAGCAGTACACCGCAGAATTGACTTCGCGAATCGCCCGCTCCACCTGGGTGGCGTCTTTATGCTCGACGATCCCGACGACCTTGTTTTCGTTACGAACGACTCTTCCGTATCCGGTAGGGTCATCTAACTCGAACGTCGCAATCGTGGCGAGGGCTTTCGATTCCTTGTGCTTTTTGACGAGCTCGCCCAGGCTTTCTGCGTCCAGCAACGGCGTATCTCCGGGCGAAACGATCACATTGCCTGACATTCCGCGCAGGTGTTCGATCGCCATGATAGCCGCGTGAGCGGTTCCGAGTTGCTCGTGTTGCCAGGCAAAGAGATAAGACTCGGGATCGAGAGACTGTTGAAGCATCTCTCCGTTCCAGCCCACAACCAAGATCGGCTTTTCGACACCGAGAGTCTTGAGGGCCCTTCCGATATGTTCGGCCATGGGCAATCCGCATACAGAGAACAAGCACTTTGGCAACTCAGACTTCATCCGGGTGCCTTTGCCAGCGGCGAGAATAATCCCTGCAAGTGTGGAGGTGTCAGCCATGGTAGAGAGCAACCGAGAGAATACCAGAATCCCCCCGCCACTCCATGCCAAACTGGAAGGCATGGCAGTCCACGTTGTCGATCATCCGTTGAGCAAGCACCTCCTCAACTCGCTCCGCTCGAAAACCACCACCCCCGAACAATTTAGGCACATGAGCCGCACTCTTTCCACGATGCTGATCATTGAAGCGACTCGTGGAATTGCGACTCAAAACCAAAGTCTTGAAACGCCCCTCACTGAAATGGAAGGCGAGTTTCTTGGGCAAGGACTTTCTGTCGTCCCTGTTCTCCGGGCGGGTCTCTCCATGCTCGAAAGCGCACTGATGCTCTTTCCCGATGTTGCCGTCGGGTACATCGGGTTAGAACGGAGCCACGACACGGCGATCGCTCACAGCTATTACTGTAAGCTCCCCACACTGGTGGGCCGCTACACAATTTGCGTCGATCCGATGCTCGCCACCGGAGGTTCTGCCTCGCAGGCTATCGCGCTCTGCAAGAGTAGCGGCGGAAACCCCATCACCTTTGTGAGCGTGATCAGCGCACCGGAGGGAGTGGCGCGACTGCAAAAGGACCATCCGGATGTCGACATCTACACCGGCGCGGTGGATTCCCACCTCAACGAACTCCGTTACATCGTTCCCGGACTAGGCGATTTTGGAGATCGTCTCTATGGCACGAGATGACTGGGCTAAACTAAGTTTATGATTACTGCTACGATCCTCACCATTGTTCTTGCTGCTACCCCGGTGGAGCCCGACACCGGATACAGCTACGACCAAATCTTGCAGATGGGACATCAAGCTTTTGTGGATTACTACTACGAACATGTCAGCATGTCCACAGCGGGGATGGTCGGCGCGGAGCATGCCTACGCAGGGGCGCTGCGTTGGAAAAATGACCTCAGCGCAAAGAAGGCAAAAGATTCGGCAATCCCGGCTCTTCGTAAACACCTCAGCGCTTTCGCATCCGAGATGACCTTCATCGGGAGTTGCTATACCGGGGGTGGAACGATGTGGAACCCAGTTTACGCCTACAACTATGTGGAAACAGAAGAAGCCCTTGAACTCATTCTGGATTCCAACGTGAAGATCAACCAAAAGGTGACCAAGGAGGCGGACATCAACAAGCGGCTCCAGGAGATGTACGTGGCCACTGCTCGCTTGGAAAGCGACTCTTATTCACAAGAATGGAACCAGCCGAAGACTCGAAAGGCTGCACTCGACCGGGCCAAAGGGGCATGGTCTTCGATCCAATTCTTGATCAAAAAGCGACCGGTAAAGGATCGCCTTGTCATCATGAATCAATTGGACAAGTGGCTCACGCTTCCAGACCTATCCGGCGAATAACGGTTCGGACTCATTGCAGAAAGAAAGTGGATCGGCCATCGCTGGTCGATCCACTTTCTTTTTTGTTTGCAGCGGGCCTTACTCGCCTTTTCCGCGTTTCGGACCCGATCCGTCTCCGAGCGTCTTCAAGGGGCCGGATCGATAGATGACGTCAATCACCGTGGTTTGTCCGGCGCCTGTCTTCAGGCTCGTTTGAACATTCACCCGGTGACCGGTGGCATCGTACGTAAAGGGTACGTTGACCCCGTTCTTTCCGACTCGCTCCACGACCACGCCAGTAGGGATTTTCAGCCAGGTGCCAATGTTGCATGCATTCCCAATCACGTTCGTGATGGTTTGGTACACGCGGTTCGTCGACTTTCCAACCTTGATATTGAACTGGTGGGTTCCAAGGCGAACATTGGAGAATGTCATATCATTCCAAGTCGACGGGATCTTCGGGGAGATTCGCAGCGTGTTCGAGGCGGCATCCGGAACGAAGTCCAAGAAGCCCATCATCGAATCCACGTAGAAGCTCATCGATTCCCATGCGTTTGGCCATGCGGCTTGGTGCCGGAAGTCGGATTGCCCCGGATACAAGAGACTGTTCGATGGCGAATACTGTTCTGCACCCAGGTTCACCGAGGTGTTGAACTGCTTCGCCTTGTCGATGCGGAACTTGTGGTTATCCACATCTGCGAATCCACTCGTGTAGTCCGAGCGCCAGAGGTAGTACATGCCGTACCACAAGGTGCTCAGAGTCCACGGACCGCCGCCCCAGTAGGTATCTCCGGAATATCGGTTGATCATTCCTTCGAACTCGCCGGTGAAGTTCACGATCGGCTTATTGTTGCCGAATCGGTCGGTGGCGACTCCATTCATTCGGTCCACAGCGGTCTTCATGAGTGGATCGTTTGGCGGCAAAATCCTGAACGGATACACCGCACCCAGTTGGCTGATATCGGTGTTTTCACCGTTCCACGCCATTCGATCCTTCACCCCTTGGAAGATGTCAGTGGCCCGGCCATTGAAGAGGTTCTTATCGCCGGTCTTTCCGAGTCGATCTGCCAACGAGGCTGCGTCCCAAAGGCCGCGAACAATGTTGGCGTTCGAATAGGTGAAGACATCGAAGCTGTCCTCCCACAGGTTCATGCTGTAGACCAGCTTCACGGCTTCGTTGTAATAAAGCCGGGAATCTAGAGTCGAGTCTTCGCTACTTGCACGAGCCGTGTCGTAGACCAATCGGTCGTACACGTTCGACATCCAGGTGGTATCCCCGGTCGTATCGAAGTGGTACTTCACACCCCAAGGCAACACTGCGGTTTCGTCCACCTGCGGCGCGCCCCAGATGATGTATCCATCGCTGGTGTACTTTTGGTAGAAGAATCCTTTTCCGCCCCAGCTTTCATTGTTCCTAAAGGCAACATCCTTCAAGTAGGTGTAGATGTTTCTCGCTTCAGGGCTGTGTCCTGCCCGGTCAAGGGTCACGGCGGCCCACACCGCGTCGCGTGGCCAGCAATACATGTATGCACCGTTGTGCATACCGGCAATCAGCGCGCCGCTTTGTCCATCTTGGTGAAGAGCCGTGGCGAGGAGGCCTCGTTTGAACAACTCGTCGTAGGTGTTGTCTGGAAAATCGACCGTGGTGCCTTGCGCAAGCCAGTTTTGCCAATAGGCATTGGTGGTGTTCTCAAGAGCACTGACGTTCTGCGACTGGAACCAGTCGAGTACCGGCGCGATTTGGAAGTTGTAGGTGCCTGTCGCTCCTGCAAAGTTGTCAACGCCTCCCACGAGGGCAATCGTAAACTCCTTCGTTTGGCCAGGAGCCAACGTGATGCGGCCGGAAATCCACCCTTGACCTTGGTCGGTGCTTGTATCCGCCCAACTGTCGTCTGCAAAGGAACCGCCAGCGGTATCTGCACTGGAGTTCAACTTCATCGACGCCGCGAGGTAGACACTCTTTGACTTCGCGTAGTCCGAGAAGGTGCTGGGGTTGTATTCACCCGAGCCACTCGTAAGCCGGAAAGTGTTGTCGTACGCAACCATGGCCCCTCGGGTCTTGTCGGCAAACATGCCGTCGTAACCGTCGCCACCGTTCAGCGCTGGGTCCATGTAGTACACCGCATCAAAAGTCTTTGAGGAAGCCCCGTTGTTTGTGACCTTCACTCGATTGAAGAAGATGTACCGGTTTGGGTTCGCTCCGTTATCGAGCGGGAAGGCGATATTCTTCGGCGCAAAGGCACGCTGCTCCACAGAAAGGTTATTGCCGCCGGCCGTGAGTCGACTGGTGGTGACCACCGTGTTCGTATCGTCGGCGTATTCGTGATTCCAATCGACGTAGTCAGTCCCGGCTTGGTTTGAAAGCCAGTACGTCTTGCCATCAACCCGAAGACCGCCGAAGGCCGAATTCAAGTGCAATTGGCCCCGTGAACCGAGAGGCAATCCTGCGGGGAAGGTATCGAGTCCATCGACATACCCTTCATTCTTTGCGGCAATGCCTTGGACGGTGCCTGCACCCGGGAAGTAGATGTCATAGATCGACCCATTGCGGTCGAGCATGACGTTCAGATAGTTATTACCCGCGACCGCCTCTTCCTTCCACATGTGATAAGGCGGGTATCCAACGGTGTGGTTGACAAAGTTGCTCCCTTGCCCAGGCCAAGGACCCTTCACATCATAGGTGTAGACCGAACTCTTCTTACTGGTGGTTGCGCCCCAAGCCTCAATGAAGTACTTGATCGTGGTTCCTTTCACATGGTCCACGGCCGGCACGGGTGCTCGCCACCAATCCTCCGTTCCGCTTCCGGTGGACTGGTTCCTCAAGAAGAAAACTTGGTTGGTAAAACTCCGCAGGACCTTTGTGGTTCCGGTCCCAAACCCGATCGTTCCCGAGGGCTCCGATCCGTCTGTGGTGTAGTACAAAGCCACCGAGGAATATTGGAACTGGTATCCAACCCGGAAGTAAATGGTGGGGCTTTCGCCTTCGCGAACGACGAGGTTTTCTCGTTGGGTGACATCACCAGGTTCGCCAAAAACGCCATTTGCAGGATCGTGGGCGACAAATGTTTGTGCCCCCGCCACCGAGTGGATAGAAAGGAGTGCGCACACTCCGAGGATGGAAAGAGAAAGTCGCTTCAACATTGGAACGTCACGCAAGAATACGTATTCTCATATGATACTAGGTCCCGCCTTGGGATTCCTAGACAGATTTTCAAACCTGGTAATTTTCTAGCCCTTCATCGAGATGCGTTCTCGTTCCACCGGCTGAAGTGTCTTGTACGGGATCACCGTGGACACGCCGGGTTCTTGCATCGTGACACCAAACCACATCGGGGCGGCCCCAATCGTTTGGGGGTTGTGAGTGATACACACAAACTGAATCTGCCCGGAGAATTCCTTCATCACGGTGACAAATCGCTCGACGTTTCGACCGTCAAGCGGCGCATCGACTTCATCCAGCACTACGAGGGGGCTCGGCTTCACCCGAAGGAGACTAAAGAGGAAGGCAGATGCCGCTAGCGCGCGCTCGCCCCCGCTCAAGAGTTCAAGACGCTGCTTTTTCTTGCCAGGAATCGTAACTTCCACGTCGACGCCCGATTCGAGAAGGTTCTCCGGATCGGTCAGGACAAGCGTTCCCTCACCCCCTTGGAAGAGCTTCACGAGCATCTCTTGGAACTGCTCGCGAACCTTGTGGAATGTGTCTCGGAATCGGTCTTTCGTCAACTTATCCAGTTCCTCGATACCCGCGACAATCTCGTCCATTCCTTGTTGGACATCATCGCGCTGAAGACCCAGTTCTCCGTAGCGCTCGTTGAGCCGAGCAAAGGCTTCGATGGCCCCTAGGTTCACTTCTCCCATGGCACGGATTTCTCGGCGAAGCCGGTGAGCCTCAGATAGGCCATTCTCTGGAATGGTTTCCTTCTCGGCGGTCTCCTTGGCATCGAGTTCATCCATGCCATATTCTTCAAGAAGCTTTTGCGTGGCGACCGCGCGGCGGCTCTCGATTCGGACCCGATCAATCTCGGTTTCACGAACCTGTTCTCGCATCGAAGTTGCCAAGGCCATCGCTCGGCGCGATTCCTCGGTCGCGCTGAAGTTCTTCTCGATGGCTTCCTGCTTCTTCGCACTTAAGGCATCTAGGTCAACGCTCAAGCGATCGACATGCGCCTTGGCCTGTGCTGCCTCTTCGAGATGTTGGGCGCGTTGATCAAGGGCTCGCTGACGCTCTTGAGCAAGAAGGCTCAGCCGCTCCGAGCGGCCTTCGGTCGAAGTTGATTCACTCAGAAGGAGATCTTGAATCGACTGAATCTGTGACTTCGTGCCACGGATTCGATCCATGAGGTCGGTCATGCGTTCAGCAATCAATCCTTCCGAGGAACTCGTGGCCGCGATCTCCCGGAGCAACGCATCTCGCTGCGCCTCTAGTTCGGGAATATCCTGATGCCCATCTTCGGGTTTTTCTCCCTGCTGGGCCAGAGCGACCAGTTCCTCTTCGATCCTTTCCAGCCGCCGTTCCGTTTGGGTCAGCTCTAACTTGAGGTTCGCGTGCCATCGGTGAGCATCGTGAGACTCTTGCTCGACCTCGTGAAGTTTCTTATCAAGGGCAACCAGCTTCTGCCGAATCTCTAGGTCTTCTGATTCGCCGGATTCAATGTGACTTTGCGCTCGATCCAGTTCCTTGGTGAGCTTTTCTAGTTCGCGGATGACATCGTCAAGGTCGGCCTTGCGCTGCAAGATGCCGTTTCCTTGTTTACTGTTCGTCCCGCCTGTGACCGCCCCGCTGCTGTGAATGACTTCCCCATCGAGGGTGACCAGCCGGCTCCAGCCTTGGCTTTTCCCTAATCGAAGTCCATCGTCAATCGTCTCAACGATGAGGACTCTTCCGAGGATGGAATCGATCACGGGTCGATGCTTTGCGCTGCACTGTACGAGTTCGCTCGCAATGCCCACGACCCCACGTTCCCGCTTCAAAATGTGCATTTCTTGGCGTTGCACATACGGTCGCATCATGGGGATCGGCTGGAAAGTAGTTCTTCCCAGACGGTGCTCCTTCAACCATTGAATCGCGGCCTTCGCATGCGACTCATGGTCGCAAATGAGGTCGTTCCCCGAGGCTCCCAGGGCAATCTCCATGGCCGTGGCGAGATCAGGAGGCACATCAATCGCCGTCGCGACCGGCACGAAGTCGTGGTGCAGAACGCCTTGTTCCACGGCCGCCAAAACGGCTCGTGTTCCCTGCGCAAAACCTTCGTGCGCATCCAACGTGGCCTCAATTCCCCGCTTTTTCCCGCTCAGAGTCGCGATTTGCTCGGCCAACACGCGGGTGCGCGAGGCGCGATTCTTTTCGCGGTCTGCGAGTTCGTGCCCCGCCTGTTGAAGGCCCGCCTTTTCGGCCTTCAGGCCGTCGAGCAATGCTTTCGCTTCGTCAAAAGCTTTTTGAGCCTCTGCCACCGACTGTCGAAGTTCGGGAAGCCCCTGCTCGATGCCCTTCTTTTCTCGAGTGAGTTCAGCGAGCTGCGTCTTCCGCATCTTCTGCTCGGTCGTCCATCGAACGAGGTCGTGATGGAGTTTCCGGGCGGTTTCTAGGTCGGCGTTTGCCTTTGCGAGCTTCTCGTGGAGTTCCGCAATGACTCCTGTCGAACTTTCGTTCTCGGCTCGAAGGCGCTCAAGGGTCTCGGTGGCTTCTTTCTCTTCCTTAGTAAGGGTCTGAAGTTGCTCCTGGTACTGGGCAATTCGCTCCGAATTCGCCCCCTTATCTTCGGTGATGTTCGATTCAAGCTCTACGAGGCTCTGGAGCCGTTGTTCGGCGAGTCTCGCGTTGGATTCTGCCCGCTCCATTGCGCTGATCGTGCTTTGCTTCAGCTCTCGTGTGGCATCCAAGCGCCGCTCGATCTCGGAGATTTCTTCCCCGAGCTTGAGGCTCAGAGCATTCAACTCCTCCGCGCGCTCCGATTCCTGCTCCACCCGGGTTTTGAAAGATTGAATCTTCTCGTCTGCCGCCTCAATTTTTTGAATCGACTCGACTAACTCGTGAGAAAGCAGCACCGTTTCGATGCTCCGAAGCAAGGCGGTGGCGGCTCGGTACTGAACGGCAACCTCGGCCTCTTTTTCCAGAGGACCGCGCTGTGCGTCAATCTCCGCCAATATCTGATTCACTTGAACGAGGTGCTGCCTCGTGTGGTCGAGCCTCCGCAACGACTCCACGCGCTTCGCGCGGTATCTTTGCACTCCTGCAGCCTCATCGATCCAGGCTCTGCGGTCCACGGCGCTTGCCGCCAGGGCCGCGTCAATCTCCTTTTGCCCGACGATCGCATAGCCGCTTCGTCCCAATCCCGAGTCGGCGAGAATGTCAAAAATGTCTTTCAAGCGGCATCGCTGACGATTGATCTCGTACTCGCTATCGCCGTTTCGGTGCACCCTGCGGGTGATCGTCACTTCGGGAGCGTCTATCGGAAGCGATCCATCCTCGTTGTCAAACAAGAGGGAAACTTCGGCAAATCCGAGGGCCTTTCGATTGGCACTGCCGTTAAAAATGATCTCTTGAGAGTTGGCGGCGCGTAATTGTCGAGCATTCGGCTCGCCTAGCCCCCACAAAATTGCATCGACGATGTTCGATTTGCCGCATCCATTGGGGCCCACGACCGCAACGAGATCGCCATCGAGGTCGAACTCGGTCTTATCCGCAAACGTTTTGAATCCGAAAATTTTTACGCGCTTCAGTCGCACGATGTCTTCTCTGGTCCTTTGGCCACCGAGTTCCCCGATACTTTGCCGGGAAACTTCTTTGCCAATCCAGACGAATCACCGGCTCAATCTGCCGCAGGAATCGGCAAGATTTGTTTTGAAACGGGATCAATGAGTTCATTGCGACCCAGGCAGCCCACGATTCCAGCGTTGTTGAGAGATTCCAGCCCCACCACCGACTGAATAGAAATGAGGACAAAGTGAGTGCCTTGGGCGCCTGAACCCATCGAGCGGACGAACTCCACGTGGCCTTCCAACCGAATTGCAAACTCAGTCGGGGCCACATCCGGCGAGACCCACGCGGCCGCCTGGGCGGACGTCAAAAACCCGAGCGAAATGTCCTTTCGAACCCGAAGATTCTGCATTGTCTCCTTTTCGGTCCCATCTGGGCGATTGTGCAGAACGACCACAAATGTCGCGGGATTCGTTCCTCCCGGCGTGATAAAACTCACAGGGATGCTTCGCTTTTCTCCGGAGTTGGAGGAAGTCTCGATCCACGCCAGAGGCCGTACACCGCAAACCGCCATAAACAAGTCGTAATATTCGTCAGGGTTCATCTGCAGTCATAGAAAGTACCAGCCTAGTACACTCCTCGGCGTGATCACCATTGTTGGAGCAGGATTTGCAGGAGTCGAAGCGGCATGGGCGGCGGCCAATCGAGGCGCGAAAGTGACGCTGATCGAAATGCGCCCCCACAAGATGACGCCGGCTCATACGACGGGCCATTTTGCCGAGTTGGTCTGTAGCAATTCGCTTAAGAGCAATCTCCCCACAAGCCCGGCGGGTTTGCTCAAGGCTGAGATGACGGCCCTCGGCAGCATCGTGCTCAAACTGGCGGCGGAGCATTCGGTTCCCGGCGGCCAAGCTCTATGCGTGAATCGCGATCATTTTGGGGCTGCCATCACCCACGCGCTCCACACCCATCCGAACATCCAGGTGGAAGCGAGAGAGTGGACTCCAAATGAGTTTGCAGACCTCGCAGCGAAGGGACCGGTGATATTGGCAACCGGCCCGTTGTCCACCGATCCGGTCGCAGAATGGCTCGCGGCTCTCACGGGTCGAAAGCACTTGTATTTCTACGATGCCGTCTCTCCGACGGTAGATGCAAGCACCCTCGATCGAGAAATCGTGTTTGGACAAAGTCGATACGACAAGGGCGGCGATGACTATCTCAATTGCCCATTCAACAAGGAAGAGTACTACGCGTTTGTTTCCGAACTCGTGAAGGCAGAGCGGGTGCCCTTCCATGCCTTCGAAGCCGGAGGGAATCGAGAGGGTACGGGAGAGGCCACTGAAGGGCAAGTCATGGAAAAGATTCAATACTTCGCCGGATGTATGCCCATCGAGGTCATCGCCGAACGCGGAGAACGAAGCCTTGCTTTTGGAAACTTCAAGCCCGTGGGCCTCGAAGATCCGCGCACCGGACGGCGGCCGTACGCTGCCCTCCAGCTCCGACCCGAAAATCGCGAAAAGACTCTTTACTCCCTCGTCGCCTGCCAAAATCGACTCCGGTTCGGCGAGCAAAAGAGAGTGTTTCAACTGGTCCCTGGGTTGCAGAACGCTGAGTTTGTTCGCTACGGGGTGATTCACAGGAACACCTACATCGATGCGCCTCGGGTCCTTCGCCAAGACTTATCCGTTTTGGGGACGCCGCAACTCATCCTGGCCGGTCAGCTCACGGGAGTCGAGGGGTATGTGGAGAGCGCCGCGATTGGCATTCTCGCGGGAATGGTCGCCGCCGCGCGGGAGCAGGGGGAGAGTCTCGCTATGCCCCCGCGAGCCACCGCGTACGGGTCTCTTCTCAACCACCTGCAGGATCAAACGGATCGCGATTTTGCGCCGATGAACATCAACTGGGGCATTTTGCCCGACCCCGAAGAACCGGTCCGAGATAAGGGCGTGAAGCGAGAAATGAAACTCGCGAATGCCCATGCAGCATTTGCGGAGTACCTCGCAGGTTCAAGCCTCTCCCCCGCTTGATCAGAGGGGGAGAGGCCATCTCCACCCTGTCAAGGATTGTCTTTGACGGGAGTGACGTCTGGCTTCTTCGAGACCGGCTTGGCGAGCCAAAGCTCTCGAGTCGCAAACACATTTTCAGTGAGCGACTCTACTGATTTTCGTAGAACAGGTGCCGTGAGCGACTTGTTTTCCACCGGCAAGCCGATTCGAAGGTTCGATTTCCCGCTCACGAAGAAGTGCGCAGGCTGGAGTTCGGTGTTCTTTCTAAGCAAGGCCAGAAGCTTCGGTGCATCCGATTGATCCTCCGACGAAAGCTCCCCGAGGTTCACGCTGAGCCAGACCTTGTTTCCGCTTTGACTGAGGTTCGCCACGACATAGACGGTCATGTTTCCCGAAACCGTTTTGATTTCGAAAACTCCCTTCCCGATCTCTTCAGGCTCAAACCCCATAGAACCAAACATGGTCTTGAGTTGAGTGGACGTGATGCTTTGGTCATTGGCAGGCGTCGAGGCCGCAGGAGGCCGACCGGCACCGGACTTTTGGGACAGGAGCAGCGGCCCTGTCACGATCGATGCAGCCCCAAGCGAGTACCCCACAACAAGAATTCGAGCGTCTTTCAGCATTTTTGTAATTTTTCCTCTAACCCAACAAGACGACGGACACAAATGAAAGGGTGCATCTACCGTGAGACGACATCCACGACCACCCTCTGCGTCGCGCCTCTCCCCTGGGTTCCAATCATCACTCTACCCTTGCTCGCCTGATAGATCGTTCGCGGAAGCGACCAAGTGCCATCTGCACCCACCTTGGCCTCGCCCAGCGGATACTTATCCATCTTCACCTTCACCAACTCACCAGCCTTTCCGGTACCCGCGATCACCCAATCACCGATGGTGACCACCCCGCCAGAAACGGGTCTCGTGATGCGGAACACCCCGTCCGAGTCCTTCTTCCCGTCGAGAATCAAAGGAAACGGCCCTGCTTCGAGGCGAGAATCCGTGCCACTTGCTTGAAAAAGCAGGCTGACCACTTTAGGATAGGGCACTTGGAATCTGGTCACCAGTCGCCAAGGGCCTGCCGCGGGGACATTGGCCGAGGAAATGGCCGCTCCTTCAGACATCATATAGACCACGCCGGGACCCTCTGCCGTGCCGGTGAGGACTAGATCCTCGGAGGCAGGGTGGGTCGCCGGGAAACCCGAGGTTAAGACGAAATTGACATCGGGAGACTCCTGCCAGCGATACTCGAGGGGGTCTGAGGTGCCCTTTTTTCCGTCTGGGAGCTCTTGTGTGAGGCGCAATGTCGTCGGATAAGGCGGATTCAGATTGGGTTGAATCATAAAATTCCCGCTCGGATCGGCCACCGTCGCCCCCAAGACTTCCTTGCCCGACATGAGCTTGACTTGGGAGTAAGGCTCTGCGACGCCTTTCCAGGTCGCACCTTTCACCATCACCTTGCTTCCGCTTTTGGGAGAGCTCACCGAGATGGGTCGCAACTGAGGCTCAGAGCTTCGGTTTGCGCTGAACCACAGGAAGATCCACACGAGAATGAGGATCGCCAAGATGAGGCCCTTCGCCCCTTGATATCGGCTAACTTCCTCAGGCCGCCGGTTCCGAGTGATCACTTTGCCGCAAGCTCCTTCGCTTCGGCAATCCACGCAGCAAAGTCGACCTTTTGCCACTCTTTAGGCTGGATGATCTCTTGCAATCGGGCCTCGGAGGTTTTGGCAAGCTGAGCGAAAGTCACAATTCCTGCATCCATCAGCAACTTTTCGTACTTCGGCCCCACTCCGTCGATCTTTTCGAGCGGGTCATGGGTCGCACTGCCTGCGCTAGACGCTCCGGGGGAGTCCTTGTAAAAAAGGACATCCATCAGGAAGCAGAGGAAAAAGCCAATGATGGCTCCGCCCACCACGAGTTGCAATTCTTGAATGCTCATGGTCTATTGGGACGACCGGGACGGTCAATCCGCACCGAACATGCAAGAAATCACGACTTAGTTTCGATCATCTGTCAACGGATTCGACACTAGGAAGGCCTTCTGAGCCTGGGTGTTCGCCGCCGAAGCCAACTGGATTCCCACGAGAGCCTCTTCATCGACCACGATATCGGCCCCCATCACGTCGATATCCTTCGCCGCGCTATGGTATCTTGACCTCGCCACGACCCAGACATGGGGCGCGATCCTCTTCGCGAGCGAGACGATGAGGCGAGCCACTTGGGCATCCGGAATGGCAACGACGATGCCTTTCGCGGTTTCGATGCCTGCTAACTCTAATGAGTGCGCCTGCGTGGCGTCTCCCAAACGGCCAATGTATCCTCTCTCTTCGGCAAGTTTTGCCAAAGACGCATGAATCTCCATCACGAGCACTTTGTAGCCTCTCGCTCCGAGTTGGCCGCAACACGCCTGGCCTGCGTCTCCAAATCCAATCACGATGATGTGATCTGAAATCAACGGACGCGAATCCCGCTCCTGCTTCGCCAGCAGGCGATTTGAATAGAGGCGAATCGCCAGGGTTCTCCCCCACACCGCCGCCATAGGGACGACGAACGAAGCCAGAAGCAAGCTGATGACGGAAACACTCATCACGAGGTCGGCAAGAGCCGGGGAAAACAGACCAGAGGCCCTCGCGATCCCGGTGATCACGAATCCAAACTCTCCCACTTGGGCAAGAGCCAACCCAGTCGCGAAACTCGCGACGGTCGACGTTGCAAAAGGCTTTACAGAGGCGAAAGTCAGCGTTGTTTTGAGGGCAAAGACCCCCACAAGACAACTCAGAACTAACAACCAGTTGTCGAGGACGTAGGATGTGTTAAACAGCATGCCCACCGACGCGAAGAAGAGGGTGACGAACAGAGTTTTGAACGGTTCGATGTCCACCCGCATCTGGTCAGCGTACTGGTTCTCCGCCAAAATCACCCCCGCGAGAAACGCCCCGAGCGCGGGAGAAAGCCCGGCAGAATGGGCGGCGTACGTGGCCGCCAAACAGGTGATAATCGCGATGAGGATAATGAATTCTCGATTCCGCCCGATGGTTTTGGATCGCAAAATGAGCGGCAACAAGTACCCCACAACAACCACGAGCCCGATCATGAGAATCGTGGTGTTCCAGACCATCGTGTTCACGGGTTGAACAGTCTTGGCGCCCCCGCCACTCGTCGTGGATGGCCCCAACCACGTGACGAGTGCCACGAGCGGAACCAGCGCGATATCTTGCATGAGCAAGATCCCCACCGAGTAACGTCCATGAAGCGCGTCGATCTCGTTTCTCGCCTCAAGGGTGCGAAGGACAATGGCGGTGCTCGAGAGCGAAACCACCGCTCCCAAAGCCCACGCGGCCCCTGGTGCCACTCCAAATGCCTTTGCAATGAGTGCCACGACAAGGATGGTCAAGAGAACTTGCGCCGTTCCCCCAAGGAGCGCGACCTTTCCAAGCTTCTTCAGTCGATGCCGGCTAAACTCCAGGCCAATGCTGTAGAGCAGAAGGGAGACACCGATCTCGGAAATCGTTTCGACTACATCGGGGCCTCGAATGACCCCCAAGGCTTGTGGACCCAATACCGCCCCGGAAAGGATAAATCCGAGCAGGGCGTTGATTCGAAGCTTTTCGCACAAAAGCCCGAGCACAAGTGCCCCCGAAACGAGGATGGCTACATCAAAGAGGAGGTCCCAACCGCTCATTGTGGATCGTGCGTAGCGTACCTTGGCCTCGGTTGTCCCGGGGCCCAACTGATGGGCGGCTCTACGATCTCAGGCAGAGGTTGGCGTTCCCCTGGGGCTTGCAACAAACATGTAAAGGCCCCCGCACCAGCCCCTTGGTGAGGATACAACCTATACGACGGCGCCTCAAGATGCGGGCTTTTGTACGCTTCGAGAGGAGCATACGGAACCGCTTTCCAATCTGGATGACCCTCGAGGAACCACGCGATGACGCGTTCATTTTCCTTTCTTGTGAACGTACAGGTCATGTACAAAATGTGACCTCCGGGAGAGGTGACATCGGCCGCTGTCCCCAAAATTCGACGCTGACGCCCCACACACTCGTCGATGAATCCAGATTCGAACGCCCTCGGAGGGAGTTGGGCCTTGGCGAGCAGGCTCTGGCCGCTGCATGGCGCATCCACGATCACGAGATCCATGGCCCCTGGGGCATGCCGCTTCCAAACGCTGGGGTCTGCGCTGCTGACCGCCACATTCTTTATGTTGAGGAGTTCGAGATTGTCGATAAGCACTCCCACCCGGTGGTGCATCGGCTCGTTGCAATACAGTTCTGCGGGTCGAAACTGCGCAGAAACGATCATCGACTTTCCACCCGGCGAGGCGCAAAGATCGAGCACGCGCCTTGGAGCGTGTTGGATCGCCGCGAGAGGCGACGCCATGAATACGCTACTGTAGTCGAGCGGGTAGACCATTCCCAGACGGTAGGCCGAACATGCCTGAGCCCGAAAAGACGCCTGCAGTCTTTCCACAAACACCGGTTGCCACCGTTCGCCCCTCGCGCGAGGGAGTTCATTGATCTCGGGCCCTTCGCGGAAAATGACGACGGCGGGCTCCTTCCCTATCCCCTTCTTCAGCGCCTTTAGGAAAGCTTCCCTCTCCGATGGATCGGTAAAGAGCCCCTCGGCGAGTGTGATGGCCTCTCGCGGAAGCCGCTTCGTCTGGCCCGGCCTGCGGTTCATTCTTCTCCCTCATCGGCATCCTCAGCCACGGGCCGCCAATCGCGGCGAATCACCCATTCCGACGTGTCGGGAGCTTCGGATTCCTCCAGCACACCCTCTTTTTGAAAGAGTGAGACGAACGCCCCTGATCCAAATCCTTGCTGAGGCGAAAGACGATAGCAATAGAGGCTCGAGTGAGGCGAACGGAACGCCTCCAAGTCGTGAATCGGCACGGAATTCCAGCCCTCCACCTTTTTCATGAACCACTCAGCATTTCGTTCATTTTCGTCGAGCGCGTAGGTGCAAGTCATGTAGGCGAGCCATCCCCCGGGGGCCACCGTCTCGGCCGCCGAACCTAGAATGCGTCTCTGCCGTCGCGTGTTCATCGAGATGATGTCTGGATGGAAGCATCCGTACGCATCATCGCCCCGAGCGCGAAGGGATTGTCCGCTACAAGGCGCATCGACGATCGTGAGTCCAAAAACACTTAAGGCGTGTTCCGCCAGAGCGGAAGGGTCCATCTGCGTGACGGTGACGTTGTCGAGCTTGGTTCGGGTCAAGTTCCCGACGAGCGGCCCCAATCGTTTTCCGATCACCTCGTTCGCCACAAGCCAAGACGGCTGCAGGGCGCGCCACGCGAGGTGAGTTTTGCCCCCAGGGGCCGCGCACAGATCGAGGATGGGAGCGTTTCCAAGAACAACTTCACGGAAGGCAGTGGCAGAGAAGACCGAACTCAAATCGAGCGGGTAAATGTTGCCTTGTTCGTACGCCGGCTGCGAGCCGATAGGCAAATCCTCTTGCATCCTTTGCACCCAGTCCGGCTGAAAAGGAGCCGGGTCCGGAGCCACACCGACCTCTACATGGGTCCCGTCCCGCAAGACGACGACGCACCGTTCTCGTGCCGAGGCGGTTTGCAGGCAATGGAGAAACGCCGCGCGATCGTCCGCGTTCTCAAAAAGCTTCGCGGCGAGCTTTTCCGCTTGCTTCGAAACAACCTGTTCCTTCTTTTTCAAGGCAGAAGCCACGACTCCTGCCAGATATTCTCTCGGTAGATAAATCGAGCCCGCAGATGGCCATCGAATCGAAGCGCCATCCACTCCATAGAATCCACCACGCACGTCACAATCGCGAAGTTGTCACGACCGGGCAAGGATTCTTCGAGGGTTGGCTCGCGGCTCAGTTGTTCCTCGGT
Source organism: uncultured Chthonomonas sp. (assembly GCA_964496145.1). Classification (GTDB taxonomy): domain Bacteria; phylum Armatimonadota; class Fimbriimonadia; order Fimbriimonadales; family Fimbriimonadaceae; genus UBA2391. The sequence goes on along the minus strand of CAZBXR010000033.1, from coordinate 4,601 downwards.
AAATCCCTCTCGTGAATCCTGCGCAGGTGTTCCGGGAGCTCCAGACATGAGGTAGCAACGTCGACCAAGAAGCCGTGTGGCCTCCCAAGCCTCATCCACTTCAGGCCCTTCGTGAGCCACGGTCGCGGTGCCGTTCATCCGAATCTGGACCGCGGGCCTGGGATCGTACGCCAAGATGCCTATTCGCGGATCGGCCTGAATCTCGAGGGCTTTCGCCGACCGGATATCCGTGTGGAAAGTCACCCTCCGCGAGGCTTCGTCTACTTTGCGAAGCACAACCGTCCTCAGTTGTGGCCCCGCCTCCGTGAGAGTCGCGATGGTGATGAGGTGATACGGCGCCTTTCGATTGGCGGCCCCTTCGCCCAAAACGCTCCAAATCGAGGCTCTAACTTCGGATAGTGTTTCGCTCAATGCCTACCATTGTATCGCATCGACCCCGTGCCCACCTTACGAGAGGGGACCGGAGGTCGTCTGCGGCGACAATGGAACTGTCCGAACCGGAGTCTCGGGGAGCAGAACTCCTACGAGCCAGCCGAGGGCAGGCGAGACTGAGAGGAAGGTAGCGAGCATGCACCGGTCTGCGGTCGTCAGCCCTTGGAGGCCATCTCCGGCAAAGAGAAGCGCACCGACCGCGCAGAGGATGAGTCCACCGGAGAGGGTCGCCCAACGTCGGAAAGACACGCCCGACCCAGATTTTTGAACGCCCAACACACACCCAATCGCGGTGAAGATCGTGAGAATCATGGCGACCGCGCACATCTGACTCGAATCGATCATGGAATCCGTCACTCGCATGGCCGATTGATTCACTCCCGCCAGAAGCGAGTTGTTCGCGTCGTTGAGCGCAAAAACGGAGGTCAACATGAGGAAGCTCCCAAGAGAACTCAGGACAAGCCACCCCAGCGGGGCTGAAGCCAGCTTCACTTGGCTTACATCTTTATTGGCAATTGCGTTCCAATCGACCTTCATGCCTTATGTATACGGGATGGATTTTTGCCCACGGGACCTTTGCCCACCCCTAAAATCCCCTGAGGCACGCGAAATCGGCTCGTTTAGGCCCGCTTTTGCCCATTGGTTCCCCAAGTTGAACCCAATTTGCCTGATTTGTAGAACAAAAGAGGCTTTGGAGGGACCTCGTTTCGTACAATCTTTTGTCGATTTCTGGGAACAGTACCCGTCAAAACAGGGGAAAAGGTCCCAGAATGTGATATCACTTTGCTATACTAATTGAAGCACTTGAGGTGCCATATGATGAAAGAAAAATCGATTCAAACGATGTCGGGAGCCGTGGGGCTCCTCTTGAGTCTTCTCATTCTCGCAGGCAGCACAGTTTCGCTCGTCCTTGCCAAGAACAGCGATTCTGAGACCGCACTGATCGTCGTGGGCGTTTTGGGACTCCTTGTAGGGAGCACCATGCTAGCGGGTCTCTTTACGGTCGAACCGGGTGGGGCGAAGGCGCTCTTGCTCTTCGGAGACTACAAAGGCACCGTCCGAAACCCGGGCTTTCACTGGGCCAACCCCTTCATGACGAAGAAGCCTATCTCGATTCGGATTCGTACGCTGAACGGAGATCGGTTGAAGGTGAATGATCAAATGGGGAACCCCATCGAGATCGCTGCCGTGGTTACCTGGCAGGTCGACGATACCTACGAGGCGCTCTTTAAGATCGATGACTATGAGGCCTATGTCGCTATGCAAACGGAAACCGCTTTGCGACACAGCGCGACGATGTTTCCTTACGATGGTCCAGACAATGTCGTGAGCCTGAGAAACAACACGCTGGATGTTGCCGAGCACCTTCGAGCCGAGCTTCAAGAGCGGCTGGAGTTGACCGGGATCACGGTGCAAGATGCCCGGCTCTCTCACCTTGCCTACGCCGCCGAAATCGCCCAGGCGATGCTTCGACGACAACAAGCAGAGGCCGTCATTGCCGCTCGACAGAAGATCGTCGACGGAGCCGTCGGTATGGTGGAAATGGCCCTGACCCGACTGGAAAAGGAAGGGATCATCGTGATGGATGATGAAAGGCGCGCCGCCATGGTGAGCAACTTGATGGTGGTGCTCTGCAGCGAGCAAGCCACGACCCCTATCGTCAACACCGGGACGCTCTATTCTTGAGAGCAAAGGGAGGAACTGATGACAGAGCGAAAAGGCTATTTACTCAGAATTCCTCCCTCCCTCTGGGAGGAACTTCAACAACTGGCGGCGAGTGATTTGCGCTCGGTGAACGCGGAGATAGAAGTTCTGCTACGAGAAGCGATTCGGGCTCGGAAGAAGGGTTGGCAAAGGCCTACCGAAACGAATCCCGATGAAAACTCTTGAACTTCGCGACGATCGCGGCGACGATCCCCACGAGCAGAACACCCGTAACGGGGTTTGGCACATAGCCGAGCGAAAGATCGCTCATCGAGAAGTACTCTTCACGCGCGGGAAGAAACTCACGGCGATTGCTTAAAAAAATTCCACGTACAAAGTCAGAAACGTCGCTTGCTTGCACTGACTGCCGCGTCGAAGCGAGGTAAGGATTCCGGACGCCCCAAGTGATCACGTCTGGAGTTGTCACCCGGAAGGGAAGGATCTCGGCTGGCCGGTAGTGTACGCCGAGATACTCGGCATGGAAACCTTGCTCCACCATAGGATCGACAGGCATGGGTCGTAGGGCCTCAGCACGAGCGGGGCCTGTGGCAAGAATGCCACCTACAATCAGGGCAACCAAACTACGAGTCCTGGAATCCATGACAATAGTTTCCTAACTCATTATCCACCAGAAACCTCGAATCTGTGACACTTTTCTCTAGGGGATTTGCAAGACGTATGCATTGGAACCCAGAACGTCGGGTTATACTGACCCTATGGGAATGCTCCGTGTGTTTGCTTTGTCCTCCATCTTCTTTGCCGTGTTCGCATCCGCTCACGACGACATGGGTGGAATTCGCCTTCAAGATTTACCTGGGAATGACGCTGATCTAGTGGTTGGCCGGGGCGGAATGCTCTGGTACGGGTCTCCGCATTATAATGCCAGACCCGAAAACACTCAGATTGATACCGTCGTTCTGCACCACACAGCAGGAACGAGCCTCACGAGTGTGTGCAAATGGTTCGCCATGCCGGAGAGTCAAGTGAGCGCCCACTACACCATTGGCAAGAAGGGGCAAATCGTCCAGCACGTGAGCACCTTCAACCGGGCTTGGCACGCGGGAAAGAGCATCGACTACCTGGGCCGCGAGAATGTCAACAACTTCTCTATCGGCATCGAGATGGACAACAAAGGCGATGGCAAAGACCCTTGGACCGAGGAACAGGTGGCGGCATGCGTTCGCCTGGTGCGAGTGCTCAAGCAATACCGGTTCCCGAGCATCAAGTACGTCACCAGCCACGAGTACATCGCCGAACCGAAGGGCCGAAAGAACGATCCTCTCAACTTCCCGTGGCAGCGGCTAGAATCTTCCGCGAAGGAACTCGGATTTGAACTCCTGTACACCTTCGATAAGCCGAAGGGACCGAAGTAAGTAGGTTAAGGTTGCCCTAGTCCTGCCGGGGTTCGATTCTTTGAATACAACGCGGCGATGGTCACCAAAGTCAACAGATAAGGCAAGGCATTCCAAGCTTCGCTTGGGATGCCAAGCACCCCTTGAAACTGAAGTTGCAAGCCATCGATCATGCCAAAGCCAAGGCAGGCGATGAGCGTGGGCACGGGCCTCCATCCGCCCAGGATGAGCGCGGCAAGGGCGATGTAACCCTTCCCTGCTGTCATACCGTCGGTAAATCCTCCCGCGTTGGTGACGAGCAAGCCACCTGCGATTCCGCAGAAGATCCCCGTCCAAACGAGGCCCCACAACCGAACCTTCACCGGGTTGATTCCCACGAGCCGGGTCTTATCAGGGTCGTTGCCCACCGCCCACAGTCTGAGTCCGCCCCGAGTCTTGAGGACGTATGCCGTGACCCCAGCGACCGCGAGGAGCGCGACGATTTCGTAAACAAGGGTGGAGACCATCGGAAATCCGCTTCGGCCAGTCCCTCCCATCAACTTGCCGTAGGCAAACTTGCTCCCTCCGATGGACACAAGATTGATGGCCATACCACTGATGATGTGGTCAATTTGGTAGTGCTGGGTCAACAACCAGTGCACCAAGCTCAAAAGACAGGCGACGAGAATCCCCGCAAGGAGCCCGAAGTAGGCGTTGTTCGAATTCGACGCGACGACGGCGCAGGCACAGGCCCCCGAGAGCATTTTGCCCTCTAGTCCGATGTTCATGACGCCGCTGCGCTCGGAGGTCAAGCCGCCCAGCGCACCGAGAACCAGGATTGCGGTGAGAATGGCCGCATTGTCAATAAACGAAGCGAAGTTGAAGTTACCCACGGTTTCTCACCTCTCGATACCGAAACGCAGCGAAGATAATGATCAGGATGCCAAGGAGGAGACTGCTGACACCCCGAGGAATTCCCATGAGAGACAGAGCGGAGCTCCCGCTCGCGAGCATGCCAAATCCAAACGCGGCAGGAAGAAGCCCGATGGGGGAGCTACCCGCGAGAAGCGCAACCCCAAGCTCAACAACATCGCATTGTTCTTGACGCAGTGGGTGGTGACGGGGCCTTTGCAA
>CAZBXR010000032.1:0-25362 GCA_964496145.1 uncultured Chthonomonas sp. | reverse complement strand
CGCAAGGGCACCAAGATTTGGAAGAACTCGCAGGGCGCAACGATCCTGCAGTGGATTTGCGGAAACCCGATGACACGCGGACCCAAGGTCGTTGCGGCCGTTGAGGACTTCCGTGATGTGACAGACCCGGCTCTCGCCGCCGAACCAGCCGTGGCTGACATGGTGGATGAGAAGGGAGTCGCACCCGAAGTGGCAAACATTGAGACGGTCGCCGTCGCTCCGACTTTGCCCATGAATCCGACGGAAACCGTCGTGACGACACCAACCTTCAGCGATATCGTCGTGGAGCCTGTTCAGGCCCCGAGCACGATATCCCCTTCCGTTCCGCGAATGGCAAGTGGCTCTTTTGACCTCGGACGCGCTTTGGCGTCGGGCATTTTTGGGGGAGTCATTTTCTACGTAGCGGGCACGAAGGGCGAAAGAGCTGTGAACACGGGTGGGGGCGGAGGTCCGGTGAATCCTGTGCCTGAGCCCGCGACCATGCTCGCGGTCGGCACGGGCGTATCGTTCCTGGTAGCGCGCCGCAGAAAGTCGAAGTAAGCCTTTCCTTCACCGCGCCCTCTCCGCAAGTTGATACTAACCAACAAGGGGTCCTCTTACGAGGGCCCCTCTGTTTTTTTATGAGGCCGAGATCACCGGGATTTCGGCTGGAGCGGGTTGGTTGAATGAGACATACCCCGTTTCGGAGCAATATCCGCAATTCTCGATTCGAATGCCAAATTCATCGGGGAGATAGATTCCGGGTTCGATGCTGAAGCAGTTCCCCACCTCGAGCGGGGCGTGATTGTTGTTCACGAGGTTTGGAAGTTCGTGCCCCTCGATACCCATTCCGTGGCCGAGGCGATGGATGAAGAACTCTCCGTATCCGGCCGCCTCGATGATGTTCCGCGCCGCGGCATCGGCTTGGGCCCCCGTCGTGCCAGGCCGAATGGCTTCCGCCCCCGCCATGTGGCTCTTGTACACGGTGTCGTAAACCGTTTTCATCTTATCGCTGGCATGGCCTATTGCCACGCAGCGCGTGATGTCGCTTTGGTAGTGATCGAGTTCACACCCAAAATCGAGCAAGAGAAGGTCTCCTTCGCTGAGGGAGCGGTTGCCATTGATATGATGGGGTTCCGCACTCCCGGGTCCAATTCCTACGATGCAGAATGTTGGTGTGGTGCCTTTGGAGACGAAGGCTTCGCGAATCAGCGCCTCGATCTGGACCTCGGTCATACCGATGCGGAGCTTTGGAAGAAGCTCGTTGTAGACTTCATCGGCGACGCGACCTGCATTCGTCAGCTTCTTCAGCTCTTCGGCCTCTTTTACGGCGCGAAGATTGGAGAGGATGGGGCCAGCGGGTCGGAACAGAGCAGCGGGAAGTTCATCCTGCAGTCTGAGAAGGTGGAAGGAGGGCAAGAAGTCATCGACCGCAAAGACCCCGCTCTTGAGCCCCCAACTCTGGATGAGTTGCACCACGATTTCGTACGGATCGACGCCATCGGCCCATGGATGGAGGTTTTTGATCCCTGTTCGCGCCGCCTGGGCTTCGCTCAATGCAGGCAGCACCATCTCCATGGAGCCATCTCGCCGAAAAATCTGGACCATAAGCCGCTCATGAGAGCCTTCAAAGAATCCGGTGAGATACCCCATGTTCACCGGAGCCGAGGCGAGAACGACATCCACGCCTTGGTCGACCATGAGAGAGCAGAGTCTCTGTGTGCGAGAGGTCATTGAATCGAGGGTCATGGGACCAGTTTACTACTGACTGGGGCTGGATAGGGTATAAATTTGGGTGACGTTGCCGGATCGTCTAAGGGCAGGACAACTGTTTTTGGTGCAGTTTATCTAGGTTCGAATCCTAGTCCGGCAGCCACTCTCCCTCTATTGAATGCCTTTTCAGGCGTATTCGGGTGCTTTCCTGAATCACTATTCTCGCAAATGGCACTTTTCGATAAAAACGCAATTTCGACGGGGGCCCATAATTTTGTGGCCCCGCCAAACTAGGCGGGGCCACGATGAGCATCTCCATTGGGATGGGGGACCGTTAGAGCGGCGCTGGTTGCATGGTCTCAAGGTAAGAGTCCACATCACGCTCTCCATGAGCGCTCAGATAGGATCCAACGATCTTTTGAGCTAGACCAGGAAACATTCCGATAAACGGCGAGAGATCCGCGATCATGGCGCGGATTCTCATGACCTCGTCCTGCCGAGACTCGTAGGTGGTGCTTGCCTCGCGGACGACGAGATCGGCGTTTTCTGGGAGGTACATTCCGATCGGTCCCGATTCAGAATCCGGGCCAAAAACAAGGTCTAGGTCTCCTTCCCACCGGAGTGTGATGGGGTTGTGGTCATAGACACGGGCGGTGGCGATGAACTTTTGCAAGATTCTGCGCCAATGAGCGGCGTGCTCCCGACTGACGTTTGCGGCCGTGAGCCCGGACATCCCCGCAATGGCGTCTGCTTCTCGGGCAAACCGGATACCATCGACGGGGCTTCCGCTTGCGTAAGGGTTGTCTCCGGCCATGGCGGTCAGCATTCGCTCGTTGGTGGACATGTAGTTCAACAACGTGAGCGAAGGCTCTCCGGCCGGAACATCGCGCACGACCTGGCTGAGATCGGGGGCTTGATCCACCGTGATGACCTCTAGCGGGGTTCCTCGGGCCATCCGCTCCTTATCGCCTTGACTTAACACCCCTCGATTGATGACGCGCACCGGTTTTTGTGTCTTGAGGATGCGTCGATGCTGGAGTTCTGTCTCCCAAATTGCGATCTGGTGCGGAAGCATCGTTCGAACGAGAGACTCTGGGTAGAGGACGCCGGGGAGTTCGAACAAGTAAATGGGCTCGAGCGGCAGAAATGGCACGCGCTTTCCGGCTTCTTGGTAGTAGAACGGATTGGGCCCTTCGGTGATGGGCTTTTCCTCGACCTCTGATTCGCCGGTGGCGATGAATACGGCCTGATACCCGAGTTCTCCTTCGAGGTCATAGTAGAACTCGAGTTCCAGGGGTGTCGTCAGGCTCGGGTCGTGGTCAATCCATTTTTGAAACGACTCTGCTCCATAGACTTCCACCCACTCGGCGAGGCTCCGCTTGTCGCGGACACTCACCCATCGGCAGTCGGACAGGCTCGTGGTGGCGGTATCCCACACCACTTTTGTGCTGTCGTACCGCATGAGGGCGGGGAGACCGTTCTGGAACGTGACGCCCGTCCACCCTATGCCGCCAATGAGGGCATCCCAAAGCGCGTACCGCATGTGATTCGCGGCATCGCATCCATGTGGCTTGGGGCCGAGACGTTTCTCCAGATAGGTCGTCGTGAGACCGGTGACATCCCCCGAATGCCCCCGAAGGCTGACATCGGGGGTCTTGAAGGCGGCCTGCATCACGAGCGTTTTGAGAGCCCGTAAGAGATGGTTTGAGCGGCCCTCGGCGACGGTGCGAACATCGATGAAGTAGTGATCAGGCGTGGCGAGATTGGCCGCTTGAGCAGGATTTGAACCCGGGGATGCGGTTGCATCTTGAGGCTCCATGACTTGGAGGGCAGAAAGATCGCCCCCAGTCAATCGGCGAAGGTTGAAAACCTTGTCGTACCATCCGCGATGGTCCCTGCGTTGCGTCACTCGGCTGTTGGCGATTTCTGCTCTGGTCATAAATTCTTCAGGTCTTGGGGGTCGCCGGTTGCAAGAACTCCTGCATCCAGCTTCGCCCGAATCTGGGTTTGGTTCTCCTCGAACCAGCGGTCATGGGGACTCACGAAAGTCGAGTTCACGGCCTTGTGAACGTCTGGGACCACCATGTGGGGGGTCCCAAGACGCTTTTTCAGCAAACTTCCGCACTGGTTGCATCCGGGAAGCCCCTCTTGGGGGCGACAAAAGAGCTCGTCTTCCCATCCGCAATGTGGACAATATAGTTCACAAAGGATCATGTCTATGGGAACACGAGGACACCCGCCACGCTCGCCGGGTTGAAGGCCTCCATTTGGGAGTAAGGAAGGAACACCTCGGCCACGAGGGTTTGTTGCCCTCTTGTCATCGTCCCGATGGTATTGACGGTCAATTTGCAGCCTTGCTGAGTGGTCCCGGCCAACGGGCCGGAGGTAAATCCGACCGGTGGGTGCTCTCCGACCGAGTAGAGGCGATTTCCAATCACTTTAGGCTCAAGGCCGAGCAGTTTTCCGGCCGATACCGGCGATGTTTTGGCCGAATAGAAGTGATCATAGGCCGCCCCGAGGAGTTCATACACGGCGATATGAAGGCCCGCGACCCCGACGATGGTGTTTAGATTGAGCGTTGCGGACGGCGCATTGGTTGCGCCGCCGCTTCCTTGGTTTCCTTGAAGTAGATTTGTAGGCATGTTCTGTTATCGAGATTGAGGGATGAGAGCTGCGGTCAATGCATCAATATCTTTCGTTTTGAAGATGAAGCACTCTTGGGAACGATCTTGATCTAGACCAAAGGGGTTCGTCAGGATTTGAAGAGAGATGGAGTGCTCGTCTGGCCTTCCCACAAGGTACTTTTGGTTCCCGAACTCGGTTCCGCCGTTCACCACATCTTGGGCCCCGGGAGCACAGGGGATCTCCCCATAGCTGTAATAGGCTCGGGCCATGTAGAGGGCGGCAATGGCGGCGGCGTTCAAAGGAACGGGGGAAGGTTCAGATTTCTGGACTGGGGTCGTTTCGGAAGTTGAGTTCAGCATAGGGGTCCATAGGCAATAACGGTCTTTGGGCGTCTTCCCTTCGGAACGTCGCATCAAAGTGAGTGCGCAGGGCATAGTAGCAGGCAGTGAGGGCGTGGTCGGGACAGCGAGGATCGAGGTCCTCGCTATAGATTCCGTAGGCAGAGGTGGCATAAACGGCGCCGGTGATTTCAGCCCAAAGATTTGGGCATGCGCCAGAGTCGATGTACCAATTCGGCGTTGTTTTCTCGGGGTTCCGATCGAGAAGCGAGCGTAAGCGAGAGAACCCCATGACTCGGCTCGAGTTGTCGCCTTTGACCAAGGGGCCAAAGCGACCATCGTGGCGCAAGCCATGCAAATATTCTTCAGCCTGGGATGGAGCGAGAATCAGAGATCGATCATCCCTTCGCCGTTGCCACATCGCCGGATCGCAGTAAATGACCGCGACGATTTCCGAGGCTCCGGTCATGTTCCGAATTCTCTCCACCTGCTCACCCACGGCTAACCCAGCCGCGTAGTCCTCGCGGTAGGTGTAGACATCCCCGGTCGTAGGCTCTATGGCGTGCCATAACGCGGCGTATGGGTTCGCAATGCCCCAGTCAACCCCCATGATTCTGGGCCAGTCGGCGGGGATCCCGTGCGAAAACTTGTCTGAGGTGACAAAGCCATGGACTTCCTTTTGGAACCCAGGGAACATGGCTCCCACCGGCTGGGTGGGTATTCCAAGCAACCTTGAATCGCGAAGATGCCCCGTGAGAGCCTCAAGCGTCGGCTTGAACTGCGCGACAAAGGACTCGTCTGGATTGTCGTCAATTTTTGCAGGAATGTAAAAAAAGTTCTCTACCGGGTAGCCCTGGGTGTTCGTTCGATCCCAGAACGCAGCCTTGAGCCAGGCAAATCCTGGGCCATCCCAGTTGCTGGCAAGCCAAAGAGGCCGCGTCTTGATGGGGAGGGATGTCCGGAGCGGGTATTTCAGCAGCGTCAGGATCGATTGGCCATCGAACGATGCAGGCAGCGTGGAGGCTTCATCAATTCCGATGGCGGCTGATTCTGATCCGCGATACTTGTCCGGCTCATCAAGATTCCGGAACCGGATGACTCCCATGTTTTCGTTGTGGAAGTAAAACCCGAGGCCGTCCCCCGTGAGGCTTGACTTGATCTTGCCCAAATGACCGTATTCTTCGCCAAACTTGGCGAAGAATCGGTCGCGCAGTTCGTTGTACGTTCCCGCCGCGAGCATCGTACGCACTCCGTGAACTCCCTTTGCATAGTGGTGCAAATGGAAGTACACAAGATTTCTCCTCAGTCCAAATGATTTGCCTCCACCTCCTGCACCCCCATGCAAAATGATAGGGTCTCGCACCTCGCCAAAGGCGAGTGCGAGAGCGGCGTTCTGTTGGGGATTTCCGGTATCGAGCAGGGTCCTCAGACGATCAGGGGCGGCGCGCGAGGGTCACCTCCACATCGAGCCAATACTCCCCAGACTTTGAGGGGTCAAACGCTGGCCAATACTCAGATGACTGCTGGACCGCGTAGGCGGCCAGGTCTTTTGCATTTGCTTCGATGGCCCCCGGCGTGAGGCTCGACTGGGCGCGAAGGCTCAGACTGATACGCGCCGCACAAGAGACCGGGTCTACCCGAGCGCTCATCACGAGATTATCGACGAGGACTCCGTGGTCTTCGACTGGAATTCGGAAGTTGAGGCGCTCCGGACGCTGGGTCTTCTTCGGCCGCACCGGCGGCTTCGTCTCGGTGGCTGGAGTGTCGTTGGAGGTTGAAGATGTATTGTTCATAGTCGTTTGGGTCCGGCGTTTCACCGAGGTTGATCACTACCTGCAGGGCGTTTCGATCTTGGGTGTCTACGTTCTTTGTCTTGAGGAGAAGATCGAGGGCGCGAAGCGCATGTTGGGGCTCCCCATGTTGGGCGAGCCGCCAAAGCTCTAGCACGATGCTATCTGCGGTGATCCGAGATGCCAGGAGGCGCTCCTGCCGGAGCTGATCGATCCGGTCACGAATCTCCCGCTGGTCCAGCAGTGATTCAGCAAGGTCGGTGGCATTTCGTACGGGAAAACCAGCGTCTTGAGCCGCTTGGCGCCCGTCTCCATTGGTTGTCACGTACCGTTGACAGAAGATCTCATATTGATTCGAGGGGACGCATTCACGCATGTTCCTCGACGGTAACGATCCGGGTTAGAACTTCAGACCAGTGTAACCAGCGTCTTCTACAATAGGCTGGATGCGAGGAGACCCGGCAGGCCGTTGCGGCCCGGCTGGCAAGCGAGCTTTCTCCGAAGGTTTCGGGTCGAAAGCCCGAAAACTGTCGATCATTTCGGCAAAGATCGGCTGCAGCTTGTCCATATCGCGAGAGGCACCCCAAAAACCAATGTCGTAAACCTTTTTCTCACCGACCGCGATAAACCTTGTGACAAGATAGCGCACTTCGCCGCCGCCAAGGATCTTCTTTCTGTCCACGTGGTAGCTGCAACTGATCATGGGGCCAATGGCCGATTCTACATAGTCTTCTTCAAGTACAAAACCGTCTTCTCGACCGTAGAAATCACGCACCGCTTGCTCGATGGCTCGTCGCCCCGGCTTGTCGGCAGGGTGGACAAAAACCTCGGCATATGAATCAATCTTGTTCAGTTTTGTGGATACGGGATCAAAAATCCTGAGGTCGGCATAGTTGTAGACCATCTTGTGTTGTTTCTTTAGGTTCACTTGGTGGCTACCCACCACTGCCCAGCTCAGGACCTCTTCGGGCTCTCGCCAAGCCCATGTGATGGGGCAATGCATCGAAACTCCAACCGAGGGAATGTACACCCGAGTCCATCCAGTCCGTGGCTTTTCGCTGGCCTCGTTCATGGTGATGTAGCCGTTGATCTCTTCGGGTTTTCGACATCCGGTTGCTGATACGCCCAGCAAGATGCCGTAGAAAAGAAGGGTGACGGTCGTTCGAGTCTTCATCGTTCTTGATTGCCTACTTCTTCATATCGGGTTTTTCGAGCCCATGTTTTAGGAAGGCAAATCGCCGTACACTGGGAGGATCACGGATGGCATATCGAGACTATCAAGATTTTTTGGCGACCCTAGAGGCAAAGGATGAACTGCGTCGCATTTCCCACCCGGTGAGTCCGTACCTCGAGATTACGGAAATCGCGGATCGGGTGATGAAGGCGGGAGGGCCGGCTCTGCTCTTCGAAAACCCGGTAGGCCCACCCCACCGGTGCGGAACCCCGGACCCGATGAGCGCGGTGCTTGGGCATCCTTCCATACACCCCGAAAATGCGCCACAAGGCTCGTTTGCGTACCCGTTTCCAGTGGCTATCAACACTATGGGCAGTCGAAAACGCATGTCCATGGCGCTTTCTTGCGGAGACTTTGAGGAGCATGCAGATCGACTGCGAAAGCTCCTTTCTGCCCCCGGCAACATGCCGAAAACCCTTGCGGATAAGTTCAAATTCGGGTTAGAAACTCTGGGAGAGATCAAGACTGTAGGGCCTAAGGAGGTCTCGTCTGCCCCCTGTCAGGAGATCGTTTTGCAAGGGGATGACATTGACCTTACCCAGTTTCCTATCCTCACCTGCTGGCCCGAGGATGGCGGCCCGTATGTGACCTTGCCGCTCGTTTTCACCCATGACCCCAGCACCGGGAAGCGAAACGTTGGCATGTACCGCGTTCAGCTTTACGACAAGAAGACCTGCGGCATGCACTGGCAGATGCACAAGACCGGCATGAGGCAGATGGAAGACGCGGCAGCCGCAGGGAAAAAGCGTTTTGAAGTTGCCGTGGTCCTTGGCGGAGACCCTGTTTACAACTTTTGCGCCATCTCTCCCCTGCCTCCCGGAATCGACGAGATGCTCTTCGCGGGATTCCTGCGCAGAGAAAATGTTCGCGTGGTGAAGGGGAAAACCGTGGACGTTTGGGTGCCTGCCGACGCTGAGATTGTGATCGAAGGGTATGTTGACCCGAGCGAACGACGCCTAGAAGGCCCCTTTGGCGATCACACCGGCTACTACTCGTTGGCCGAGGATTTCCCTGTGTTGCACGTGACTGCGGTGACGATGCGCAACAAGCCCGTTTGGCCCGCGACGATCGTCGGCGTCCCCCCGATGGAAGATGGGTGGATGGGTAAGGCCGTAGAGCGAATCTTCATGCCCATGATTCAGCTCACCGTGCCCGAGATCGTGGATATGAACCTTCCCGTCGATGCGTGCTTCCACAATGTCGCGTTTGTCAGCATCAAAAAGAAGTATCCCGGGCACGCCTACAAGATCATGAACGCGGTCTGGGGCCTTGGGCAGTTGTCGTTCACCAAGATGGTCTTTATCTTCGACGAAGACACCAATGTCCAAGATATTGGCGAGGTTCTCTTCAGGCTGGGGGCGAATTGTGACCCGATGAGAGACGTGATGATCTCGCGCGGCCCCGTGGACCAGCTTGACCACGCGAGTATCCAAGAAGGGTTCGGCGGCAAGATTGGATTCGATTGTACACACAAGTGGCCGGGAGAAAACGGGTTTAACCGTAACTATCCTAAGCTCATTCGGATGACCGACGACGTGAAATCACGCGTCGATGCCATGTGGTCGAAACTCGGGCTCTAAAATCGGATTTCGACCGGGAAAACAGCTTTGAGGACAAGGCTCGTCCGGAAACGTAAGGCGTTGGGGTCCCCGAGGATGACGAAGTACTCGGCGCCTCGGCCCCCGCTTCGGCGGTACGAGAAATACGTGTTGTAGTTGTTATCCCGGCGGACAAACCGTGTGCTGAGGGATTGGTTCCCGCCCATATCGAAGCTTGCCGTGCCGATCCACTGAGTTTGCTTCGAAAAGTGCTCCACAAATCGGGCGACTAAGCTGGTCCGAAAACGAGAGTTGAATTGGTAGGAGCTATTGACAGAGTAGTCCTTGTAGCTCTTGCCGCTGATTTTTCCGGAGAGGTGACTCAGCCCATAGCTGCGCCGTGAGTCGTTCCAAGGGAAGCGAATCGAACCGCTTACATACTCGTCATCGAACCCAAAGATTTTCTTCAGGCCAGCCGTGGTGGAAATTCCTATGCCGTTCCTCAGGTTGACCCATCCTTCGACGTTGGTCCCGCGCCGGTACATCGGCCCCGAGATTCGTGAGTAGTAGTTGAGATTTGTTGAAACTCCCCAATTCGAAACAGGTCCGGCAGTGATCTGTCGGTCGAGCCAAAAATCGAGCGAGGCGCCCTGGTAATCGTTGTCCACGGCGAACCCGAGTCTGGGGCGGAAGTTCTTTTCCCGCCGGTCGTAGTCTAGATAGACTCCGAAGTCGCGATCTTCATAGCCGACATCGACCGATGAGTCGTTCCCGGAGCCCACCACGCTATCGTGGTGCTGGCTCACGCGAGTTCCGGCCAAGCCTTTGCCGAATCGAGTCCGGACAATCCCGTAGCCAGACAGGCTATCCAGCGCGTCATTGTCAAGATGCGCGAATCCAGCGTACACCGAGGTCCTCTCGGTGATATCTGAGCTGAGGGACAACACGGTAGCCGATTCTTTTCCGAAATCCTGGACGGCCAGGGCACCCAACTTGGTCCGGTCGTTGATCTCGCCGATCACTTTTGTCCCAAAATCAATATTGTTGATTCTTTGACTGCGAAATACCGAGTTCGCCCTGTCAAAGAAATCTTGGCCTTCCAGGAAGAATGGTCGTGATTCATCGGCGAGCCGCTCAAAGTAGCTAAAGTCAAGATTGAGCACATCGTTTTCGATGTTTCGGAAATCTGGATTGACGGTGCCGATGAAGTCGAGGCCGGACGTCAGCGGGATTTTCAGATCGAGGCCAGAGTTTTGAATCGGCTTGCCATCCTGCTGGAATCCACCGTAGGTATAGGGAAGCAGTTTCAGAGTTCGAGCGGGAGTGATCTTGGGAATCACGACCGCCTCCCAAATGTTTCGCTCCTCCTGCTTGCCTCCGCCAAGATGCTGTTGCCAAATCTTCCGGCCAATGCGTGGATTCACTCGTTCAACGGAAAATCGGACATCCACCGGCCCGGCCTTCTCTGGAAGTCGAAAGACGGTCCAAGGAATACGGGCCTCCACTTGCCATCCTTGATCGGTGACCTTGCCCTGACTATCCATCTCCCCTACCCACTCGACCTTGTTCGCCCGACCGCCCGGCACTTTGATATGATTTGCGGTTCGAGCGTTAAAAGTGAATTCGTGAGAAGCTCCGCTGAGACCAAATGGGTTGAGGATGAGCGAGACCCTATCGTCTTCTCCTGGAAAAACATTCTTGCGATATTCCTGGGACCTAATGAGCGAAGGTTGCTCATCGCCCAAGAGAGCGCAGAAGTAAACATATTTCTCGTCGTACGCGAGCTTCACGTTCATGGGAAAGCCGGTGGCGGCATCTCCCGTAGAGAAATAACTCCCCGAGGCCGATGTGGCTCCTTCCCACTCTCCGGCGGAAATTTCGCCGTCGATCACCGGGGGAAGGTTTATTTTGCCCCCCGAAAATCGGGGCGCATCCGCAAAAGCGGCCGAAGAAGCAACCGAAACCAACCCACAAACCCAGAACGAAATTCTCATAAGCAGCTTGGAGATTCCAAATGGAAACTCCAGGCTGTCTACGAGAGATCAGACCGCTCTTGTTCCAGAATTGCGTACAAATGACGGCAATAGGAACAAGGGCGGGCCCTTAGTACCGAATCTCGATCGGAAAGACTGCTTTGAGGATCAGGCTCGTTCGGAAGCTCTGGGCGTTGGGGTCACCCAGAATCGCGAAGTACTCCGCGCCAGCGGTGCCACTCTTCCGAAACGAGAAGTACACGTTGTAGTTGTTCTGCTGACGCACAAATCTCGTACTCAGCGACTGACTTCCTCCGAGGTCGGCGGTTGCCGTCCCGATCCACTGAGTTTGCTTGATAAAGTGATCGACAAACTGGGCGGAGAAATTGGTTTGGATGCGCTTGGTGACGGGATACGCCAGATCGAGCGAAGGGGCCTGGTATGGCTTTCCGCCCTGATGGCCCCAAGTAAATGAGCCTCCAATGAACCGGCGGCCGTCGTAGTACGGGTAAGTGAGATTGAACCCGCGCGTATTGTCATCGAAGCCAAAATTCTGGCCCATCATCGCCCACGTGCTGATGGACAATCCTGCGCGCAGATTCACCCACGTATTCAGTGAGCTCGTCTTTCTGTAGGACTTTCCACTGAGCCGCGAGTAGGTCTCCACGGAACCTGAAACGCCGTAATTGTTGTAGGGTCCGGTCGTCGGAACCCGATCCATGAAGGCCCCAATGTTCACTCCTTGATAGTCGTTTTCTACGGCAAACCCGAGCCGGGGTCTGTACTTCTTTTCGCGTCGACCCGTGTTGATGTAGCCGCCCCAACCCTGATCGTTGTAGGAAAGATTGGTCGCGAAGTCATTTCCCGTGCCGATGACGGAGTCGTGGTGACGGCTCCAGCGGGCGCTGGCGGTGGCTTTCCCCAGTCGTTTCGCCATCGAGGCATAGGCCGCCGCACTTTGGAGATCTTCACGATCTAGGTGGGCCAGCCCAGTGTTGTAGGTGAAGGTGTCATCGGGATTGCCCGTGACAGAGACCACAGATGAGGATTGTTTCCCAAAGTCCTGCAGGGTCATGACCCCCACTCGAGTTCTATCATTCAGATCCCCGATCACCTTCGCGCCGGCGTCGATCTTCGGGACGCGTTGGCTGCGGAAGATGGACTGAGCGCTCCCAAAGAACTCTTGTCCTTCGAGGAAGAAGGGGCGCGATTCTCCGGCCAGCCGCTCGAAATAGCTAAAATCGAGGCCGAGAATCGAGTTTTCGATGTTTCGAAAGTCTGGATTGGCGGTTGCGATCAGTTCGAGCGAGTTCGTGAGCGGCGTCTTCAGGTCTACGCCCAGGTTTCGGATCGGCTTTCCATCTTGTTGGAACCCGGCGTAACTGTAGGGCAAAAGTTTGAGCGCTCTCGGGCGGGCCTGAGCAGGAATCTCAATCCCTTCCCAGATATTCATATCTTCGACTTTGTCCGAGTTTAGGTACTGCTGGACCATGAATCGGCCCGTTCGCCCGACTTGGCGTTGAACGTGAAAACGCATGTTCGTGGGCCCAGTTTTCGCAGGAAGGCGAAGGATGCTCCACGGGATCCTTGCCTCGACCTGCCATCCCTTGTCCGTAACCTTCCCGACGCTGTCGACTTCCCCGGCCCACTCCACCTTGTTCGCCTTCCCTCCGGGAATGTAGACATGACTCGCGGTTCGCGGATTGAGCGTAAAGTTGTGTGTGTTATCGAGTAGACCGAAGGTGCTGAGGCCGAATTGGACGGTGTCATCTTCGCGAGCAAAGGTGTTCTTGCGATACTCCTGCGCTCTCACCTCGGACGGGTTGGGATCGCCACAGAGGGCGGCGAAGTAGATGTACTTTCCGTCGTAGGCAAGGTACGCCTCGATCGGAAATCCGGTGGCCTCGTTCCCATCCGTGTAGTAGCTCCCGGTGACCTTCGTGGCACCGGCCCATTCAGACTCAGAAAACTCGCCATCGATCACGGGCGGAGTCGTGATCTTGCCGCCCTGAAATCGAGGGGCAGCCGCTCGGCAGGTGCTGCAGCCGGCAACGATGCCGAACACCCAAAGCAATTTTTTGTTCATGGTTTTTTCCCGGCTGGGGCGCCGGAAGGCTTTCGCCTCCAGCCCTCCCCAGCCACACTCCTCTTGACTGGTTCTGTTTCCAGAAACAAAGGAGCATTACGGGAGGTTTCACATTGTACGTTCCAAAAGTGAAGATTTCTTTTTTGAATAAACTTCTGTTTTAGTAACGAATTTCTAGTGGAAAGACCGCCTTCAGGATCAAACTGGTACGGAAGCTCTGGGCGTTCGGGTCGCCGAGGATGACGTAGTACTCCGCTCCACGACCTCCGCTCTTGCGGTAGGAGAAGTAGATGTTGTAATCGCTATCTTGGCGAACAAACCTCGTACTGATCGATTGATTTCCCCCTAAATCGATGGATCCGCTGCCGATCCAAAGAGTTTGCTTCGTAAAGTGCTGAACATTATCAGTGTTGAGACTAAGATAAGCCCGGGGAGTCACTTGATATCCCACTCCTCCGCCCGTTGAAATGTAGGCTTTCTTCGCCTGAAGGCCCCAAGTATGCGACAAGTACACGGACGACCGGCTGCTTCCCGAAGGATAGGATGCTGACATGCTTTGAAGAAGGTCGTCATTCTGAAAGAACCTGGAAAGATTCACAGAATAGTTCGCGTATATCGAGTTTCTCCAGGAGGCACCAGCCGAGAAATATGCGGAACGTCGATACGAGGTTCCGGCGAATCTCGTTGAGTGGCTCGCAGAGACATTCAGCCCATAAGACGTGAGAGGCCCTTTTGCAAAGTCTCGGTACAAGTTGGTTCCAACGGAGAGCCCCTGATAGTTTGTATCTGTGGTGAACCCAAGCCGAGGTCGGAACCTTGATTCTCTTCGATACAGGCTTAGGAAGGAATAGTGTCCGCTTTCCCCATAATTAGCCGAAGCGGAGAAGTCATTTCCTGTCCCAATGATATTGTCGTGGTGCCTTGCCCATCTGCCACTCAAATAGAGCTTTCCCATTCTTTGCCCGATCCCAGTTGTTGCGGCAAGACTCTGGACTCCCGGTCGGTCCGAGTGTGCAAGGCCTACTGACACAGATGTCTTCGAGTCGATCGTGTGTCCCAATGAGACCACACTAGCCGATTCCTTCCCGAAATCTTGGAGAGCCATAACCCCAAGTCTTGTGCGATCACTTAGGTCTCCCACAACCTTTGCTCCGAGGTCAATGTTACGGACCCGCTGACTCCGAAAGATTGAGGCTGAACTCCCGAAGTAGTCTGCTCCCTCGAGAAAGAAGGGACGCGACTCACTGGCCAACCGCTCGAAATAACTAAAGTCCAGGCCTAGAATTGAGTTTTCAATATTGCGGAAATCAGGGTTGATGGTGCCCACGAGTTCGAGTCGGTCTCCAATGTTCGTCTTAAAGTCGAGGCCAGAGTTCTGAAGGGGCTTCCGATCTTGCCGAGTTCCGGCATAACTGTAAGGCAGAATTTGGAGCTTCCGAGCCTTGGTGACCTTTGGAATCTGGACAGCTTCCCAGATGGCCGTTCGCTCGAAGTCGTCATTCGGGATATATTGCAAGGATAAACTTTGGCCGGTATTGGTGACGGAGCGATAAGCACTGAACCGAACATCTGCCGGACCCGACTTTGCCGGGAGTCGAAGGATGCTCCAAGGAATCCTTGCTTCAACCTGCCATCCTTTGTCGGTAACTTTTCCTACGCTGTCGACTTCGCCTGACCACTCTACTTTGTTCGCGCGTCCGCCCGGAATGTCCACCGTGTTTGCGGTACGAGGGTTGAATGTGAAAGAGTGATATTGTCCTATAAGTCCCTGTAAACCCAAACTAACGGACAGGGTGTCATCCGCGCGCGGATATGTATTCTTTCGGTATTCATCGGCACGAATCAAACTCGGGTTTGGGTCACTGAGGAGAGAGCAAACATAGAGGAACTTGTCGTCGTATCCAAATCGAACCTCGATGAGATAGTCGGGTTGGGGTGTACCGTCGCTAAGATAGCTTCCTGAAGTGACCGCTGCGCCTTCCCACTCCGTCGGGCTGACCTCTCCGTCAATGACCGGCGTCTTTAGGAGTCGCCCCCCCTTGATCCTCGGCGCCTCTTCTTTCGCGAAGGCGAAAACAGATGCCGACATAAGGCACATTACGAGTGAAGTTTTTATCGTCATAGGGCATCGCTTGAAATGAGGACTGTGCCCAATTCAAACGATTGTGGTTACTCAAACTGACGAAGACGAGGTTCCATAACTTTTCGTTAGTAGCGAATTTCTAGTGGGAAAACCGCCTTGAGGATCAAGCTCGTTCGAAAGCTCTGGGCGTTGGGGTCGCCAAGGATAACGTAGTACTCCGCTCCTCGCCCCCCGCTCTTGCGATAGGAGAAGTAGATGTTGTAGTCGTTCTGCCGACGTACGAACCGAGTGCTCAGAGTTTGGTCAGCCCCTAGGTCGAGGGTTCCAACCCCGATCCACTGAGATTGCTTTTGGAAGTGGTCCACGAATTCCGCACTAAGTGCCGTGAGGATCCGGGGAGAAAACTGGTACGTGACCCCAGTGGATTGCGAAAGGTACCGCTTGCCGCTGATATTGCCCCACGTGTGCGCGTAGTACACGTTCTTTCGGTTATCGTAGTAGGGGTATTCGGTGGTGATGCTTGTCGTCTGATCGTCGCGGCCAAGAAACCGTGAGAACCCTGCCCCGAATTGCGTTGCCAATCCGTTTCGGAACCGGAGATACCCATTGAGATTTACGTCTCGGTTGTACGATTGACCGGTGATTCGCGAGAACGAAGAAAAGCCGAGACTGCCCCCCCAACTCGCGAGGCTTCCAGACTTGACTCTCCGATCCGTCAGGTAAACGGACCCATTCGCCCCCTGGAAGTCTGTATCGTTGGTGAATCCAAGCCGAGGTCGGAACTTCTTTTCGCGGCGCCCTGCACCGAAATAGGCTCCCCACCCTCGGTCGGCGTACTCAAGGCTCGCCGCAAAGTCGTGCCCGGTACCGATGATGTTATCCCGGTGCCCGCTCCATCGGACTGCGGCCGTGGTCTTACCGTATTGCCGATTCGCCGAAAAGAACCCGGCAAGACTCTGAAGATTGTCTCGATCCAGATGCGCCAAGCCCACGTTTACCGTGGACTTATCGTCTGGATTTGCCGAGGCCGAAACGACGGAGGAACTTTCTTTGCCTACGTCTTGGAGTGCCATCGCGCCAATTCTGAGGCGCTTGTTCAACTGCCCAATGGCCTTCGCACCAAAATCGATGTCCCGGACTCTCTGAGTCCGGAAGATGGAGTTTGCGCGATTGAAGTACTCAGAACCCTCGAGGAAGAAGGGGCGGGATTCCCCGGCAAGTCGTTCGAAATAGCTGAACCCGAGGTCCAGAATCGAGTCCTCAATGTTTCTAAAGTCGGGGTTGACGGTGGCAATGAGGTCAAGATTCGCGCCGAGAGAGGTCTTCAGATCGAATCCCGAGTTTTGGATGGGCTTCCCGTCTTCGACGACACCGCCGTATGTGTACGGAAGGAGTTTCAGGGTCTTATAGCGCTTGATCGCGGGCACCATGACCTGCTCCCAGACTCCCATATCCTCAATATCCGCCGGGAGGAGAAACTGTTGGAAAATCTGTTGGTTCGTTCTGGCCACATATCGGTTGACGAAGAACCGCATGTCGACAGGGCCTGTTTTTGCCGGGAGCCGCAGGATATTCCAGGGAATTCGGGCCTCGACCTGCCAGCCTGTGGCGGTAATCTTGCCCTGGCTATCCACCTCGCCGGACCACTCGACTTTGTTCGCCGAGCCACCCGGCAGCACGATGAAATTGGCCGTGCTCGGATTGAACGTAAACGCGTGGCGCTGAGCCACCACCCCGTTCGTGCTGATCTCGAACTTGACGTTGTCGTCTAGTCCGACTCCCACGCTTCGCCGGTATTCGCGAGCCCGAATGCTTGTGGGTTCAGGGTCACCCATCACCGCCAAAAAGTAGATGTACTTTTCGTCGTACGCGAGCTTCGTGTGAATGGAATACTCCGCGGTCGGGGCACCATCTCCGAAGAAACTTCCGTCCACGGAGATGGCACTTGCCCACTCACCGTCCGAAATGCTTCCGTCGACCACGGGGGGCGTGGAGATCTTTCCTCCGGTATAGCGAGGGGCAGAGGCGTAGGCTCCACATGTCAAGAGGAGTATTGTGAAGACCCACGACGGCCGATGAAAGAGCTGCACATTCTCGGCCTTCCTCTGCCCTTGCACTTTTCCGGAAAATCTGACCATAAGACTTATTCAAGTATTACACATCGTAATACCAGAAAGAGCCTACGGGGGGGTGCGCGAGGTTAGTTCCGATTTTTTTTCAATTTTCGGATTTTAGGATTCAGGCTCGGGTTCGAACCACCCGGCCGCGTTCAAAATTCGTTCGTGCAGCTTTGTCGGGATCGTTAATTTCTCGATAGCGTTCTCGCGCGGGTACCAGCCGACGGCGGGAACCCGGTCCCGGAATTTTTTCGGTAAGTCGGGGTCGCAAATGGCGGCCTTCCCAACCGCGACGGCCGAGGCTCCGAGCGCGAGGCAGTCTTCGGCTGATTCCACGGATTGAATGCCCCCCACCCCGATGAGCGGGACACGACCATCAATGACCTTCAGTATCCGCTGGATGACGGGAGTGTCATCCGCTTCGCCGCGAATAGAAGATTGCCGATAGTTCTGCAACGAGACGTGCAAGAAGGAGAGAGGCAGATGGCAAAGCTCTTGGATGAGCGCGGTGGTGATGTCAAGATCAATGCCAGGCGTACTTGGCTCTTCGGGCGAGAAGCGGTAACCGACCGGGAACCCGGCGGGAACGGCATCGAGGACCGCTTGGGCCACGAGGCGAGGAAAGAGAAGGCGATGATGCCCATAGGCGTCGTCTCGGCTGTTGGTGAGGGGGCTCACAAACTGTTGAAGAAGATAGGTATTCGCCCCGTGAATCTCGACGGCGTCGAAACCGGCTTCCACCGCTCGCCGAGCGCTATCGGCATACGCCGCGACGAGGGTTTCGACTTGATCCCCCGTGAGGGCTTGCGTGGGGAAGCGATCAGACTCGTGAGGAGTCGGGACCACCGCTCGGTCGAGAGGAAATGTGGCGTGGGGCTCAGGGAAGTGACTCCAGCCTTCGCGAACGGTGTCGGGAGAGCACTGACGCCCGCCATGATGAATCTGGAGGATGGCTTTTGTGCCGCCCCTCTTGATCGCGTTCGCCGCTCGGTGCAACGATCCATAGCGCCCGTCGTGGTCACATCCCCACTGCCCCGGAAAGGCCTTTCCCGAAGGGTGAACGTAACACGCGGCCGTCATGATGGCCCCGTAACCCGCTTGGCCCTTCGCGAGAAGGTAAGCCTCTTCTTCGACGGACAGTTGACCATCGGCGTCTCCCGAGTACGTGGTCATGGGGGCAAGGATGAGCCGATTCGGCAGGGTGAGCCCTGGAAATGAGACAGGATCAAAAACGGGGGAGGTCATGCGATTTGTTCTACCTGAGCGAGGGACAAGAGCCTTTCAATTTCTTCGAGCCGCCCTATCCGAGAGCCATCGGTCATCGCCGTTGCCGCGCCGCCTGCGAGTCCCCAACGTAGCGCCTCGGGGAGGTCAAGACCCGCCTCTCGCTTCGCGAGAAAGGCTCCGAGGAGGCTGTCGCCACTCCCGATGGTTGATTTACTTTCGACCTGAGGGGAGCGACCCATCCAGATCCCCTGGTGCGACGCAAGGACGGCTCCTTCCTTCCCTCGGCTGAGGATGGCGCATCCCTCGGGGCTCACGTGATCTAACAGGAGTCGGGCCCCTTCGACCGCTTGAGCGTCGGTTTCGATGTGGCGGTCAAGAAGGCGAGAGGCCTCTTTTGCATTTGGCTTGATGATATGAGGCCGAGCTTCGAGGCCCCAGCGCTGAAGGTCGCCATCGGCATCGAGAAGGGTTTTCAGCCCGGCGTCGTGAGCCATGTTCAGGAGGGTTCGATAAATCTCGGGTGGAGTTTCGGGGGGTGCTGATCCTCCCACGCAAACCCATGTCGCTGAAGCCATGAGCGATTCGAAGTGATGAAGAAAGCGTTTTAGTCGGTCCGGCGCCATTGCCGGACCCTTATCGTTGAAAGTCGTCGGCGGTCCCCCTTCGAGGACCTCCACATTGGTATTCGCCCGCGTATTTTGTCGCGTCGCGCAAAAATCGAACGGCACGCCTTCGGATTCTAACACGTGTCGAATGTGCGCCCCGTTGGGTCCCCCGAGAATTCCGGTCGCGAGGGTTGGGGCCCCACATTCGTGGGCGATCCGGCTCAGGTTGATTCCCTTTCCACCGGCGTCTGTTTCTACCCGAACCACACGATTCGTGTCTCCGACAAGCAAGCGATCCACGAAGAGCGTGTGATCCACCGCCGGGTTGAGTGTGACCGTGAGAATCATTGCGACAAAACGTCTACGAGGAAGAGTTTTTCAGGGTTGATCGTTCGCTCCGTGCTGAGAACATAGCTTAATGGGTGGCTCACCAGCTTTCCGCCATCGACCCCCACCATCTCGCCTTTGAATCCACTGATCAGGCGGTTGGCTGCGAACGACCCGAGGCGCATCGCCAAAACGCGATCAAATGCCGTGGGAGAACCTCCGCGTTGCATGTGTCCTAGCACGAGATATCGCACTTCATATCCAGTGAGTTCGGAGATGAGCACCTTCACATCTGCCGCCCGAGCGGCCCCTTCAGCCACAACGATGATGCTCGACTTCTTCCCGCGATCGTGGGCCTGGACGAGATTCGTGCAAATTTCTTGGATTCGGTAGGGGACTTCGGGGACAAGAACCGCTTCCGCGCCCGCAGCGAGCCCTACTTCGAGGGCGATGAACCCGTTTCGGCGGCCCATGACCTCGACAATGAAGACACGCTCGTGTGAATAGGCGGTATCTCGAACCTTGTCAATCGCGTCCATGGCGGTATTGACCGATGTGTCAAACCCGATCGAGAAATCGGTGCCACTGATGTCATTGTCGATCGAGCCAGGGACCCCGACAACCGGGAAATCAAACTCTTCATCCAGGACCTTGGCACCCGTGAGCGATCCATCTCCGCCGATGACGATGAGGCCTTCCACGCCATGATTGCGAAGGTGTTGGACCGCCTTCTGGCGTCCTTCCGGGGTCATGAACTCTTTGCTTCGCGCGGTGCGCAGAATCGTGCCGCCTCGGTCGATAATCCCGCCGACGGATTTTGAATCGAGGTCAATCGTCTCGTCTTGG
The DNA here is from genome assembly GCA_964496145.1 of uncultured Chthonomonas sp. Classification (GTDB taxonomy): domain Bacteria; phylum Armatimonadota; class Fimbriimonadia; order Fimbriimonadales; family Fimbriimonadaceae; genus UBA2391. The sequence goes on along the minus strand of CAZBXR010000032.1, from coordinate 4,881 downwards.
ATAATGCCCTCGTACCCGTGAACGAACCCAATGACCTGGGCGTTCCGCGAGATGGCGCTTCGAACCGCGCCTCGAATGGCAGCATTCATGCCGGGGGCATCGCCGCCGCTTGTGATAATGGCTATCTTTTGCAGGTGAAATCGTCCTTAGCTAGCGTGGTGAGTCGGACGCCCTTGACCGTACACCCAATAGGAGGGTGTACCCCAAAACTCACTGCCTAGTTCATGCGCTTGGTTTGAGCGTACTCGGCACTTCGCTCAACCCAATGGAGAAACAGGTCGTAGTTGTCCAAAACATTCTTTGGCATACGTACGTAGTCCGGCATGGGAGCCGCGGCGGCTTCGGTTCGGAGGAGTTCTGCGCCAGGGAGGTTCAATGCCTCCTCACGATGCTCAGGGGAGAGTTTGAGGCCGATATCTTCGCCCACGAGAAACGCAAACATTTTCTCGCCCGTGTAGACACCCATTCCGTTGAACATACGGCGAGCTCTCACATCGAACGGCTCTGCAGCTTTCATCATTTGCTCATATCGAAGCGGACGATAAACCATGCGTTCAGCCTACGGTGTGGAGCCAGTCGCCCCACAAAATTCCCAAATCCCGGATGCTAAATTGTACATCAATTGACCCCGATTCAAGTTCCAAAAGTGATGGTTAAGACGCACATTGTGTGCAAAAAGATCATTTACTCCCGCCAACGAGAGCAGAAACCGCGCTCCCGGTGCTAACGTAACGATAACATCATGGGAAACTACGTCTGCCGCCGGCTTGCTTTTGGGGTCTTGCTCTTGGGAGTGAGCAGCTCTCTCTTCGCCGCGAAACCCAACCCAGAGCTCATCACCGGGGATCGACTGCGGAGCCATCTGGAGTTTGTGGCGAGCGACCTCATGGAGGGCCGGAACACCCCTTCACGCGGGCTCGACATCACCGCTCGGTACCTTGTGACGCAATGCAAGTTGATGGGGCTTCAGCCCGCAGGCGAAACCAAAACCTTCTTCCATTGGTACGAAACGAAGACTCGGGGCGGGGCGACGATCAAATCCCAAAACGTGATCGCAAAGATTGAGGGATCCGATCCCAAGCTCAAGGACGAATACATCGCGATCAGCGCTCACTACGATCACATCGGACTCGAATCCGAAGGCCGTGACCGCATCAATAATGGCGCGGACGATGATGGGTCTGGAACCGTGGCTCTGCTCGAGATTGCCCGGGCGATCATGATGGGACCCAAGCCAAAGCGCTCCATTTTATTTATCTGGCACTCGGGAGAGGAGCGTGGCCTCCTCGGCTCGAAAGCCTATACGGAGACGCCTACCGTTGACCTGAAAAAGATCGCCGGGCTCATCAATATCGACATGATCGGGCGGGCGAGGCCCGCAGGAGACACGAACCAAAGGAATGAAAAACTTGTTCCGCCCAGGTCAATTTATGTAGTGGGATCGCGAGAGTTGAGCACCGAGTTTGGCGACTGGGTCGCCAAGGCCAATGACGGGTACTTGAAGCTTAAGTACGACTACTATTACGACCAGCCCAGCAAGCCGGACCGCATCTATTTCCGCAGCGATCACTACAACTATGCGGTGAAGGGCATCCCCATCGTCTTCTTCTTCAATGGGACCCACGAGGATTACCACCAGGTCTCGGACGAAGTGGATAAGATCGATTTTCCGCAGTTCGAGGCTGTCGCTCGGACGATCCTCGTTACGCTTTACCAAATTGCGGACAAGAGCACTCGGCCCAAGATGAATGCTCCCGCTCCCGCGAGTTTTTAAAGGTTCGGGTGGTCAGTGAAAACTGACCACCCGTTCGCTCTAGCTGTCCAAGAGTTGGCGTAGCACGTAGAGGAGGATTCCACCGTGTCGGTAGTACTCCACCTCTTGGGGAGTGTCGATGCGGCAAGTCACTTGGAAGCTCTTTGTCGCTCCATCGGCCATCGTGGCCCGAACGTGGAGGGTTTTTCCGCCTCGGAACACGTTCATCACCGCATCCCCGAGACCGATGATCGAGAACTCCTCGTGACCCGTAAGGCCCAGAGACTCGACGCTCTCGCCAGGAAGGAACTGCAGCGGAAGGACGCCCATCCCGACCAAGTTTGAGCGGTGAATGCGCTCGAAACTCTCGGCGATGACGGCCTTCACGCCCTGGAGCGCGGGGCCCTTCGCGGCCCAGTCTCGGCTACTACCAGAGCCGTATTCCTTGCCAGCGAGGACGATGCAGTCGCTGCCCGACTGTCGATACTTCATGGCGGCATCGTAAACCGACATGACTTCTCCGGTCGGAAGATAGGTGGTGACCCCACCTTCGGTTCCCGGAGCGAGCTTGTTCTTGATTCGAATGTTCGCGAAGGTGCCTCGAACCATCACCTCGTGGTTGCCCCGTCGCGAACCATAGCTATTGAACAAGTGAGGTCGGACCCCGTGCTCAGTGAGGTACGCCCCGGCGGGGGACGTCGCCTTGATGGAGCCAGCCGGAGAAATGTGGTCCGTGGTGATAGAATCGCCCAGGATCGCAAGGCACTTGAGCCCGTTGAGCTCTTGAACGCGGACCGCCGGGGTTCGCTCCATGTTTTCGAAGTACGGAGCCTGCTTGATGTAGGTCGAATCACCCTGCCATTCGTATCGTTGGCCACCCGAGACTTCGATGTTTTGCCACTTCGCATCGCCATCGAATACGCCGTTGTAGGTGCGCTCGAACATCGCTCGGTCGATGTGGTGAGTCAAAACATCGGCCACCTCGGCTTGAGTGGGCCAGATATCCTTGAGGTACACGTTTTGACCGTTCGATCCCACGCCGATTGGTTCGGTATGGAGGTCGATGTGAATGGTGCCCGCAAAGGCGTAGGCCACGACCAGCGGAGGCGACATCAAGTAGTTCGCTTTCACCTCGGCATTGACCCGGCCCTCGAAGTTACGGTTGCCGCTCAATACGCTCACGACGGTGAGGTCGCGTTCTTGAACCTCCTTACTCACCTCTTCGGGAAGAGGTCCAGAGTTGCCGATACAGGTAGTGCAACCGTATCCCACGACGTTGAACCCGACCGCATTCAGGTCCGTGATGAGCCCGCTCTTGGTGAGATACTCGGTCACGACCTTCGAACCTGGGGCGAGAGAAGTTTTCACCCATGGCTTGGGGGTGAGGCCCAACGCTCTGGCCTTTTTGGCAACAATACCGGCGGCGACCATCACGCTTGGGTTGCTCGTGTTCGTACAGCTCGTGATGGCGGCGATGACGACGCTGCCATGCGTAAGAACATCGGTTCCCGCACGGGTGGCGACCGCAGTTCCCCCCGATCCTTGATCGCCTTGCTCTGGCAGGGCGGAAGGAAAGACGTCGAGGAAGCTCTGACGAGCCTTCGAGAGGACGTGCCGGTCTTGGGGTCGCTTCGGACCCGCCACGCTTGGCTCGACCGTACCGAGGTCCAGCGCGAGCACGCTTGTGAAGTCAGGCTCGACAAATCCAGCCTCGTGGAACATCCCTTGAGCCTTTGAGTAGGCCTCCACGAGAGCGACCTGCTCTTCGGGGCGGCCTGAAAGCCTCAGGTAGCGCAGGGTCTCTTCATCGATGGGGAAGAATCCACAAGTGGCACCATATTCAGGGGCCATGTTGGCGATGGTGGCTCGGTCCGCGAGTGGGAGGCCGAACAAGCCCTCGCCAAAGAACTCGACGAACTTCCCGACGACCCCGTGCTTTCGAAGCATCTCGGTGATCGTGAGGACGAGGTCGGTGGCGGTGACCCCTTCTTTCAGCTTGCCTGTCAGGCGGAAGCCCACGACTTGCGGAATGAGCATCGAGACAGGCTGGCCTAGCATGGCGGCTTCTGCTTCGATACCGCCCACACCCCACCCGAGCACTCCGAGGCCGTTGATCATCGTGGTGTGGCTGTCTGTACCGACCAAAGTGTCTGGATACGCGACATCTCCCTCGTTTACGAAGACTCCTCGCGCGAGGTACTCCAAGTTCACTTGGTGCACGATCCCAGTGTTTGGCGGAACAACTTTAAAGTTTTGGAAGGCCGTTTGGCCCCATCTCAAGAACTGGTATCGCTCTTGGTTACGCTCGAACTCAAGATCTTGGTTGATCATGAGGGCGGCGTCGTTTCCATAGGCGTCGACCTGAACCGAGTGGTCAATGACCAACTCCACGGGCTGGAGGGGGTTGATTTTCTCAGGATCTCCGCCCAGTGCGGCCATGGCATCGCGCATCGAGGCAAGATCGACGACGCACGGCACCCCTGTAAAGTCCTGGAGCAGCACCCGCGCCGGCATGAATGCAATCTCCTTTTCAGGATCGGCCTTTGCGTCCCATTGCAACAGAGCCTCTACATCGGCGCTGGTTACGCCCACACCGCCATCTTCGGCTCGGAGCAGGTTCTCGAGCAGGATGCGGTGAGTCACGGGCAGCCGTTTCACATTGTGCCCTGCAGATTCAAGGGCGGGAAGGCTGTAGTAGGTGTAGGATTTGTCGCCGACGTTCAGTGTAGATTTTGTGCCAAAGCTATTCAATAGATGAGAGTCTCCTAGGGGTTCGTGTACCTCCCTAGGATACCTCTCGGGCACCTTTTAGACTCAAAGAGCAGGGGGGACACCCCTGCTCTTTCGTTCTAGCCCGCCTTAAAACTCCGCGCTGCCGGGGGTTCGGTGGTAGGGGATCACGTCGCGGATGTTCTTCATCCCGGTGACGTACATGAGAAGTCGTTCGAATCCGAGGCCGAATCCGGCGTGAGGGGCTGACCCAAACCGGCGAAGGTCCAGGTACCACCAATAGGCCTCGAGAGGAAGCCCGGCATCGGTGACAACCTTGCTTGACACCCCTCATGGAGATGCTCCTCCGGCGCTAACGCACAAGTCCTACGTAGACGACTTCTGCGGAACACCCTCGT
>CAZBXR010000031.1:22665-25729 GCA_964496145.1 uncultured Chthonomonas sp. | reverse complement strand
TTGGAGAGCCAAATTGAGGTGCTGAAGGTCACCATCGACGCGTACTCGAAGATCGTGTCTGACTATGAGCGGACAGGGTCGGAGATCCCGAAAGCGAGCGCAGCGATCATGGATGGCCGCTCAGAATTTGAAGCCGCTCTCAAGAAGCGAGAGCTTCTTGAAGCTGAGTTGTCGCGGGCCAAGATCGCCGAAGAACGCGATCCGAGCCGGTTTGAGGTGGTGGACCAGGCGATCGTTCAATCCAGTCCGGTCGCCCCGAGAAAGGGAATGATTGCCGTCGCTTTCTTCCTGTTTGCCCTTGTGGCCCAGTTCCTTCCTCAGCTCTTTCGCGTAGACGATTAAGAGAGCGTCAGCAGACGAAACTTTCGAAGCGTTCCTGGCTCGCGGTCAAGCACTGCGGCTTCGGGGACGAGGTTCTTCGAGACGGCGGCGTTTCCTTCAATCAATTGAGCCCACAACTCTTGGAGCTTTGCCGCCACCGCTTCGGGGGCGAGCTTTGACCCAACGAGCGCCTTCATCCCGTCTCGAATCGAGTCCACGAGATCAGGGTTCCCCGTGAGAATCCCGAATTCTTGGCGAATCGTGTAATCCCCATCGTAATCAAGAAGGAAAAACTGGTCCTTATCCACCGTTCGGCCGACCTCGGCAAAGAGGCCCCTTGCCACGACGGGGGCGTAGTTAAAATCACCGAATGCGCGCTTCATGGGCTGGCTGAGAGCATTCACCACGCGTTGGATTGTGACGTCTTCCTCGCTTCTTTGGTAACCCTCTTGGTGGGCAAAATCGATGGCTCCTGTTCGGAGAGATTCGATGTCGGATTGTTGTCCTAGCCCGCTGAAAAGAAGAGAGTCGTAGATCTCGTAGATCTTTCGGCCTGTGCGCCTCATGGTGAAGGTGACGATGCCACAGGCGGCGCTCACCGCGAGTACCGGGGCGCCTCCGGCGAGGCGTGCCTCAACATATTGGGCACGGGTTGCGACGCTTTCTTGCCAATCGTGTGGGGTGAGCATGAACTACACGAGAATACTCCGAAAGGAGCTCGTTAGTTCGCCGACTTGATACGGGGCGCGGAATCTCGGAACACTTTTTGATCCAAGATGTCCTCCATGGTGACCCCGGCGAGACTCTTCTTGATTTCTTCTCGATCCCAAACCTTGAAATATCCAAGGCCGCCGCGCGCGAGGTTAGCGGGCATGGCAACGGAGTAGGTCCGTTTCTCGTCCAGCTTTGCACCGGCGATGGTCACGCTGATGACGCGTCGGTCTGGCTCTTGGCGGGGATTGTACGAGAACTCCACGTTCGACACTTGGAGAAACCCGTCATTCGGGGTCGGAGAAAGCGAAACGCTGCGTTCCAGCGCTTGACGAATCTGGAGTCCGGTAAGCGAGACGACAGAGATCCCCTCGGTGGGGTACTTCAAGATGGTCTTGAAGTTGTCGACTTCGAATTTAGCTCGGAGTCCGTCTGCAGGCATGAAGGCGAGATCGGCGCCCCCTGCCTCTCGAAGCAAATCGGCGACGAATTGCCCACCGGAAGTTGCTTCTGTATCATGACCAGCAAAGGCAGCACTGCAAGATAAACCTGCAATGAGGATGTATATCCACCTATGGGTCAATTGTTTCATGTCTTTCAAGAGATAGGACGTAGACTGGGGGCCAATGTTTCATGGTCCTAAGCCCTTCCGTACTAGGTTTACAAAAACGCCTAGACCGTTAGTTCCGATCTAGGCGATTTTCTGGTAAATGCTAAGTTAGTTTTCTACCTTCACGCCCATCGATCGAGCTGTACCCGCGATGATTCGCATCGCCATTTCCTCGTCGTTGGTGTTCAAGTCCTTCATCTTTTGCTTTGCAACTTCGCGCAGCTTGTCTTGAGTCAGAACTCCAACCTTGTCCTTCAGAGGATTGCTGGAGCCCTTGTCGATGCCTGCGGCTCGCTTCACGAGGTCGCTGCTCAACGGCTGCTTGACGACAAAATTGTAAGAGCGGTCTTCGAAGACAGTGATTTCGACAGGAAGGACAAACCCCATTTGTGGAGCCGTCATGTCGTTGAACTTCTTCAAGAACTCCATCATGTTGATACCGGCTTGACCAAGCGCAGGACCAACGGGAGGTGCAGGCGTACCCTTTCCGGCCGCAATGTTCAGTTTAATAATTCTAGAAATCTTCTTCGCCATGATTCAAATCCTGGGTGTTTCTTCGCGCTCACATTCGCAATGAAACGTATCGTGGCTCGGCTAGAAGCGGACCTTGCCTAAGCCCATAGGATACCCGAATGGGTTCAAATGATGCTAGAGATTCATGCCGATTTCATCGATCCTGAGGAAGGATTCTTGACTGCACATAGGTCATGCTCTCGAAAGCGTAGCTCAGGCCCTCTCGGCCGAGGCCGCTTTGCCGCTCCCCACCATACGGCAGCCCATCGAAACGGAGCGTAGGAGGCTCGTTCCACAAAAGCCCCGCGCTACGCAATAGCCCGCTTGCTTGATCCCAGGAGTCAGTATCTCCAAACACCGAGGTGTGGATCGCGTATTTCGACTGGTTTACGAGATGGGCGCCTTCTTCGATGGAATCGATGGGGGACAGAGTCACAACGGGCCCAAAAACTTCCTCGGTGGCCAGTGCCATCTCTAGGCTCTGGGCCTGCCCGAAATCTTGAATCTCGAGCGCAGTCGGCGAGTATTGGTTCCCGCTGAGAGTGCCGCCAAAGAGAAGCTTGGCCCCCTGGCCGCAAGCAGATTCCACCATCGCCGAAACAGCCTTAGCCTGCGCTTCATGAATCAATGGACCACAAACCGTGGAGGAATCAGCCGGATTTTCCGCTTCGAGATCCTCCCACCTCGCCACGAAAGTATCTCGGAATGCTTCGAATTCCGATCGATGCACCAAAATGTGTTGAGTGGAAATGCATACTTGGCCGGCGTAGGCGTATGCACTCAATCCGAGTTTTTCGACCGCCGCGCCATGATCTGCGCCCGGACCAACGAGGGCAAAGGCATTGCCTCCAAGTTCCAGAATGACGTGAGGAGTCGGAGTCTCGCTTCGAATCTTCCAGCCGACACGCG
>CAZBXR010000031.1:0-22565 GCA_964496145.1 uncultured Chthonomonas sp. | reverse complement strand
TCCAGAATGACGTGAGGAGTCGGAGTCTCGCTTCGAATCTTCCAGCCGACACGCGTGAGAGTGCCGCCAAAGAGAAGCTTGGCCCCCTGGCCGCAAGCAGATTCCACCATCGCCGAAACAGCCTTAGCCTGCGCTTCATGAATCAATGGACCACAAACCGTGGAGGAATCAGCCGGATTTTCCGCTTCGAGATCCTCCCACCTCGCCACGAAAGTATCTCGGAATGCTTCGAATTCCGATCGATGCACCAAAATGTGTTGAGTGGAAATGCATACTTGGCCGGCGTAGGCGTATGCACTCAATCCGAGTTTTTCGACCGCCGCGCCATGATCTGCGCCCGGACCAACGAGGGCAAAGGCATTGCCTCCAAGTTCCAGAATGACGTGAGGAGTCGGAGTCTCGCTTCGAATCTTCCAGCCGACACGCGGCGAACCGGTGAACGAAACCACGGCAAAACGAGGGTCCCGCGCCAGCGCCTCACTCAGCCGGAGATCGCATTGGACTGTGTTCAGAAAACCGGGAGGGCAGCCGCATTCATGGATGAGCCTCGCCAAGCTAAGCGTCGAGAGTCCCGCCTGAGGCGAGCCCTTGAGAACCACCGGGCAACCCGCCAGAAGCGCCGGGGCGATTTTGTGAGCCGCGAGGTTCAAGGGCCAGTTGTAAGGCGTGAAGGCCAAAACCGGACCTCGAGGGAGCCGATGAATTTCGGCCCGAAGACCTTTGCCTCTCGGATCATAATCCAGGGTTTCTAGCCGAGGCACGGCCGCCTCGCTCTCCGCCGCAAGGCGGAAAGTGAGTGCACACCGTTGAACCTCCGCGAGGCTGTACGTGATTGGTTTGCCAATTTCCCGAGTCAAGAGGCCCGCTAAGAATTCACGATCTTCCTCGATCCTCTCGGCAATTCGATGGAGCAGGGCTTTTCGCTCTGAGAGAGGGAAGGGGTGTTGCATCGCGCGCGCGGCGGCCACGACCGCGAATTCAACTTCCTCTGGCCCAGATTCGGCGTATGTCCCCACCACAGACCCTGACCAAGGATCGCGAACAACCTCTTTCGAAGTCCCTTGGTCACAAACTCCCCCCAGAAAGGTCCCCTCAATCAGTAGCTCACGGTGTAACATACTAAATGATTACACCCGTAAACATAAGGAAGGAGTTGATCGTATGCATCGTCGGATCATTTGTGCTTTAGATACCGGAAACCTTGAAGAAGCCGTTGGCCTCACTAAGCGTCTCTCGCCGCTGGTGGGCGCGTTCAAAATCGGGCATGCGCTGACGTTGCCCCACGGCTTAGAAGTGATCGAACGTCTGTACGATGCGGGGGCGCAGAGGATTTTCCTCGATCTGAAATTTCACGATATCCCGAATTCGGTCGCCCTTGCTGTGCGCGAGGCGGCGCGGCACAAAGTCTGGATGCTCACCCTTCATATCGCGGGGGGCTCGGCGATGATGACCGCCGCCGCCGAAGAAGCGCGCTTCTACGATGATGTCGAACGCCCTCTACTCGTGGGCGTCTCGGTGCTGACAAGCCTTGACCAGCAGGTTTTGAGTGACCAACTCGGTGTCCAAAGGAGCATCCCGGACCACATGTGCCAACTTTCGGCGCTCGCGCTGAACTGTGGCCTGGACGGGGTTGTGAGTTCGCCGGAGGAAGTCGCGATCATTCGCCAAAGTTTGGGGCACGACGGAATCATCGTCACTCCAGGCATCCGGTTCTCGGCGGGCGAAACCCACGACCAATTGCGAGTCGGGACTCCTGAGCAAGCGATTGCCGACGGGGCCAACTACCTTGTGATTGGAAGGGCTTTGACGTCGCATCCTGAACCAGAGTCGGTCCTCGCCGCGATCCCATCCGGGCCACCGGTGACCTCGCTCTGAGCCCCGAGTCGAAAGAAGCTCTGCTCTCTTGGTATGGGCGCGAGGGGCGTGACTTGCCCTGGCGGCGCACCCGCGACCCGTATTCGGTATGGGTCAGCGAGATCATGTGTCAACAGACCCGGGTCGAAACGGTCATCCCGTTTTTCGAACGGTGGATGGAGACCTTTCCCACGGTCCAAGCATTGGCGGCAGCGAGTGAGCAAGAAGTTTTGGCCGTGTGGCAGGGTCTGGGGTATTACCGCCGAGCCCGATTCCTTCATCAGGGCGCGAAATGGGTTGCTGATCATGGCTACCCCACCTCCGCCGCAGAATGGCGGCAGGTACCGGGGGTGGGGGCCTACACAGCGGGAGCCATTGCCAGCATCTGTCTCCACGAGGCAACGCCGGTCGTCGATGGGAACGTCGAGCGCGTTTATGCGCGGTTCTGCGGGTCTCACGAGTCGGGGGCGACGCGTACGAAATCCTCGTGGACATGGGCGACGGAGATTCTAACTTCCGCCACGCCCGGCGAATGGAATCAAGCACTCATGGAACTGGGGGCGAGAGTCTGCACTCCTCAAAACCCGGCGTGCGATCGATGCCCCGTGCGAATGGAGTGCGTGGCCTGTGCCCGTGGAGAGACAGCTCTTCTACCCATCAAAAACGTTCGCCGCCAGAATTTGGAAGTGGTCCAAACGGTCGTGATCGAACTGTACGGCTCAGAGATTGCCTTTGTCCAATATGGCGCCGAGGATTGGTGGACAGGGCTCCACGGTTTCCCACAAATCAGCGAGCCGCTCATCACCGATGAACGCCTGCCTCGGGTTCGGCACCAAGTCACCCATCACAAAATCGAGTTCCAACCATTCCTGCGCAGAGTCAGCTCCCGCACGCCGGACCGGATTTGGGTGGAGCAGGACGAAGTGGGTAATCTTCCCGTCGCGGCTCCATTCCGAAAGATGCTCAAGACATTGTTCGGAGAGCAAGCCCAACTCTTCGCGTCCATATGATTTCAACGCTTCCTTTAGTCCTCATGGTCAGTGCCGCTTCCTCCACCCCTTGGGCCACCCCGTCGCCCGCCTTGAACGGAATCTGCGAGAGAATCGCGAAAGATGTATTAGCCAAGTACGGTGCCAAGGGATTAAAGGCGGAGGGGCTTAGCTTTACTATCGCCAGTCTCGGACGAGAGAACACGATGGGAAGCTACCGAGGAGATGCCCCGCAATACCCGGCCAGCGTCGTGAAAACGTTCTATTTGGTCCACGGAGCCGACTTGATTGAGAGGAAGCAATTGAAGCTCACGCCAGAAGTTGAGCGAGGTTTCTGGGAGATGATCCAGGTGAGCGACAACGATGCGACGGCGTACGTCCTGGACCTACTCACTGATACCACGAGCGGCCCAGAGCTCTCCGAGAAGGATTTTAGTGCCTGGGCAAAAAAGCGCCAGGCGACAAACGAGTTTTTTGCCGCAAAAGGCTACGCTGGGGTGAATGCTTGCCAGAAAACATGGTCCTTCGGACCCTACGGCCGGGATAAGCAAAGCTATGGCCCGAAGAACGAGAATCGAAACTCGCTCACGAGTGAGGCCACGGCCCGGCTGTTTGCCGACATCGCCCAAGGGAAGATTGTAGGGAAGTGGGGCACTGAATGGTGCCTCAAGAATCTGGCGCGAGTGGTCCCTGCAGATTCCGAGACTGAAGATGGTCAGGCGAAGAAGATCGGAGGAGCGCTCCCCAAGGGTTCAAAGCTCTGGGCGAAATCGGGCTGGACCAGTGTCTCTCAGCATGACGCCGCCTACTTCCAACTTCCAGACGGGTCCCAGTATGTCCTTGCGATCTATACGCAGGGAATTCCCAATGAGCGGGCGGTTCTCCCGTACATCACGGAGCAGTTGCTGAAAGCCATCGTGCCTAGCGGCTAGAGTATTCCGGGACCGTAAACACCCCAAGCTCAATCCACGTCACGACCAATTGGAACGCGACCGAAAACATGATGCTCGTGGTGACCACGAGCAGTGTCCAGCGCAGCATCCGTTCGCCCCAGCGCAGCGCCCACATGTTCTGACGATGGACCGATTTCCAGGCTCGAGCCTGCATCGATTTCGGCAAAATCAAGATCATCTTCCGCTGAAATCGCTTCGCCGCCGGTTTCCGCATGGAAACCAGAATCCACCACCATATCAAGCGGGCCAAACGATGGATCATTAGGTCAGGACTTAAGTGGTTCTACTAATGTGGGGCGTATGATGTCGCCTGCTGCCGAGAGAAAATACACGGCGGCAGATTCTGCCGGAACTTCATTCCGAACGAATTTGAGCATCAGTTGAAACTCCTTTGGGTCGGAAATCTGAACCACATACGGATCGACCGGTAGATGCGTCGGGACGTGAGTGTCTTGGTACCGCAGAACCTTACTTCCATTCACAAACGCAACCACTCCCGGAGACCCCGCCACGATCATTCTTATCGGTTCGTCCACGGCGAAGCCGAGTCGTGCCCCCAATAACATCACGCCGGGTAAGCCCTTCATCATAGATTCCACATCAATCAGAGATTCTCCTACTTGAAATGGAGCCCACTGCGCGGCGAGCCGCGACCGTCCAGAAAACACTTCTGTGGTCGAAAAGCTCATTTCTGCGGGGTAGCGATAGTCAAGAGATTGTCCATGCTGAATCTCTAGGGGGCCTATGGCCCACCAGGTTTCTGGCTTGAAAAACGGAATCTCAAAGGATTCGCCCCCGGCGAGAACTCTCAACCGAACCCGATCGGGAAGGAACTCCTCTTTTTGGCGAACCACCACGGGATACATCTTGGACTCGCCCGGCAACAATCGGAGCGAACCCCATCGCGAGGCGACATCGGCCGGAGTATCGGTAGAGAATTCCACTTGGAGGTCTTGGGGCTCTGGGCCGACGTTCTTGAGCGTGAGCGCGAGCTCTCGTCCCATTTCGCGGTCCAGGCTGAATGTGTTCAAATACTCTGCCGTTAATTCGAGGCTCCCTTTTCGCACTCTCAGGGCTCGGTTGGGGATCTTTTGGAGAGTCTTGATAAATGTGGTGTCCGGGATCGTCTTCGGGGCGATCCCTTCGACGACCGGTTCGGGTTCGGGCTCAGGTTCAGTGGGAGTCGAAACGACTCCATCCACTCCCTCGGACAGCACTTCGGTCACTTCAGGCTCGGTCGGTGGCGCTGGTTCCGGTTCGCTCACAACAAGGGTAAGTGTCACGGGTTCTGGGAACAGATCGGCAAATTTGGAGAGCGTGGTGGGCGCGCTGAGGTCCTGAAGGTGCATGCCAATGATGAAGTCCGACCCGAGAGGGCTTAGCCATTCTTCGTCCGGACCCTGCCCCATGCCTCCGAGGATAAGAGCCGCTACGATGCAGGTTTCATCCGCGTCAATCCCCATCGAGGCCAGGGCTCGCATCGTTCGCCCAAAATCTCCGTTCCCACAAATCAACCCAATCGCCAAGAGAACCAAGTTCAGACCCTGCTCGGATCGGTCCTCGGCCCGGCGCCCCTTCATGATCGTCTGGAACATTTCCTCGGGCGACTGGCTCTGGGACGCGAGGATACGCACTCGCTCGATCGGTGCGATGGCAGAGTGTCCCGGGGGCAAAATCTCAGATGCAAGCGAGAGCAAGTCCGTCACCGAAGCGCCATCTTGCGCCGTCCACACCATGCCTGCCGCCGCAACCGCCAACCATACTCGGTCGCCGCTTCGGTCCCACGATGCATCGAAGAAGGCTCTCTCGCAGGCTTCTTCCAGGGTTTCCGAGAGGCATCCCCAGATCGCAGCGCGGGCCATGGAACCGCTCAGGTGACCAAACGGGTTATCGAGGGCTCCTGCGGCCGGGGCATGCAGACCGCGCTTGAGATTTCGAAGGCCAAAAGCCGACTCCAAAGGGAGAAACTCGGCTGAAAACGAGATATGCGCCCCCAGGTTTTCCGGGTGGACCCCAGATTGGAGAAGGGTCTTGTACGCAATCCAGTATTCGAAAACTGGGTGCGCTGCCATCTTTCTCGGGATGGGCTCGTAAAAGGAGATGGGAGAATAGCTCCTCCGCTGCCGCTGAGGCAGCCCAAGAGTGGCCCCCACGAGTGCCCCTAACATTCGGTTTCGCATTCCTTTTCGCATCTTTGTTCCTTGCTTGTACCCGAACAGAAACGATCCCCAATAGGTCCAGGTACATTCGTCCTCAACAGCATCCATGAACGGATTCGACAAGGCACTCTTTCATCAGATAAACGGATGGTCCGAGACCCTCTCTCCGGTGATGGTGTTCTTGAGCAAAGGGATTGACCAAACTCCCGTCCGGATTGTGCTGGGAATCCTGCTTGTCTGGTTGCTTTGGCGTCCCTCGAGCCGAGTGGGTGGACTGGTGGCCGGCCTCGGGTGGATTCTCGCCAACGGGGCGACCGATCTCTGGAAGATGATTCCCTTTGCGAGGCCCGGAAATGTCGAACCCGACGCCATCATCCGCATCGGGCTCAGTCAGAGCAACGGGACGGCGAGTGCCCATAGCGCCAACATGGCGTTTCTAGCGGTGGCGTTTACCTACTACTTTGGATGGTGGGGAAGCCCTGCGGTCGCGATCGCGCTCGGTGTGGGGATCAGCCGGGTGTATGTGGCGGCTCATTATCCGAGTCAAGTTCTACTCGGTTGGATGACCGGGGCCGCGGTGGCCGCTGGCGTGATTTACATAGTGGAGCGGATTCGGGCACGGGGCCGCGAATCCGCTCAAGATGAGGCTCCGGAACTAAACTAGTCCTGGACTTTCAGGTCTTCCATCAGGTCCACGCTTCCGAGAGTTTCAATTCTCGAACCCGAGACGAGCAGTCTCAGACTCTTGACTTCTGGAAATTGTCGGGCCACATGAATCAAGCCGTCAATGATGGTTCTTTCGTCATCGGTACCTCGAGTGGCTCCGAACGGATCGGTGAAGTTGATGACGAGTACTTTGCCCTCAAGAGTTGCCGAGAGAGCTTTCGCTCCTGGCTCGGTGACTTTGGCCTCTTGCAGAAAGCCGTTGATCGCGACCACGTAACGGTTTTGCGCTTTTTCGACCGGCCTATCTGTCTCCGTATACACCAAATCATCATCCTGCGTGTACGTAGGCTTCAAAATCTTGACGTTGTCGGTTGGCACTTCCGGCTTCGTGGGAGCAGGCGCATTTGACTCCACGTGCGTGACCGCACGTTGATCTGCCTCTGGCACATTCTGGGCCGGAGAAAACTTTACGTACGCAAGCACGACTCCGAGGAGGGTAATTCCTCCCACCAAGAGAGTCATTCCAAGTTTTCGGGCATTACGGTTTTTCATTGGGTTTTCGCTCACCTAAGTAGATTTGGATTCCTCGAACGATCGCTTCCGCAACCTTCTTTTGGAAATCAGCCGTGACCATGCGTTTGCGGTCTTTGGAATGGTTGATAAATCCAAGTTCGCAAAGGACGCCGGGCATGGTCGAGTTTCTCAAAACAGCAAAGCCAGAGTCATAGATTCGCCCATCGCTCACGACTCCCATATTCGGGAGTTCGCTCACCTTCGCTACCTCCCGCGAGATGCATTCAGCAAGAAGTTTGCCAAGGGGCTCTTGTTTGTGGTGGAAAATCATGGTTCCCGAACGGGTGTTGGCGACCTTGTTCGAGTTGATGTGAATACTGATGAAGAAGTCGGCTTGGATTCGGTTCGCGATGCTGCTTCTCTCGGTCAGCGCGATTTTCACGTCTTCATCGCGGGTCATCACTGCCTGGGCACCATGCAAAGTGAGCTCTGCGGCGAGGTACTTCGCGATGGGCATGACGACGTTCTTTTCTTTCACGGTCCCATCTGGGCTGACGGCACCAGGGTCGGTACCGCCATGGCCGGCGTCGACGACAATCGTTTTCCCTAGAAGTGTTCCGCTCCCTGCTTTTGGCCTGACGAGCATGACCTGAATTTCTTTTGCGGTGTTGCTCACCTTGATACCGTAGGGTCGATCTGTCTGCAAAATGAGTTCCAGACCATTCGAAGTCGTTTTCATGTTCACGGCTTCGAGCCAAGCGTGCAGGTTCGTGAGGGAAGTTTGGACCTCAGGTTCGGCCCCCGGGACCGGAATTCGAATGTTCAACGAGTCGTCGTATCTACCGCCTACCTGTTGGGTCAGCTTCCCTGTGTAAGGAAAAACGACCAAAACCGTACCATTCTTCTGGGGAACGACCTTGGGCTTCATCACGCGGGCCCCAATGGGAACGGGCTTGGCGGTTATCGGCTTTTCGTTCGGGTTAAACGGAGTTGTCGTTGGCGGGTTCTCCGTAATGGGGAGATCACGACCGTCTTCTAGAGGCGGAGCATCTTTCTTCCCAGGAAATCCTTTCGAAGGATCCTCATCGGGCTTGGTGCTTGCAGACGTGACGTCGTTGTTGGCCGGAGCTTTCGGCGACGCAACGTCCGAAGGGTCTCCCAGCTTGAGCGAGGAGACATCCACCGAGAACTCACGCGAAGGAACAAGATTGGGGAGAGCCAGTCGGGTGGCTCCGGGTTTCTCAATCACGATTCTGAGGGTCGTTCGCCGATATTGTGCGATCCGAACTTCAGGCGGAAGTTTGAGAATGAGGTTTTGGTTGGCCGCGTAGCTGGCCCCTTCGAGATCGATGACGAGGCGCTCAGGGTTCGAGAGTTTGCTGACCTTTGGCCACACTTCCATGGAGGTATCGAAGGCAAGCTTGCCCCGCTCCAGGGTCATCGACCGAAGCTGACTCGTGACGACAAATTTGTT
This sequence comes from uncultured Chthonomonas sp., assembly GCA_964496145.1. GTDB lineage: Bacteria > Armatimonadota > Fimbriimonadia > Fimbriimonadales > Fimbriimonadaceae > UBA2391. Next base: position 13,957 of record CAZBXR010000031.1, on the reverse strand, counting down.
TTCCCCAGGAATCCATTCCCCTCGTGCCCCCAGTTGCTCCATGCACTCGGTAAGAGGGAGGTAAAGCGTGCCGTCAAGCGTCACCGGCTTCACTCGGAGCCGACGAGATTCCGCAAAGATTTCAAATTCAGATCGAACTTGCTTCGCCTGCCATCCAAACTGTTGGACCACCGTAGGCCGTACGTAAAGGTCATCGCCATCCCGGCGCAAACCCTCATCGAACGTTCCGTAGTGCGTGTACACGATGGACGGTTGCTCAGTGAGCTGGGCCGAAGCTACCATTACCATCCATGGCGCAAGAAGCAACAAAAATTTCCTCATCATGAGTCTCTAACCCCAATATATCCCACGCACTCTTACGAGTGCGTCCTTTTCCCACAAAAAACTTTACGCTCGGTGTACAATAATGGTTCCGTTCCGGGCGGTTAGCTCAGTTGGTAGAGCGCCTCGTTTACACCGAGGATGTCGGGGGTTCGAGCCCCTCACCGCCCACCAGGTTCCTTATCGTACTTTTCCGATTCGATTGAACGGCATCCAGATAAACTCTGCACGACCGATGATCGAGTCTCGTGGGACAAGGCCCCAGTACCGGCTGTCAAAGCTTCCGTTCCGGTTGTCTCCCATCATCAAATAGTAGCCAGCAGGCACTTTCTCTGCCGGGAGCGAACGCAACATCGACTGGACGCTGGGGTCACTCTCTCGGAATTCAAGGGCGGAAAAACTGTTGACGTTTTCGCCAAAGACAGTAAGTGGAATCAGCCGATCTTTGTACTTCACGAGCTTGAAGTCCGGGCAATCGCTATCCACGACCTCAGCCGCAGACTTGATGTTAAACCGAAGATTGTTCGAGCCTTCAACCGGAGTGGTGTACACCACGTACGGTTCCTCGATGCGCTTGCCGTTTCGGTAAAGCACTCGATTCTTCACTTCGACCAAATCTCCTGGAGTTCCAATCACCCGCTTGATATAGTCGGTGTCGGCGTCCTTGTCTTCTTTGGCCGCTTGGGGCGGCTTAAAAACGGCGATATCTCCTGGTTTCGGGTCGGAAACTCGGTACACCATCTTATTGGCGACGATATAGTCCCGCACCAAGAGGGTGTTCACCATCGAACCGCTGGGGATGTAAAACGTTTGAAGGACAAACGGTCGAATCACCAAGAACACGAAAACGCCCGCATAAATGAGCGCATCGCAAAATTCGTTGAGCAGCGTTCCGAACTTGTAAGAATTCGGCCGGTACTGGACCGGTTGAGGCTTCAGAATCGTGAGATGAAGCGCAATGCGCACGGCTGTTAAAACAGCGACGCCCAGCACAACTGTGCTGAGCGGCGTGCGAGCAACTTGATCAATGATTCCGAGGAGTCCGGGCTGGGCCCCTGGCTGACTCTGTTGCGCGAGCAGGTTGAGGAAATCCACCCCTTATCTCTTTTCCTTAATCCGTGCGTCCTTACCCACCTTGTCTCGGAGGTAGTACAGCTTGGCTCGGCGAACTCGACCCTTTCGGATCACTTCAAACTTTGCCACGAGCGGGGAATGCAGAGGAAGAGTTCGCTCTACGCCTACACCGTTGCTGGTCTTGCGCAAAGTGATGTTTTCTGCGATGCCGCCATTCTTGCGGGCAATGCAGACGCCTTCAAAAACCTGGAGGCGCTCTTTTCCACCTTCACGAACCTTCGTGTGGGCTCGTACGGTGTCTCCCGGCTTAATATCAGGGAGATCATTCTTCAAATACGGTTCGGCAACGCTATTCAGCAGGACCTGCTTGGACATAATGGATTCCTTTTGCCCAGGGTAGGGCGTGCGTCTGTCGGTTGATCGACGCGAACATTGATTATAGCAGACTCAAATCGTCCTTGGAAAGGGGGGCCGTGCAAAAAAGGTCTGGTCGTGCCTTCCGAGTCTGGCGGAGTTGCCATGCGCGCCGCCATTTTTCGATCTCTTTGTGGTTTCCAGAGAGGAGCACGTCGGGGACCTTTTGATCAAGAAACTCTGCGGGCCTCGTCCATTGGGGGTAACTCAAAAGACCATCTGTGTGTGAATCGGCGGCAAGACTCCCCGCGTTCCCGAGGGCCCCTCCGAGCAACCTCACCACCGCGTCGGCGACCACCAGCGCGGGAAGCTCTCCCCCGGTCAAAACAAAATCTCCAAGAGAGAGGACATCGGTGGCCCATCTTTCCGTGATTCGTTGGTCAATCCCTTCGTAATGCCCGCAGACGAAAACAACATGGGAAGAAGCCGCTAGAGACTGGGCCACAGCTTGATGGAATCGTTCTCCCGAGGGTTCAAAAACGACAACCCGCCGCTCTTTCGGCAATTCGAGAGATTCAAGCGCCGCATGAAGCTCCTGGCAACGCAAAAGCATTCCTGGACTTCCTCCGAAGGGGGAATCATCGACCGTGTGGTGTTTATCCTGAGAAAAATCGCGTGGATTCGTGCATTTCCAGGTGCAAAGCTCCTTTTCGACCGCCCGATGGACGATGCTTTGCCGCATAGGGCCTTCAATGACCTCTGGGAACAACGTGACGAAATCGAGATGGAGCACTACCCACCCCACTCGAAGATGCCAGAGACAGTTAGCCTCCCGGCTTCGCTTGAAACCGATTGCAATGTGACGGGGAGGGGCAAATCTGCGGCATCGAACACTGGGTTGATGCGGTCAATCTGTGATTCGATGAGGCTGCCAACGGGTCCGCCTGGCTCCACACTTTCGAGACGTACGTAGATAAAGCGGCCATCTACAATCTCTAGTCGGCACATGGCAATCGCCCGAATCTCGAAGACGACCTTTGCGATAGCCGCTACCTGAAGCCTTCCGCCGATGCACTGCACCTCCACGTCGCGAACCGCGGCCGGGAGCTGGCCGGAGATAAACCGTGCTAATTCTCCCTCTGTCAACTCAGCGGAAAGGGTTCCGGGCGTGGAGAGAATGAGATCCAGTGGTTTTGGCTGAATTTGTACATCGCGCCCGGCAACGGAGATACGCTCCACGAGCAATCCGTTGGGCAAAACCATACCGCTCAGATCAATTTGAGCGTGCTGAATCGGTATCGCATGGGACATTGATGCATAAGATACCCACCTGCGTGCGTCTATACTGAAATACGATGTTGAACGCTGCACTATTAACCATGGCAATGCTCACGAGCGCCGACGTTCCCCGCGAGTTCCGAGGGGTCTGGGTCGCGACGGTTGACAATATTGATTGGCCCAGCCGACGTGATCTGAAAGTTGAAGATCAGAAACGTGAGTTGCGAGAGATCGTGGATCGGGCCCACAGCTTGAACATGAACGTGATCGTGTTCCAAGTTCGGCCGAGTGCAGATGCCCTTTACAAGAGTAGCTATGAGCCCTGGAGCGTGTATCTCACCGGAAAACCCGGGGTCGGGCCGAATCCGTCGTGGGATCCTCTCGAGTACGCGATCGATCTTTGCCATGAGCGCGGTATGGAGCTTCATGCTTGGTTCAATCCTTACCGGGCGTGGCACCCCGCCGCAAAAACATCACCCAATTCGACTCACATCGCGAAAACCCATCCTTCCAGCGTTCGAACCTATGGCACCTACCTCTGGATGGATCCCAGCGATCCGTTTGTCCAAAAGAGGTCACTCGACGTCATGCTTGATGTGGTCAAGAGATACGATGTGGACGGCATCCATATGGATGACTACTTCTATCCTTATCCGGTGACGGATGAGAACAAGAAGAAAATCGATTTCCCTGACGCGGAGAACTTCCAGGCTTATGTCAAGGCGGGAGGGAAGCTGGGAAGGAATGACTGGCGGCGAAAGCAGGTCGATGACTTTGTCAAAAACTTGTACCAAGGCATGAAGGCACTAAAGCCCCATGTCCAGTTTGGTATTTCTCCCTTCGGAATCTATCGCCCCGGGGTGCCAGAAACCATCAAGGCGGGAATCGACCAATACGATGAGCTCTACGCCGACTGCAAAAAGTGGCTTGAGGAGGGGTGGTGTGACTACATGACGCCACAACTTTACTGGCCCATCGCGCAAACCCCTCAGAGTTATCCCGTTTTGCTGAAATGGTGGCTCTCGGTGAACCCGAAGAAGCGCCACATCATTCCTGGAAACTACACCGGTCAAGTCGGCCAAGCCGCAAACTGGCCGACGCAGGAGATTCTGGATCAAATTGACACGACCCGAAAGCTCGGGGCGGAAGGCAATGTTCACTTCAGCATGAAGGTGTTCATGCGAGATTCGAAGGACATCAACAAGACCTTGAAAGACGGCCCCTATGCGACTCCCGCCATTCCGCCGGCATCGCCATGGTTGTCGAAGGGAACCGTGCCTGCCCCGACCGGAGTTTCGGTCCCGAAGGAACAACCCCAAGACGCATTCAAGCTCACCTTCAAGAAGCCGACCGGAGATTACCGAGCGGTTTTGGCAGGCGAAACCGAAAATGGCCTGCAAATTTTGCTAGTTAAACCGGCTTTGGCAGGAGAATTGATCTACGGATCGTTCCAGATCAAGAGTCCTCGCGTAAAATCCTACAAGCTCGCTTTTCTTGATCGGGCGAACAACTTAAGTCCATGGGTTTCTGTAAATTTCACTCGCTAACGACTCAAAGGGTCTTTGCCAGCTTGGCGATGGCCGCTTTGGTTGCGTCTGGTTTGGCGCAGAAGCTCCCCACGAAAGAGTTTACAAACGGGAAGAACTTGTCGAAGTTTGAAACGGTGGTCCCCGAAATCGCCCGCGAAATGCGAGCCTTCTGGGTGACCACGGTCTTCAATCTCGATTGGCCCTCGAACACGACGAGAACGACGGCGCAACAACAGGCTGAGGCAAGGGCGTTTTTAGATGCTTGCGTGGACTTAAAGATGAACGTGGTGTGCGTTCAGATCCGGAGCCAGGCCGACGCCCTCTACAACACCTCGTTAGAGCCATACGGTCCTATGTTTAGGGGCTCGTTCGGGCTGGCGCCCAGCCCCGCGTATGACCCGCTCCAATACTGGATCGATCAAGCGAAGCTCCGTGGAATCCAGGTTTATGCGTGGGTGAACCCCTACCGGGCTCTGAGCAACGCCACATCGACCGTGCCCTCGAACCACATCAAGAATCAGGCAGGGATGACCGACCTGTATCCAACGAGCGCCACGAACAACAGCCTCTGGATCGATCCCAGTGGGCCGGGAAGTAATTGGACCCGAAACGTCATCAACGATGTCGTGACCCGATATGATATCGACGGTCTGATTTTTGACGACTATTTCTATCCATACCCTTACAATAGCGTTGACTATCCAGATGCTGACGCCTACTCGGCATACACTTCGGGTGGTGGCACGCTCAGCAAGAAAGAGTGGCGGATCAAGAACATCAATGATTTTGTGCAGAACGTCAATCTCGATGTGAAGGCGATCAAGCCGTACATGAAGTTTGGGGTTTCGCCCAGCGGAATCTATCGCAGTTCGAACGCCTCTTCGGCGGATGGTCGTCCCAAACTTCCAAGTCCCATCACGGGATTCAGCCACGTGGACTCCCTGTATGCAGACTCGGTGAAGTGGATGCAGAGCGGCTGGATCGATTTCATCGCGCCACAGATTTATTGGTCGCTTTCCAGCACCGCCCAAAATCACACCACCATCATGAACTGGTGGTCGCAACAAAACACCCTCAATCGATTGGTGTACGTTGCGAACGCTGCATATTTGGTCGCCGACGGAACTTGGTCCGACAGTGAGTTGAATAATCAGATTACGGCGACTCGCAATCTCCCGACGGATAGTGGCAACATCCACTTCCGCACGGAGAGCATTGCCCAAGATGTCAGCCTCACGGCCGCCCTGAAGGCGGGAGCCTACGCCAATCCGGCCATTCTGCCGGCGCACCCTTGGATCGAGAATATCCCTCCCGCGAATCCGTGGTTGGTCTACTCGCTGAACAGCTCAAACCACGTGTTCAACTGGACGATCGTGGGAGAACCGGCGTACCAAATCGTCGTCGCAACTCTCGTGGGATCGACTTGGACTCACCAAGTGCTTCCAGGGACAACCACGTCGTTCACGTTCCCAAGAAAGAACGCCGGGGGTCCCTTGCGAGCCATCGGGGTGCAAGCCATCGACCGGAACTTTAACGCGAGCAAGTGGAGCCAGCAGATTCTAGATCCAACCGTGATTTCGGGCGGAAACGTACGGAACTAAGCTCCGTTTGTGGGTAGATAGAGCCTGAAGGTGGAACCCATCCCTTCTTGGGAGTCCACTTCGATGCGCCCGCCGTGGGCTTCGGTGATGTGCTTCACGATGCTGAGGCCAAGGCCGGTGCCACCAGTGGAACGCGACCGACCCTTGTCGACGCGGTAGAACCTTTCGAAAATTCTCGGATGGTGCTCTTCTGCGATCCCAATTCCGTTGTCCTTCACGCTGAGGACGGCGGTTTGCTCTTCGAGGAAGAGCGTGACCTGAATCTCGCCTTGGTTGGAGTACTTGATCGCGTTGTCGATTAAGTTTGAAACCACCTGGGTGATCTGGTGGGGATTGATGGGAGCCATGAGGTGCGAGGGTGTTTCCACGCGAAGTTCCAGCCCTTTGCTCTCCGCCTTCGCTCGAAGGTCTTCGATGCACTCGCGGACGACGAGGGCCAAGTCCATCATCTTCTTTTCGACAGGCTTCGACTCCGCAGCGCTCAAAGTGAGGAGGTCGTCTGTGATCATATTGAGGCGATCTACTTCGCTAATCACTTTTGGCAAAAACCGACTTTTGTACTCCACCATCTCGTCGTCGGGAGTATCGAGGAGGGTCTCGGCCATAGCGCGAATCGTCGTGAGCGGAGTGCGCAACTCGTGGCTCACATTGGCGACGAAGTCTCGTCGAACCCGCTCTAGGCGGCGAAGCGAGGTGATGTCTTGGACGGTCACGAACACTCGATCATCGCTTACAGGATCGAGCCAAGCCTTTGCGAGCCCGATTCGCTCCTCTGGGTAACGCAACACGACTTCGCCCCGCTGGGGCGTCCGCGAGGCAAGCGCGGTATTGATCATCGACTCCAAGTCATGGCTCAGCGTGACCGCGAGCATGTTCCGCCGTCGTGGGTCGGGAAAACGGAAAAGGTCGCAAGCGGTTTGGTTTGCGTACTCGATCATCGTTTTGGAGTCGCAAAGGAAAATACCAATCTCCAGCCCGTCGGCGAGGGCATCGACGACCTCACGCTGTCGCCGAATCTCTCGCTCGTACGTGTCGGCTCTCCGCTCTTGTCGATTGGCTTCAATCGACTGCCGGTCCGCCTCGGTGCGGCAGGATTGCACGAAAGCTCCAATCGCCCCCAGACACGGGATCAGCAGTACCGAGAGAATCGCCGATTTTGTCACGATGGCCCCCCACACTGCGAGGCTCGAAGGTCTTCGATGCACTCGCGGACGACGAGGGCCAAGTCCATCATCTTCTTTTCGACAGGCTTCGACTCCGCAGCGCTCAAAGTGAGGAGGTCGTCTGTGATCATATTGAGGCGATCTACTTCGCTAATCACTTTTGGCAAAAACCGACTTTTGTACTCCACCATCTCGTCGTCGGGAGTATCGAGGAGGGTCTCGGCCATAGCGCGAATCGTCGTGAGCGGAGTGCGCAACTCGTGGCTCACATTGGCGACGAAGTCTCGTCGAACCCGCTCTAGGCGGCGAAGCGAGGTGATGTCTTGGACGGTCACGAACACTCGATCATCGCTTACAGGATCGAGCCAAGCCTTTGCGAGCCCGATTCGCTCCTCTGGGTAACGCAACACGACTTCGCCCCGCTGGGGCGTCCGCGAGGCAAGCGCGGTATTGATCATCGACTCCAAGTCATGGCTCAGCGTGACCGCGAGCATGTTCCGCCGTCGTGGGTCGGGAAAACGGAAAAGGTCGCAAGCGGTTTGGTTTGCGTACTCGATCATCGTTTTGGAGTCGCAAAGGAAAATACCAATCTCCAGCCCGTCGGCGAGGGCATCGACGACCTCACGCTGTCGCCGAATCTCTCGCTCGTACGTGTCGGCTCTCCGCTCTTGTCGATTGGCTTCAATCGACTGCCGGTCCGCCTCGGTGCGGCAGGATTGCACGAAAGCTCCAATCGCCCCCAGACACGGGATCAGCAGTACCGAGAGAATCGCCGATTTTGTCACGATGGCCCCCCACACTGCGAGACAAATCGCAATGACGGTGAGATACATCAAGATGGTAAACGAGCGCATAGGAGAGATTAACGATATTTTCGGGCAAGATTGCCCGAACAAGAGACGTTTCGAGTGCCTAGAATGGCTTCAACGCGGTAGATTTAGGACCATGAAACGCGTGGAGGCCTACGTTCGTGTCCAATCGCTCGAAACGGTGAGAGATGCCTTGATCGCCATTGGAATTCATGCTCTGAGCGCAGAGCAGGTTCGGGGATATGGCCGCCAACAAGGCCAAAACGATCACTATCGGGGAAGTACCTATGCCCTGAACCTCGTCCCCAAGATCAAAATTGAGGTCGTGGTCGAAGATGGCCAGGTGGATGAAGTGGTCGACACGATCGCAAAGGCTGTTCACACCGGAGAGATCGGCGATGGAAAGATTTTTGTCTCCCCCATTTTAGGTGCCCTCAGGATACGAACGGGAGAACGAGGCGACGCGGCGCTAAACTAAGCCCGGTACAATGGGCTCTTCCATGGAGCATCAAAGGGTCGTCGTTGTCGATTTTGGGGGGCAATACACGCAACTCATCGTCCGCCGGGTTCGCGAAAATGGCATTTTCAGCGAAATGATCCCTTGGGATAAAGCCGCCGAAGCCCTGACCGCCCATCCCCCCGCCGCCGTCATCCTGAGCGGCGGTCCCAAAAGCACCCTCGAGTCGAATTCTCCTCGCTTTGACCTTTCTGTTATCCGACCCGGGACCCCGGTACTTGGAATCTGCTATGGGCAACAACTTTTGGCGAAAGAACTTGGCGGGGCCGTGGAGCAAGCCACCGAGAGAGAGTACGGCAAGCGGGACCTTTCTTCGATTTCAGAGGGGAGCTTGTTGGACGGAATCTCCAGCCCGCAAGTGTGGATGAGCCACGGCGACCAAGTGTTAGCCCCGCCCTCGGGGGCCACGGTGACGGCGAGCACGGCATCGTGTCCGATCGCGGCCTTTGAGAATCCCGAGGCGAAGCTGTATGGGGTCCAGTTTCACCCAGAGGTTTCTCATACGCTCGACGGGAAAACGATCCTCACTCGGTTTCTAAAAGATGTCGCTGGATTGCAAGGCGATTGGACCAGCCAAAGTTTTATCGAGGAGCAAACAGAAAAGGTCCGGGCCGAAGTGGGAGACAAGAAAGTTCTCTGTGCGGTTTCTGGCGGCGTGGATAGTAGCGTCGTCGCGGCGCTGTTGAGCCAGGCCATCGGCGATCAACTGGTTTGCGTGTTCGTGGATCACGGCCTGCTTCGGCTGCATGAGTCAGACCGAGTCGTCGAGGCCTTCACGAACCATTTTCATCCTAAACTGATCCGGATTGACGCGCGCGAGCAATTCCTGAAGGCGTTGCACGGGGTGTCGGAGCCTGAACAAAAACGAAAGATCATCGGGGCCGAGTTTGTAAGATGCTTTGAAGACCATGCCGACGAATTGAAGGGCTGCGACTTTCTCGCCCAAGGCACCTTGTATCCCGATGTGATCGAGAGTGGGTCGAGCACGGCGGCCAAGATCAAGACCCACCACAACGTGGGAGGATTGCCGGATTGGATGCGCCTGAAGGTCATCGAGCCGGTTCGATGGCTCTTTAAGGATGAGGTGAGGAACGTGGGGCGAGCTCTCGGGCTCCCCGAAGAAATGGTGGATCGCGAGCCGTTTCCTGGACCAGGGCTGGCCGTGCGAATTCTGGGCGAAATCACAGCCGAGAGAATCGACATCGTGCAGCACGCTGATCATATTTTCCGAGAAGAACTCCGCAGATTTGGGGTGCACAAAGAGATTTGGCAATCGTACGCCGCTCTCCTCGATGTTCGCTCGGTGGGCGTCATGGGCGACGAGCGAACCTATCAGCAGCCGATCGTTTTGCGCGCGGTGGCCAGCGAAGACGCAATGACCGCGACCGCGGTCCGAATTCCGTACGATGTTCTGGAGATCGTGGCGAATAGGATCGTGAACGAGGTGAAAGGTGTGAACCGAGTCCTGTACGATCTCACCAGCAAGCCCCCCGCGACCATCGAGTGGGAGTGACCGGGCAAGGTATAACATCGGCATCTCCATGGACTACGATCTCTCCACCCTTCGCACCCTTTTTTCGGCTGAACAGATTCATAGCCGGATTCAGGACTTAGCGAGCGAGATTCGCGCGACGTACGGCGATGATCCCATCACCCTCGTCGGGGTGTTGAAGGGAAGCATGTACTTTATCGCCGATCTCACTCGAGAATTGGGCGACGGAGTCACGATCGACTTTGTCCAGGTGAGTAGCTACGGCGATGAAAAGTCGAGTTCAGGCGTTGTTCAAATCCGAAAGGACCTAGATCAAAACATCGAGGGACGACACATTTTGATCGTGGAAGACATCGTGGACACTGGCCTCACCCTGACCCACCTGAAAGAACTTTTAGGGACGCGTCGACCTCGGTCGCTGCGTGTGGTGTCTCTTCTCAGCAAGCCGGAAGCAAGAACCCACGAGGCTCTTATCGATTTTCTCGGATTCGAGATTCCGAACGAATTTGTGGTAGGATATGGTCTAGATTACGCGGAGAGGTATCGAAACCTCCCCTTTATTGCAGTACTGCAACCATCGGCGTAACTCACCCCAAAGACGAGAATTTCGAACCCTCAGTGTCTTTTCGCGGACCTCTTGTATCCGCACGCTATCCACGTACCAAAAAATTACTACTATGACAAACAGAAAGCCAGGGAGCTCAATGACCCATTCGTTCCGACCCAAAGGGGGCGGCGGCGGTGGCGGAGGAATGGGAGGCGGCAACCGACGAAAACGTGGTCCTAGCCGACAGGGTTTGCCCCAAATCGATAATCAGGCCGAATTGGAGCAATTGCCTGAGATTGATTTCAACCATTTCGATCAGATGACCCCGGTAGAACTTGCCAAAGAGTGCAAGAAGGCAAAAATCGACCTCGATACAGACCGAAGTAAGGTCATCGAGCAGTTGGTACAAAAGGCGAATTCCGACCAAGAAGTTCTTTACGCCACCGGCATTCTGGAGCTTTTGAACGACGGCTGGGGATTCCTCCGCCGATCCAACTACATCCCATCCAGCGAAGATGTTTATGTATCGCAGTCGCAAGTAAAGCGGCATAACCTCCGATCTGGCGACACCGTTTTTGGCCTTGTGCGCGCCCCAAAAGAGGGTGAGAAGTACGCGGGTATGTTGCGCGTCGAGAGCGTGAACGGTCTCGGCACTCAGGCTTCTGAGATTCAGACTCGACGAGATTTTGACCGGCTGACGCCGCTGTTTCCCGATGAGCGAATCCGAATGGAGACGACTTCGGACAACGTTCCGGCTCGAATCGTGGACATCATCGCCCCGATCGGAAAGGGCTCAAGAGGCCTGATTGTCGCCCCGCCAAAAACCGGAAAGACCACCGTGGTCAAGACCATTGCCGCGAGTATTGCCGCGAATCACCCTGAAATCTATCTGATGGTGCTTTTGGTCGATGAGCGACCTGAAGAAGTCACCGACATGAAGAGGTTCGTCAAGGGCCAGGTCATCTCGTCGACATTCGATGAGCCTGCCGAGAACCACATGCGCGTGACGGAACTCTGTCTTGAGCAAGCTAAGCGACTTGTGGAAGCTGGGCGAGATGTCGTCATTCTTCTCGACAGCATCACCCGACTTTCGCGAGCCTCGAACCTCACGATCAACCCCAGTGGGCGAACCCTCTCAGGCGGTCTTGATCCTGCTGCATTGTATCGCCCCCGCCGCTTCTTCGGCGCGGCTCGAAACATTGAAGAGGGCGGATCGCTCACCATCATCGCCACTGCTCTTGTCGAGACGGGGTCGAAAATGGACGAAGCGATCTTCGAAGAGTTTAAAGGAACGGGCAACATGGAAATCGTGCTCGACAGAGAATTGGCGGAGCGCCGAATATGGCCCGCGATCGATGTCAAGCGTTCTTCCACACGTCACGAAGAAGCTCTATTTGATAAGGACCAGCTGGATGGTGTTGTTCAACTTCACCGCTTGCTTGCGAACCAAGACAAGAGCTACGAGGCAACGGATTCTCTCATCAAGCTCCTTCGCAAAACGCCGACGAACTCGGTGTTTCTCGATAGCGTGCTTCAGAAGGTTCGCGCAACCGTATAAGCCTTTTCGAGAAAGTCAAACCGCTGATCCACTCGCGTGGATCAGCGGTTTGTTGTTTTTGCGGGTCAATCCCCCGCATCCCTCGCAACCGCCAAGTCAAAAACCCTGTATGATACTAGGATGCTGACGGTGTATCTTGCCAGCGCGATATTGGGGTTCGGGCTGATCTTGTTCTCTATTTTCAGTGGACACGATGGCCATGACCATGGCGGACTTGGTGGCGGAGATCATGGCCTCGACGGGACCCATGCCGACGCCTCAATGTTCGCGTTTTACGCTTCGGTGCAGTTCTGGGAGTATCTACTCGCCACTTTTGGCGGCTTGGGACTACTCCTCACTTGGCTGAAGCTATCGAGAGAGCCCGTGACGGGAATTGTCTCTGGAGTCACCGGCCTGGCCGTAGGTTTGGCCGCCGCCGGACTCTTTCGATTCCTCACGCGGCGCCAACTGGATAGCACCGCCAAGGTTTCGGATATGACAGGAAGTATCGCCCAGGTGCTGGTCGCTCCACGCGACGAAGAACTTGGGAAAATTCGGCTCACTGTGCGCGGCGACATCATCGACATGCTTGCAAAAGCGAGTCCTGGGGTCAGCGTTCAACAGGGCGAGAACGTAGTCGTTCTTGAAATGGAGGGCACCACCGCTCTCATTACGACGATGGATGAAATAGAAAATGCCAACTGAACAATTAAGTGTTGAAAGCATCGGAAAGATGCTTGGGGGGCTCGTGGGAGGAGCACTCCTCTTTCTCGTAGTTCTGATAGGATTCGCAATCCTCGTCAAGTTCTTTCTGAGAATTTGCCCTCCAAACGAGGTTTTGGTTGTTTCGGGTTCTTCAGAAAGAGATGAATCGGGGCAATCTCGAGGATTCCGGACCGTTTTGGGTGGAAGGGCTCTCACCATTCCTTTCTTCCAGAGCGTTTCGCGCATGTCTCTCACCACGATGGAGGTTCCAATTGGGGTTCGCAATGCCTATTCCCAGGGCGGAATCGCCATGAACGTGGAGGCCATCGCAAACGTAAAGGTCTCGAGCGATGAACGGGTGATTGGGAACGCGATCGAGCGATTTCTCAACCGAAATACCGAAGAGATTCGCCGTGTGGCGAAGGAGACTCTCGAAGGGCACCTTCGCGGCGTGGTCGCGAGACTCACTCCCGAGCAAGTGAACGAGGATCGACTCACTTTTGCCGATGCGCTAGCCACGGAAACAGAGCAAGACCTGAATAAGCTCGGGCTCCACCTCGATACCCTCAAGATTCTTCACGTGAGTGACGAAGTGGGATATCTCGATTCCATCGGACGGAGCGCGATTGCCACCGTGGTTCGCGGGGCTCAGATTGCCGAGTCCGACCAAAAGAGGCTCGCGGAGCGAAACTCCTCGGAAAACCTGGGTCGAGCGAACACGATGAAAGCCAATGTCGAGGCGAAAATCATGACATTGGAAAACGATTTGAGAAAAATTCGGGCGGATTTGCAAGCGCGAATACGATCTGAAGAAGAAATGACGGCCGCTGCTGCTCGCGAAGCTCGCGCCACGGCGGAGCAAGAGCTTCAAAAGCTTCGGGGCGAAGTGGAAGCGCTCCGGTTGCGATGCGATAAGGTTCTACCTGCAGAATCGAACCGCCAAGCCCAAGAGATTCTCGCGCGAGGCCGAGCCGCGATCATTCGAGAGCGCGGACGAGCGGTCTCTGAAGCACTCTCCCAAGTGAATGAG
>CAZBXR010000030.1:0-26349 GCA_964496145.1 uncultured Chthonomonas sp. | reverse complement strand
TGAGGATGGTTACCTCGGGCCGACAAAATAGTCGCGAGGGAGGGCCGGTGGTTCCAAGTCCACGGCTCACGTAAAGCGGAACCGGAGTTTGCGGGAAAAATCCGCGCATATACTTCTCCCCGTTTCGGCTCCGCACCGGTGCCCAGCCCCAAGGGGTGGTGAACTGGCCTCCGTGGCTATGCCCCGAAAGCATGAGATGAGCCGCGCCGGCTGGCAGAGTGTCGACGACATCTGGTTCATGCCAGAGGATCACGCGGGCGATTTCATCGGGGTCCGAGATTCCCAAAACGGCAGCAGGGTCGGCGGCTTCGGCGTTCGCACTATCGATTCCAAGAAATTGGATATCGTCATGAAGCCAAGCGGTGTTTCTGAGCAACTTGATATCAAAGTAGCTGCAGATGATCTCGAGGAGATCGGGATCGCCGCCATAGTAGTCTCTATTGCCCGGCACTCCCACGACTCGTCCTGAAAGCATGGACAAAGGCTCCAAAGCCGAGATCAACTGATCGACTGAGCGATCTGTCCACCGGCTGACAAAATCTCCCCCAATGACGACCACATCCGGCTGTTCGCGGAGCAAGAATTCAATCGCCCGCTGCGTGAGCCGCTCCGTACCCCGGTCGCTCAAGTGCATATCGGAGAAGAACCCGATTCGATACCCTGCAAGGCGGTCCGGCCAACCCGGAAGGCGAAGGGTTCGATACTCACAGGCGAGCCTTTCGGTCTCGACGAGGGCACCGTAAAGGAGAAGACCAGCACTGGCGATCACAGTCCCAGTCACCCACTTACCGATGCTCATGCTAAAAGGCTACCTGCTTTGGGAACGTGCATTGCTACTCTCTGAAAAGCCATACACCCTTACGCTCGGTCGATCTCCAAGACCGAAACCTGCGGGGGACAAAAGATGCGCGTGGTGGAGTTGAGGTTGGTGCCAATGCCATTGGTGACATAGAGCGGCACCCGGGCTCGATCATAGTAGCCGGTGAAGTATCGCCTCGACCCGTAAGGAACGTAGAGTGGAAACCCTCCGGGGAGGCAAATTTGCCCTCCGTGAGAGTGTCCGGCGAGCATGAGGTCCGATCGTTCGTCGATCCTGGAAACAAAGTCTGGCTCATGGAATAGGGTCACCAGATTGGATGGGGCGCGGACGCCTTGGAACAGATCGTGCCGGTCCGCATCGTAGATCCCATCATCAATTCCCCAGATGGTGACATCACCCACCCGAGCCGTTGTATTGACGAGCAGACGAGCCGGCGAATCTATGACCTTGCGAGCAATCTGTTCGGGGGCGTTCGTTCCGTAGTCGTGATTTCCGAGAGTCGCGAAAACAGGACACTTCGCCGCGCCCAGCGCATCCAGAGATTCGGCCAGAAGATTCAGAGTGCCTTCGTCGGTTCTGTTCGTAAAATCGCCCGGGATGACAATGACATCTGGTTTCTCGGCGATCAACACCGCAATCGCCCGAATCGCCCGATCTCGTTCGAGGGGCCGGTTCACATGAAGATCGGCAATCAAGCCAATTTTCGTTTTTCCTGCTGTCCAGCGAGGAAGGCGAATATCCACCCGCTCGATGGACATTTCGCGGCTATCTTCGGCCGTAAGGCCGAGGGCAAAACCGGCCACTCCCGTGGCCCCTAGCGTAAGAAACTCGCGACGCGAGGGTCTCTTCAGACTCACTGCACGGCTTCCATGACTCGAATCGCGATGCCATGATTCCCAAACGGAGGCATGAGATAAAGCCCCTGGGCGACGGTTTTGATCTTTTCGCTCAGGCTCTGCGCCTCGGCGATTCCAAGCTCAAGCGCTTGCTCTTCCGATTCCGCGTTTGCCATGAGGTGCCGAAGTCGCTCCGGAATGACGATTCCAGGAACCTCGTTGTGCATAAATTCTGCATGCCGCGTGCTCCGCAGCGGGAGAACCCCGACGAAGAGAGGCAATCCATGTCGATGGCATTGGTCGAGCGCAATCTGCATGTGCTCCTCGTCGAAAATGGGCTGCGTGTACACCAGATGGGCACCGGCGTCCGCCTTTCTCGCGAGCCTATCATTTTCAAGACTCATATCTTGCGCGAGCGGATTGTAGGCGACCGCGATGGTGTAAGCACACTTCTTCCCCACCGAGTTTCCGGCCAAATCCACGCCCTCGTTAAAGCGGCTGAGAATTCGAACAAGGCCGATCGAATCGACATCGAACACGCTCGTGGCGCTCGGATAATCTCCGATATTCGCGGGGTCACCCGTTACGGCCAAGATGTTCTTCACACCGAGGGCGTGGGCACCTAAGAGGTCGGCTTGCACGGCAAGGAGATTTCGGTCGCGGCAAGCGAAGTGCATCACGACTTCGATCCCGACTTGTTGTTGGATCAAGACGCTGGCACTGAGAGGATTCATGCGCAGCCTGGCGCGCGCCCCGTCGGAAACATCTACGACATCGCAACCAGCGGCCTTCAACGCGGCGCATCCTTCGATGACCTTTTGCATGTTGAGACCCCGTGGAAGGTCCATTTCGACCGTCACCACAAACTGCTTGGCTTGCAGCATCGAGTGAAGTTGAGTAGGCGGCTCTTGAACCAGAGGTTTCGGGGCTGCGGTGGCCTTGGCCGAAGGCTTTTGCGACGCTTTTTTGGCGATGCCCTTGTCGACCTGCTCCCTAAGAAACTTAATGTGGTCGGGCGAGGTTCCGCAGCAGCCTCCCACTATTCGCGCCCCTTCTTCGACAAGCCTTGCGGATGCCTTGGCGAAGTATTCGGGAGCGGTGTCGTACACCACGGCCCCCTTCACCAGTTGCGGGAGACCGGGAGTAGGGAAAGCGAGAACGGGCTTCGTGGTGCCTTCCGCCAATTGCCGCACGATGTCGACCATGCGCTGAGGACCGACCACGCAGTTCGCACCGATGGCATCCACTTCCCAATTCGACATGGTTTGGGCCACGCGCAGCGGAAGTCCTTCGCTGAGCGCCTCCCCGTCTTCGATGAAACTCTTGCTGACGATGAGCGGGAGATCGGTGACCGAACGGACCGCCCGAACCGAGACCTCGATCTCATCCATTTCTGAGAAGGTCTCAAGGATGATGCCGTGGACCCCACCCTCGACAAGCGCGCGAGTTTGAGCGGCGACTGATTCAAAAACCTCTTCCGGAAGAATAGTTCCGATCGGAGCCAGGTGCTTCCCAGCGGGGCCAATTGCGCCCAAGACAAATCGGCCAGGAGGGCACACACTGACGGCAAGTTCAGCCCCTTTCTTGTTGATTTCGTGGAGATCCCAGTTCCCGTCGGCGATCCGAAATCGATTCGCGGCGAAGGTGTTCGTCTCGACGAAGTCCGAGCCTGCGTCGAAATAGGCTTTGTGGACGGCCCGAACTAACTCGGGCTCAAGAACGTTTGCCAAATCGTAGGTCGCCTTGGCGAACCCGAGTTGACGAAGCATCGTGCCGTTCGCCCCGTCTCCGACAAGGACTCGGGTCGCGAGTGCTTCGCGGATCGTTTCTTGAGCTGGATTTGAATTCATGCAGGCTTGGTGAGTATACCGGTCGGGTTCAATCTAACCAGACGATAACACACCCAACTTGATCAAGAATCGTGCCATTTCTTCGGGCGGGTGGGTTCCATGAGGAATGAGTTGCGCGGTCCATCCGAGCGCCGTCGCGGCTTCGACATTCGCTTGATTGTCGTCGAAGAAAATGATCTGGTCTGCGGTCGTGTTCAACAGATGCTCGGCTCTGAGGTATATCGCCGGGTCGGGTTTTTCAAGCCGTAGTTCGTGAGAGGCGAGCTTCGTCCCGAGTCGAGCGATGCACGGATACCGATTGGAATCGAGAATACGCTCCCAATGGAGTTCGTTCGTATTGCTGAGACACGCCGTGGCCACCCCGGCCTTCTCTAGCTCATCGAGGAGTTGAGGCATTCCGTCAAACTCATGTTGAAGGATGCCTCCGTGCACTTCCTTGGCCTCTTCAAGATTCTGCAGCTGGAGGAATTCGGCGAGAAGCGAAAGGTATTCCTGAGCGGGAATGTCGCCCCGCTGATAGGCCAGGAATCCGGGACAGCGGTCGAGCGGATCGCTCCCGGGTCGGCACGCGACCCCGGCCTCGTTTGCCGCTTCCTGCCAATGATGGGCTACAGGAAGAACCACTTGCCCAAGGTCAAACACCACAATTTTCTGGAGGTCCAAGACTCCAAAGATACCGAATCGAGGACTCTGGAGGGCACATCGACCCGAGTTCGGTGGTGAAACCGCCCTCCCACGGTACCAAAGGCCCAGAGCGCTTGAGCCTCGTTGCCCCACAATCTATCTACAGCGGTCATTTGTTAAGAATGTTATGTATGAAAAACATGATTTTATGTCATCATACGAAATCATGGGCAAATCCCACGAAATACAAGACTGTTTTTATGGGTCAGTCACGGTAGGCGAACGGGGTCAAATCGTGATTCCGGCCGATGCCCGAAATGACCTAGACATCAAACCGGGGGATAAATTGCTGATCATTCGGCACCCTGTTCACAACGGCCTCATGGTCTGCCGACTCGAAGACACGATCGGTTTCTTTGAAGAAATGAATCAAAAACTACAGCAGCTCAAAGCCCACGTCCAGGAGACTGAAGAATGAACGCAATGTTCTTCCCTGCCCTTCTGTCCTCGATCCTTGCTCAGGGGACAACCGAACCCATCTCGCTGAAGGCTTGCGAAGAGTTGGCGCTCAAGAATAGCACCTCGGTTCAGATTGCCGAGGCAAATTTCCGAAAGAGCAAAGCCCAAATCGACCAGGCCAAGGCAGGTTTGCTGCCCCAGGTCGGGGCCCAAGGCCAATACACTCGATACGATTCGAACAACACCTTCGCGGGAGGCAACGACGCGAAGACGGCGGGTGCCGCCGTAACCTGGAACACAGACCTGAAAGGCATTGTATCGCTCGCGGTGAAGGCTGCCGATGCCGGCCTCATGGCCGCCACGGCCAATGCACAGGCCGCTCGAAATGAGGTCATCCTCAACACAAGAATCGCCTACTTCAACGTGCAACGATCCCTGTGGGGTGTGCGCATCCAGGCAAAGGCGGTTGAAAACGCCGAGCGAAGACTCGAAAATGGAAATCGCAAGCTCGCCGTTGGCTCGTTGAGCAAGTTTGATGTTCTTCGGCTGGAAACCGCTCTCGCCGCCGCTCGGTCGGAGGCGATCATCGCCGACACCCAAGTCGCCCTCAGCAAGAAAGCGCTCAATTTTGCCATCACTCGCCCGGTGGAGATGCCGATTGAAGTGGAAGAACTGCCGCTGCCCGAGCCGATGAATCTGGACGCGAAGACGCTTATCACCCACGCCCAGACGGCGCGGCCCGACATCTTAGCGCTCGAATACACGAAGCTTACGACGGAAGCTATTCGCCGTTCTGAAGAAAAGGGACTCATGCCGAACTTGAGTTTGAGTCTCAACTATCTGCGAACGATCGATCCGAGCCCCTTCGCCCGCACCAACCAATGGACCGCTTCGGCAACCATCACTTGGCCGCTGTTTGACGGGGGAATCACAAAAGCGAGGACCAAGCAGGCACGAGAGGAAGAACTGAAGGTTCAACTCGCTCTCGAACAAGCTCGACTCGGAGTTAGCCTCGAGATTCAACAACTTTTGGAGCGGTTCAAGGCCGCTCAGGCTCGCCGAGTACTTGCACTCAAAGCCTTAGACGAGGCTCGGGAGGCTCTCCGGTTGTCCGAAGTGCTTTATGAAAGCGGCCGAGGCATTTTGCTTGACGTGACAACAAGCCAAGAGAGCTTGACGAGAGCGGAGACTGCTCTCAGCCAAGCCGATTACGAAATTTTGGAGACTACGGCCCGCATGATGCGCGCGGTGGGCTCCGACGACCTACGACCCCTCGCGGCGGAGATGAATGGATGAGAAAGTCATTATGGATTAGCGTGAGTTTGGTTGCCCTTTGCGTGGTGGCCGGTGGATGTGTGGACCGCGAGGCCCAAGCCCAGGCGAAGAAGCTGCAGGGCTTGCAAAGCGACAAGTCAATTCCGGTCGAAGTGGCCCCGGTCAGCATCATCGACCAACAGCAAATGGTGGACATCACGGGCCAGATCGTGGCCGGTGAGGATAGCCAAGTGGGGGCACGAGTAGGAGGCCGTCTCGTCTCAGTCCTCGTCAAAGAAGGAGACTTTGTCCGAGCCGGTCAAACACTGGCTCAAGTGGAGACTCGAGATGTCACCCCCCGAGTTCGACAAGCACTTTCCCGCGTGACTGCCGCCAGAGCTCAGCTCAATCAAGCCATCTCGCAAGCGGCACAGGCACCCACAAAGTCCTCTGCCCGGGTGGAATCTGCAAAAGCTCGACTGAGCCAAGCCAGAGCCAACCTTGAAAAGCTCAGAAAGGGAGCGAGAGAGGAGGAGCGACGCCAATCGAAAGCGGCCGTCGCCGCCGCCCAGACCGCCCTTGAAGTTTCTCGCCGAGAAATGGAACGAGACATTGAACTCCTTGCGCAAGGCGCCATCGCCCAGCGCGAGGCCGATCGATCTCGGGCCGAATACGCTGCCGCGCTCGCGAACTATGAGAGGGCTCTTGAAGGGCAACGCATTTTGGACAACGGCACGAGAAAGGAAGACTTGACCGCCGCAGAACAAGAGGTTCGGGCCGCTGAACAAAGTCTCCGGATCGAGCAAGCGGCAAAGAAGCAAGACCTTGAAGCGAATCTAGCCGTGCAATCCGCTCGTGCGAACTTCGAATCGGCGGAAGAGGAGTACAGCCTCGCGCAGATGGCCCTCGCCGACACGACGATCACCGCTCCCTTTTCTGGCCGAGTCGCCGGAAGGCCCCTCCAGGTGGGAACCGTTGTGGGGGTTGGAACCCCGGTCGTACGGCTCATCAGTAGCGGAGGCGCGTACTTTGAGGGGAACGTTGTCGAGCAGTATCTTGAAAGAGTACAGCCGGGAACGGAAATGACCGTTTTCTTAACGGGTGCCGCCGAAGAAGGGGTTCCCGGACGGGTTGTTTCTATCAACCCGCTGGCCACCTCGACAGGCCGAATTTTCAAAACCCGAGTCGAACTGCTTTCGGGCCAAGACTTGGCAAGACCCGGGATGTTTGCCTCGGGCAGGATTGTTGCCGGGACCGTGACCGATGTCAGCCCCGTCCCTGTCGCGGCCGTCTTTGGGTCGTCTGGAAAGCGATTTGTCTATGTGGTGGATGGCTCCAAGGCCAAGCGCAAACCAGTCGAGGTGAAGTTTGAGAAGGGCGGAATCGCTTATGTCCAGGGCCTGCAGATGGTCGACCGAGTGATCGTCCGCGGCCAAGACAAAGTTGCCGAGGGTGTCGCCATTTCGATCACTGAATCGGCGAAGGACGGAGCGTAAATGGGCCTTACACGTCTGGCGATTGTTCGCCCCGTGTTCATGCTCATGCTCATGCTCTTGTGCGTGTTCGGTGGATACCGGGCGTACCAAGGGATGAGAAAGGAGGAAAACCCAGACGTCGAGTTTGGGACCGCGACCATCACGACGATTTATCCGGGCGCCGGCCCTGATGAAATGAACACGCTGGTCTCCCGAAAGATTGAGGATGCGGTCGCCGGAATTCCGGGTCTGATCGAACTTACATCCACCAGTCAAGAGGGTGCCTCGGTAGTTGTCATGCAGTTTGAGGTCGGCACCAACATGGATGCCGCCCTCGGCGATATTCGCTCGAAGGTCGACGGCGTAAGTGGAAACTTGCCCTCCGATGCCGAGCGACCGGTTGTAGAGAAATTCTCGTTCACAGCCTCGCCTGTTCTCAGCCTTGCGGTGAGTTCAACATCTCTCAGTCCCCGAGAACTTCGGGACCTCGTGGACGACAAGCTCCGCGACCGGTTTTCCCAGATTCCTGGTGTCGCCCAGGTCGGAGTCTTCGGCGGGGATATCCGAGAGATTCAGGTTCGAATTCTCAAGGACAAACTGTCTGCCTTCGGCATTGGGATTATCGATGTCCAGCGTGCAATTCAAGCCGCGGCGCTCAACGTGCCGAGCGGACGAATCACCACCGCGACGAGCGAAAGCTCGGTTCGTATGATCAGTGAGTTTCGTGACCTGGATGATATACGGAACACGATTATCTCCATCCAAGATCCCGACCAAAGAGGCCCCGCCGCACTTGTGCGGCTTGGCGATATTGCCGATGTCCGGGATACGGAAGCCGAAAGGCGAATTTACTCACGCGTCAATGGCGCGGACTCCATCACGCTCACGATTCAAAAGACAAAGGAAGGCAACTCGCTCACCATCACGGATGCAGCGAAAAAGCTTCTTCCTAGCCTAAAAAGCGAATTCAACGTCGACTTTGTGACGACTTTTGAATCGGCTAGAGTCATCAAGGAGTCCCTGTTCGACCTCAACCTCACGATCTTCATCGGGGTCCTCCTCGTTGCGTTTATCGTGTACTTGTTCCTTCACAACTTCCGAGGGACGCTCATCGTCGCCATTGCCATCCCGGTATGTCTTTTTGCGACGTTGATGATCTACCAGTTGCTCGGTTTTACGATCAACAACCTCTCGCTGCTTGCGCTCTCGCTGGCGGTCGGTGTTTTGGTCGATGACGCCATCGTCGTTCTCGAAAACATCTACCGGCACTTGAAGATGGGCGAGGATCCTATCGATGCGGCCATCAATGGCCGGGCAGAAATCGGCCTCGCCGCCATAGCAATCACTCTCGCAGACGTGGTCGTATTCCTTCCCGTGGGCTTCATGGGTGGAATCGTGGGCCAGTTCTTCCGTCCGCTCGGGATCGGGTTTGCGGTGGCCGTTATGCTGTCGCTCTTCGTGAGCTTTACCATCACTCCCATGTTGGCGAGCCGTTGGTACAAGAAGGGCGAAGACGCCGAGGCAATGGGCGGTAAGTTGGCGCACTCCTTCGAACGAGTCTTCGGGAAGTTCGAGCGTGCCTACAAAAGGGCTCTACAGTGGTCCATTCAGCACCGTTGGTTTACTTTTTCCGCGGGTTGGGTGGCTCTGGTCGGCCTGATTATGTTTATCGTGGGCGGGTTCTCGGGCCCAAGCACGGCCATGACGGGATTCAGCCTTGGGCTGATCGGCTCGATTGTCATTTTCACATGGCTCTACTTCGCTCGCCGGTTTGGTGCTAAGCGCGCGCTCGCCGGGCTCGTGGGGCTCATTGTTCTCGCGAATATCGTCGGCGGAGCCACGGGGAAAGGCCCCATGCCTGTCCTCGGTGGTGGAATCTTGATTCTCGCGTTGATTGCGATCGTGCTTAACGTCGGTCGGAAATACGCCACCTATCAGCTCCTCCTCGGGGGACTTTTCTTTGGCGCTGTCTTGGCGGTCGCCGGCGTGGGAGGCCACCTCTACAAGACCTGGAAAGGTTCGGATCTATTCTCGTTCCAATTCTTCCCTCTCTCCGATGCTCAGCAAGTGAATATCGGAATTCAACTGCCGCCCGGGGCGAGCCTCGCGGAAACAGAGCGCGTAGCTCAACACGTTGAAAAGGCGGTCAAAGACCATCCCGAGGCGAAATACACCGTCACACGGATTGGTTCGAAGGGGACCGGTCTTGGTGCATCCGACCAGGGCGCGAACTTTGCTCAGGTCGACGTGACCTTGTACGAAAAGGCCGCACTCTTGGATAGCATCGCCTTTTGGGTCAAGCATGAAGAGAGGCTGCGACGCGTCAAGGCAACGAAGGTCCAGGGAGACATGTTGGCGGCGATCGGCCGAGTGCCGGGCGCGCAGATTAACGTCTCCACCGGCGAACAGCAAGGATTCGGGGCCGCGATTCAAATCTCGCTCCGCTCCGATGACCGCGCTTTGCTTGAAAAGACGGCCTTGGGCATTCGGGACAAGCTCGCCGAAGGCGCTATCGAAGGCGTCATCAACGTCGATAGCTCCTCCAAGCCAGGAAAGCCCGAACTGCGCGCAATCCCAGACCGGGCTCGCCTTGCCGATGCTGGTCTAGGGGCGGCCGAACTCGGTCTCGCCCTTCGGACGATGTACGAAGGCAACGATCAGACGAAATTCCGGGTACGAGGACGTGAATACGACGTTCGAGTTCTTTTGGACGAAGTGGACAAGAACAACCCCGACCTGATCGGCCAAGTTCCTGTCGCCTTCCGTCAAGGGAACCCGATTTACCTGGATAGCGTGGCTCGGATCGAGAACACGACGGCCTTGGATAAGGTGGAACGCCGAACTCGACAAGAGGAAATCCGGATCACCGCAGGGCTCTTGCCTGGTCTTGCTGCCGGTTCGAAGCAAGCGGAGATAGACAAGTGGCTACAGGACAACAAGCTGATTCCGGAAGGCGTCACGCAGAAAAACCTTGGCCAGGCCGACGTGCAAGCCCGTGAGGGTCAGTATCTCATGAGCGCCTTGCTGGTCGGGTTTATCCTCGTGTACGCGCTGTTGGCGTCGCTGTACAACAACCTTCTCTATCCGTTCATTATCCAGTTGGCCCAACCCCAGGCGATGATTGGGGCGATTCTGGCCCTTGTTCTTACCGATAAGCCTCTCACCATCATTGGCTTTATCGGAATCATTGCCCTCGTTGGCTTGGTGGGTAAGAACGCGATCCTTCTCGTGGACTATACGAATACTCTACGGGAACGGGGGATGAACCGAGAAGACGCCATTCTGGAGGCGGGTCCGACCCGTCTGCGCCCGATCATGATGACCTCTCTCGCGGTGATTCTCGGGATGCTTCCCGTGGCACTCGCGGTGGGTCGAGGATCGGAGTTCCGGGAGACCATTGGAATCATCATCATCGGCGGCATTGCCCTGTCGACATTGCTGACCCTTCTGGTCATTCCTTGCTCGTACACGATCTTCGATGACATGGTGAAGAAGAAGAATGTGGAACCAGAAGAAGCCGCTCCTTCGGCCTGATTCTGGAGAAAGTGATGGCGGGTGCGAGGCGTTCAGTCTCGCACCCGCTCTTGTTTACAAACCGTTCTCTCGCCGCCAACAGGCGTACAATAGAATCAGATGCTGAAAAAGATCGACTCCGAGACTTGGCTCACGATACTTTGTGGAGTCTTTCTGGTCATAGGATTCATTCCAGGATTGGGAATGCTGCATTATGCCGCCGTGGCTTTCGGCGGAGTTGATGCCGTGAAGGATGCCTGGGGCGCCCTTCGTGAGCGCAAGATCGATGTCCATCTCTTGATGATTCTGGCGGCAGTCGGAGCCATCGCCGTCGGCCACGTCGCCGATGCAGCCGGTTTATTGTTCCTTTTCAGCCTGAGCACCACCCTCGAGCACCTCTCTATGGCGCGCACGCGCAACGCCATCGAAAGTCTCATGAAGCTTCGGCCCGACACGGCCATCTGTGTGCGAGACGGGGTGGATGTCACCGTTCCCATCGAAGAAGTGAAGGCGGGGGACCTCATCCGCGTGCCTCCGTTCGAGCAAGTCCCGGCTGACGGCGAACTCACGACGGAGAGAGCTTCGATCGACGAGAGTGCCATGACCGGCGAATCGCGACCTGTCGAGAAGGTCTCTGGAGAATCCGTTATGGCCGGAACCCAAAACCAATCGGAAATGTTGGTTTTACGGGTCACCTCGGAACCGGGAGACACGATGCTCGACCGCATTGTCCGAGTGGTGGAAGAAGCTCAGGACCGCAAAGCCAGCGGCGAACGGATCTCCGAGTGGTTTGGGCAGCGGTACACGATTTTTGTCATTGTCGTGTTTGCTCTCTCGCTCGTGGTGAGGCTACTCTTGAAGCAGCCCACCCTAGAAGCCCTCATGGGTTCGATCGTCTTGCTTGTGGCGCTCAGCCCCTGCGCACTCGTGATTTCTTCGCCCGCCGCGACCCTGAGCGCGATGGCAAATGCGGCTCGGCAGGGCATCCTTGTCCGGGGGGGAGAATATATCGAACTCGTGGGAAAGGTCGATGCCATTGCGATGGATAAGACCGGGACCATCACCGAAGGGAAACCATCCCTGCGCGAGGTGTGCGTATCATCACACGCGATGGCCTCGGTAGGCTCAGGACCTCATGCGGAGGGCCAAGTCCTTTGTTGGTATCCGGGGCACCCCATGGAGGGGCCTTCCCGAAGAGCGCTCCAACTTGCGGCAACCGCCGAGGCCTTTAGCACGCACCCCATTGCATCGGCTCTCGTGCGAGGCGCGACTTCGGAAGGGATTCCTCTGCTCGAGGCCAAGAGCCATACCGCCGTGGCCGGCAAGGGGGTTCGAGCAGAAATCGATGGGGAAACGGTCTCCATCGGCCAACCCAAACTCTTCGTGGAGCAAGGGCTGCAGTTGCCTGATGAGTTTCGTGACCACGTCAGAGAGATGCAGTCACGCGGGCTGACCGCCGTTTTGATGCATAGCGATTCGGGATGGGCATGCTTTGGAATGGTCGATTCGGTCCGCCCAGGCGTGAAGGAAACCCTCTATGCCTTTAAGAAACTCGGTGTGGGCATGGTTGCCATGATCACCGGTGACCACCGAGCGACCGCAGAATCTGTCGCGAAAGACATTGAACTGGATCAAGTCTTCGCGGGCCTGATGCCAGAGGATAAGTCTCGGATCATAGCCGATTGGACCCACGGGGGCAAGACCGTGATGATGGTTGGCGACGGGGTGAACGACGCTCCCGCGCTCGCTTCGGCCCACCTTGGTGTGGCGATGGGCGGATTGGGGAGCGATGTCGCTCTCAATGCTTCAGACGTGGTGCTGGTTCGAGACAGAATCGACCAATTGCCGGAACTGATCGACCTCGGAAAACGCACAAATCGGATCATCCGATTCAATCTGGTTTTCGCCGCAGGCATCATTTTGATGCTCACAATCCTGTCCTTCTTCTGGTCGTCTCTTCCCTTACGCCAATGGTCGCCGACCATGCCTCTTTTGCTGGCGGTGATAGGACACGAAGGCTCCACCGTGGTAGTGATTTTGAACAGCCTAAGGTTGCTGAAGCGCAAGCCAGTGGCGATATGACCACGCCGTAAGATCGACAATTCTGGAACCTTTGAGGGGCGATCAGCCATAATTTGATTCATGTCAACTACCTCGGCTCCTCTGGAATCGCCTCGTGTTCGATGGGACCTTTCTGCCCTTTACCAATCGCTAGACGATCCCAATATTGAGAGTACATGGGCGCGCGCTATGGCGGCGGCAGACTCCTTTGCCAAAGAGTTTCGAGGCAAGATCGACAGCCCGACTCTGGATGCAGATACTTTGCTTCGGGCCGTCCAGAGTTTGGAAAATCTCTGCGAGGACTGCGCAAAACCCACGCTGTACGCCAACCTCCGGTATGCAGTCGAGGCAGATAACCCCGAGATCGGCGCCTTCTTTGCCGAACAAATGGAGAAGGACTCTGGGGTTCGAGTCAAGCTCGTCTTTTTCGAGCTTGAACTGCAATCTGTGTCTGATGATGTCCTCCATCCGGTCCTTCAGGATCCAAAGCTAGACAACTATCGGCATTACATCGGCCGGGTACGCGCGTTGAAAGATCATAGACTTTCTGAAACGGAGGAAGTCTTGCTTGAAGAGGTCGCCAATGTCAGCACACGCGCCTGGACCCGACTGTTTGATGAGGTGACGGCGAATCACGTTTACCACTTCCAAAGCCCGGTGACGGGAGAACGAGAAGAGCTTAGCCTCGAAGAAGTCCTCAACCACCTTCGAGATTCATCTCGAAGCGTCCGCCAGGCCGCCGGAGAGGCTTTTACCGCAGGATTGAAGGAGCAAGAGCGAGTTCTCACTT
Source organism: uncultured Chthonomonas sp. (assembly GCA_964496145.1). Classification (GTDB taxonomy): domain Bacteria; phylum Armatimonadota; class Fimbriimonadia; order Fimbriimonadales; family Fimbriimonadaceae; genus UBA2391. The sequence continues at coordinate 12,667 of CAZBXR010000030.1, read as the reverse complement.
TCACTTACAACACCCTCTTGGCCGACAAGCGGCTGGATGACCGCCTGCGTCGGTTCTCGTATCCGGAGCAAGCACGACACCTCGCCAATGAACTTGAGCAAAGCATCGTGGACGTGGTGGAAGAATTGTGTGTCGCAAACTACTCCACCGTAGAGCGGTATTACAAACTCAAGAAAGAGATTCTTGGGCTGGCGACGCTCACCGAAATCGACCGGTATGCACCACTGCACGAGGCAGAGGAGCAGATTCAATGGGAGGAGGCCCGACGCATCGTTCTCGACGCATTTGGGAAGTTCAGTCCTACCTTGCGAGACCGCGCCGATGAGTTCTTTGAAAAGGGCTGGATCGACGCAGAATCGCGACAGGGCAAGACCGGAGGCGCTTTCTGCAGCCCGAACACGCCGGACACGCACCCCGTGATCATGATGAGCTATCTCAACAAGCTCAAGGACGTGGAAACCTTGGCCCACGAGCTAGGGCACGGAGTCCACGGGTCACTCAGTCGCGAACAAACCTACTTCAACTTCAACGGCACTCTCCCCATGGCCGAGCTTGCGAGCATTTTTGCCGAGATGCTCGTGTTCGAAGACCTCATCAAGGGTGCGAATGATAAAGACCGACTCGCTCTGCTCGCCGATAAGATCGAAGGCGCCTTTGCGTCGGTTTTCCGCCAAATCGCCATGTATCGATTTGAGAAGCGAGCCCACCGGCAACGTCGAGACTCTGGCGAACTGAGCGCAGAAGAGTTCGGGGATATCTGGCAAGAGGAACTACAAGCTATGTTCGGCACCAGCATTGAGCTGAGCGAGAATCATAGGATCTGGTGGACGTACGTGAGCCACTTCTTCTTCTCGCCATTCTATGTGTACGCCTATGCGTTTGGCGAATTGCTGACCATGTCGCTGTACCAACAAGCAAAGCGCGAAGGCGAGCCCTTCGTCGAGAAGTACGAGCGGCTTCTGCGCTTGGGCGGGGCCCAATCGCCCCAAGAGCTGATTAGCATCGTGGGGGTCGATCTGACCAGCAGAGAGTTCTGGCAAGGCGGCCTCGACACGATCAAGTCGCTGGTGGATGACTTCGAGGCGACGAAGGCTCGCTTAGGGTCGTAAAAGGCAGTTCAGTCTCGGCGCCGAGGGGGGAGTTTTCTCTTCTCTCGGCCCAGAGACCCGTCTGACACACCCATCATTTTCCGCAGACTGGCAATCTCATCTCGCACGGCGGCGGCCTTCTCGAACTCCATTGTTTTGGCAAGCTCTTTCATTTGCTTTTCAAGATCGGAGATCAATATCGGTAAGTCTTCGATCCGAAGCGGCAACCCATCATTGTTGAGATTCTCCCGCACTTCGTCGCCATACTGTGCGGCCATTTCGGCGACCAATTCGTAGCTGCGGATGGTTTCCCGCACCTCCTTTTTCACGGTTTGGGGTCGCGTCCCATGAAGTTCGTTGTATGCCCGCTGGATTTCGCGCCGACGATCAGTTTCTCCCATCGCCGCTTGCATTGAATCGGTGATTCGATCTGCGTACATGATCACCAATCCGTTTTCGTTTCTTGCGGCCCGCCCGATGGTCTGAATCAAGCTGGTTTCACTCCGAAGGAACCCCTCCTTGTCGGCGTCTAGAATGGCCACCAGGGTCACTTCCGGCAAGTCGAGTCCCTCTCGCAAGAGGTTGACTCCTACAATCACGTCGTAGACCCCTAAACGCAGGTCCCGCAGGATTTCCGGCCGCTCCAGCGAGTGCACGTTCGAGTGAACATAGTTCACTTTCACTCCTACATCTTGCAGATAGCTCGTGAGGTCTTCGGCCATCTTTTTGGTAAGTGTGGTGACCAGGGCGCGCTCGCCCCGAGCGACCCGCGCCTGAATCTCATTGATCAGATCGTCGATCTGCCCCTTGGTAGGCCGAACCGAAATCTCCGGATCGAGCAGGTATGTCGGGCGAATGATTTGCTGCGCCGTGTTCTGCGAATTTTCACGCTCGAAGGGCCCTGGAGTAGCCGAGACGAAGACGAGTTGCGGCACCCGCTCGAGGAACTCTTCAAACATGAGAGGCCGGTTGTCGAGGGCGCTGGGTAACCGGAAGCCATAGTCCACCAGGACGGATTTCCTCTGACGGTCACCGTTGTACATCGCCCGAATCTGGGGCAGAGTTTGGTGAGATTCATCGATGAAGATGACGGCATCGCTGGGAAGAAAGTCAAGCAAGGTGTAGGGCGGAGACCCGACTTCGCGTCCATCGAAGTAACGGCTGTAGTTTTCGATTCCGTTGCAGTAACCCACCTCTCGCATCATCTCGATATCAAAATCGACCCTTTGACGAAGACGCTGCGCTTCCAGCAACTTCCCCGAGGCTTTAAAGAACTCGCACTGAGCCGCCGTCTCAGCCTCGATTTGCTCGAGGACCTTGTCGATTTTTTCGAAGGGAGTGACGTAGTGGGTTGCGGGAAAAACGGAGATCTTGCCCGGCTCATCGATGACATGTTGGGTAAGAGGATCGACGATTCGGATTCTTTCGACGGTGTCTCCGAAAAACTCCACCCTCGTCACGAGATCCTCGTCCTTCGGCTGAATCTCAAGGACATCTCCGCGAACGCGGAACGTTCCTCGGTCGAGAACCAAGTCGTTCCGGGTGAATTGCATCCGCGTGAGTGACTTCAGCACTTCATCGAGGCTGAATTCGACTCCGTTCTCGAACGTGACGACCCCTTCGGCGTAGGTGTCTGGAGAGCCTAGGCCGTAGATGCAGCTGACACTCGCGATGATAACGACGTCCTTTCTCTCCAGAAGAGACTGGGTGGCGGCGTGACGCAGACGGTCGATTTCATCATTCACGCTTGAGTCCTTTTCGATGTATGTATCGGTGCCGGGAACGTAGGCCTCTGGCTGATAATAATCGTAGTAGCTGATGAAGTACTGAACCGAATTTTCGGGAAAGAAAGCCCGGAATTCCTGACAAAGTTGAGCGGCGAGGGTTTTGTTGTGGGCGATGATGAGCGCCGGCCGCTTTGAGTTCGCGATGATGCTCGCCATCGTGAACGTCTTTCCCGTACCGGTCGCCCCTAGGAGAGTTTGGTAGCGATACCCCGAATCGAGCCCATCTACGAGAGATTCAATCGCCGTCCCTTGATCCCCTTTGGGTTCGAACGACTTTGTCAATAGAAACGGATTCTCGTACTGGACGATCACCCTTCCAATTTACCCGACAGGATTCTACATAGTCTAAGTTTTTCTAGGGAGAAGAGGCATAGAAGGGTATAATTTGCGGCAGTGCCCGAAGAAAAAGCTCCACCCAAACCAGCCGCTTGGAAGAACACCTATTTTTGGATCGCCGCGATTTTGCTGATCGTAGGCATTATTGGTTTTCTGAAGGGCGAGATGGTGATTCGGGACCCAGGCCAAAAGACCGAAGGATATTTATCCCTGATCTACTTGGGCGGATTCGTGGTGATGTGGCTGAACGGCGTGATTAGCCACCGGCAAACAGAGGCGCACTACGCGGAGTACCAGGAACAGCTGGAATCGGAAGCGCGCCGAAAGAAATTGTTAGCGGACGGGTTGAACACACCCGAGGGCAGCGATTTAAAGAACGAAAGTTAGGAAATAATTACCCAAATGGTGAACTGTACTTGCGGAAAGACGATCGAAAAGGTGCCGAACTGGCTCCGATCGGTAAACGTGGAATTTGTTTGCAACAACTGCCCCAATCGGCAGGTGAAGCCAATCAGTCAACTCGCAGCCGAAGTGGCTCAGGCAGCAATTCGCAACGCGGAAGCGTCGCTCAATGCCATGGATGAGTTGAAGGACGAAATCGACGACGAAGACGACATCTGAGAATTCTCGGCGGCTCTACGGCCGTAAAACGTAATCGCACGGGGGGTTTGGTGTAAGCCAAGCTCCTCGACGCATTTTTGCTTGATCTCTTGGTCCGTAATGGGAGTGCTATCCACCACCGTAACGCAAGCCCTCAGGCTCCCGTGGTCCCACCACACAGATGCATCCAGGATATCGCCCATACCGAGGAGGTAACGCTCTGTGAGCTTTGGGTCTATTCCGCGAGGCATTGCATCGATCATCTCATTCTTATGATCGGCAATTTTTCTAGGTCCCTTCAGGCCCTCAACTCAGTTTCTTGAGAAGTTCTAACGCAACGGTGTATTGCTCGTGAGAGTCTATATCCGTTCCAATCTCTGGAAGGTCCGCAATGATCCCTCGGGCTTGGACACCAAGGCTTTTTGAAACCGCGCTTTCCAGCCTATGCTTTGCCACTCCGCCAGGAAGAAGTTTGCTGAGGATGAGCATCACGAGCGTCTGGACACCCACGATGGCACCGAGTTTAAGGACGTTCTTGCGGACGGCATAGGCCTGTTCAAGCAAAGGGAGCAATTTTTGCATGTCGGAAGTTCGGATTCGGCAAATATTCCCCCCCCCGTAAACTGCCCTTCCTTCAATTTCCAACCGGTTCGTTTCAGTCCGGGAAACTCTCGCTCGCATGATTCGACGGGAATCAGCGGATAGCAGATTCCCACCTCGGCGGGACATTGAGCCAAGTACGAATCAATGCTCTTTCGCGTGATGAACGGAATATCGGCTGTGACCAGCAAAAACGTGTCGGAAGTGACGGCATCCAACCCGTTTCTGAGGCTCTCGATGAACGTCTTCCCTGCCGCGACGGTGGGAACAGGCTCAATTCCAGGCGGTCCGACGATGATGATCCTACCCAGACCCTCTAGCTCGCGATAGGTGTGGGCAAGCATGGTACGGCTCCCCCAAGGCAGCATTGCCCGCCACTCTGTGCCTGCCTCCGCGCGAAGCGCATCGTCACACCGCCCCCCCCGCGAGAACTAAGATATCCATAGACTTTCCTGCCTCGTAAGCGTGGGGACGACAAAAACAGACATATCTCTCCTCAGGGCCTCAGAGGCATTCTCTGCTAGTTCTTTACTCTCAAAAAGCCCAAATATCGCAGAACCTGACCCCGATAACCCAGCGCACTTCGCTTTCTTTACCAACAAGTGTTCACGAATATCGTCTAGGTCACACGGCATGATTCGTTCGAAATCATTGTGGAAAGCATAGGGATCCTCCGGAAACGGCAGCCACTCGCGTTCGATCGCATCAAGTTTTGCGTAAGCCTCTGCGGTGGAGATACCCAGGGCCGGCTTTGCAATGACGACCCAGTGCCTTTCTGGATCGGGGAGCGGGTGGATTTTCTCTCCGTACCCTTCGGCGCGGGCACATCCTCCTACGAGGAAAAACGACACGTCGGCCCCGACGGCTTCCGCCACCATCTGCTGGTGCCCCACCGCGAAAGAACCAAGCATGGCTTCTAACCCTCGCAAGAGGCCCGCCGCATCGGAGGAACCTCCCCCTAATCCAGCCTGACTGGGGATATTCTTCTCGAGGTGGACATGGAGAGGAGGGATATCGATGAGCTCCGCGCAGAATCTCAATACCTTGGTCAAGGTGTTCTCCTCGGGCAACTCACCCCAGGTACTCGTGACGTGACTCACTCCTGTTGATGAAGGCGTGATCGTTAGGTAGTCGTACAATCCTACCGCTTGGAAAACCGTCCTGATGGGGTGATATCCCGACCTATCGGGTGGACCCACCGCCAAGAAAGTATTGATTTTGGCAGGGCAGGCAACCCTCAAGATCGCTGCTCCTGTGGAGGTTCAACGTCGTTCACTTCAACAGGATTCGAATCTAACTGTTGAGAATTCTTGTTGGAATAGAGCCCATAAGGGTCGAGATTGATCTCGCCTAGCGACTTATCCATCGAATCAAGCGAGGTTTTCACCTCCGTCAATGAATGGAGAAACTCCTCTCGCCCAAAGTCATCAGACATGTTGATCATTCGGTAACCTAACAACCGTATTCTGACATTGTCCAAAGTCGTGACAAACACTCTTGCTTCGGCGATGGTTCGTGAAACACTATCGTGGAGCGAGTTGTGAGTTTTCAGGTACTCGGCGCGTTGCTTTTCTGCAATCTGCAAGAGCCGGTTGGTCTCTGGCCCGGAGCCCGCGATCGGTGCCGCCGGAGGCGCATTCGCAATGGGGCCGATGGATCTCTCACTCTTCGTGAGTTCGTCAGCAAGATCATCCGCGTTTCGCAGCGCGTTGAAGAGGGACTGGTGAACACGTCGCACCGTCACGAGAAGATCGGACATGTCCACGCCCAAAACCTTTTTCTGCTCTCGAATCGCCGCTTCTAAGCGGCTAATCCTATCCTTGGCTTCGTTCCAGACGTACAAAATCTGGGCGGATTCGAAGGGATTCTTCTTGGTTTGAACATAGGCTCGACCCAGCCAATAAAGAAGGGGCGTAAGCCCAAAGAAGAGAGATGGGAGGATCGTTACAAACTGCGAAGCCGAGGAAAGCGTCCACGCCATGACGAATCCACCTGTCAACAACCAGAAGGACGTGGGATCGTTGAGATTCCTGAAAAACCTCTTCACTTCCCTCTTCTGGTACCGGGTGAGTTTCATCTCGAAGGCTTACGAGAGGACAGGAGCCTGAAGGAATCCTGCAGGAAGGGCTTGTTCCACCGAATAGGCAATCTGAAGGAGCCGCTCATCGCCCATCACGGGTCCCATGAGGTGCACTCCAACCGGAAGTCCTTCGCTGAGCCCGCAAGGCAGGCTGATCGCCGGGAATCCGCCCATGTTGGCGGGGACCGTGCAGTAGTCCAGCACCTTGAGCGCCATCGGGTCGGCGCTTAGCTCCCCGATCTTAAAGGAGACAATCGGACAAGTGGGGCTCAAGACCACATCGTAGGACTGGTACAGATTCTCAAACTCTGCCGCCATTTGGGCCCGCACCTTCAGCGCCTGCGTGTAATACGCGTCGTAATATCCGGCGGAGAGCGCGTAGGTGCCGATCATGATTCTCGCCTTTACCTCGTGGCCAAACAGTTGGCCTCGGGTAGAAGCCACCGCGCCCACGTGCCCTTCTCCTTCCATTCGCGGCCCATAACGCACTCCGTCAAATCGCCCAAGATTGCTCGAGGCCTCGCAAGGAGCGATCACGTAATAGGTGGCGACACCCAGTGGAATCGTGGGAACAGAGACCTCCGTCACCTCGGCGCCTTCACGAATCAAAGTGTCGATCGCCGACTGAACTGCATCCGCAACGCCCGGCTGGATCTCGCTCCCCAAGGTTTCCTTTGGAACCGCAATCTTTAGCCCTTTGAGTGAGCCCTCCTTCAAACCATGAAGCTGTATCTTTGCATCGCGCAGCGACGTGCTATCTCGGTCATCATGGCCCGAAATGACGTGGCTTAACATCGCGCAATCTTCCACGTTGGTCGCAAAGGGGCCGATTTGGTCCAGCGATGAAGCAAATGCCACAAGGCCATACCGCGAGACTCGCCCATAGGTTGGCTTAAATCCAACGGTCCCGGTGAGACCAGCCGGCATTCGCACCGAACCTCCCGTATCGCTTCCAAGCGAAAGAGGCACGACCCCCGCGGCGACGACGGCGGCAGAACCGCCCGACGACCCTCCTGGAGAGCGAGTCGTATCCCACGGATTGAAGGACGGGTGAAAAGCAGATGATTCGCAACTCGAGCCCATCGCAAACTCGTCCAGGTTCGTTTTCCCGAACAAGGTCATGCCGGTTTGCTTCGCGAAATCAATGACGCCAGCATCAAACGGAGGCACATAGTCCTGCAAAATCTTGGAGGCGCAGGTCGTAAGTGTGCCCCGAGTGCTGATGTTGTCTTTAATCGCCAAGGGCACTCCGGTGAGCACCCCTCCATTCCCCGAATCGAGAAGGGCCTGCGCCTCGTGAGCGGATTGGAGAACCGTCTCTTCATCCAAAGTTAAGAATCCTTGGACAAGCGGCTCGGTCTTCTTTGCTTGGGCCAGTGCCTCTTGGGCGACTTCGACAGCCGAGATGGACTTCGAGCGCAAGAGTGCGGCAGTTTCAGTTGCAGTTCTAGAAATTTGTAGCGGCATCAGTCCTCCAGGATATTGGGCACGAGGAAAAGGCCCGCTCGGCTTCGGGGGGCGTTCGAAAGAGCTTCCTCGCGGGTCAGACTTGGCCGAATGACATCTTCACCCATAACGTTGACCACGGCGACCGCATGGGCCTTTGGCTCCACGTCTGGGAGATCGTACGCGGCCATCGTTTCGAATGCCGACAGGAGCGTATCAAGCTCTGATTTCATCTGCAGAAGTTCCTGCTCAGTAAGTTCTAATCGAGCAAGTTGGGCGACGTGCTTGACCTCGTCCATAGATAGGGGCATGTCGAAATTATAGCAGTCTCGAATAGAATAGGGCTAGCGCGATGCCAACCCAATCTCCAAAGCAGACCTACCCTGCCGCTTCTGCGGTCACCATCTTGGTGGTCCTCATGGGTTTGTTTGGCCGCGAGGTTCGCCCGCTCATCCCCCCGGCGACCGAAAACGAGCTCACCGTGGAGTCGAGCGAATTCCTCCTTTCTGGCTCTCGCCAAACCGTGAATTGGAAAACGATGGACCAAGACCCCTTGGCGATCGCCCGGCGATTGGACAAGCCCATCATGCTCCTTGTCGGGAGCCCGGCTAGTAGCGCAACGCGTTTTGCGGATAAGTATTGGTTTCGTGACCGTGATCTCTGCGACATGGTGAACTCTTACACGGTCCCCGTTCGTGTCGATACTTCCACTTACCCCCAAATGCAGTCATTGTTCCTCTCTACGACAAGGTCGAGGATAGGATTTGACCCGCTTTTCCAAATATGGTTCATTAGCCCACAAGGGAAACTGATCGACGGTGTGTACATCACCAACTCGCTTCGGGTACCGAGTCAGTCTTGGATGATGACGCGAATTCGAACCATCGCCCGGGAAAGCCGGGACGTATGGAGTCGGCCGGATGCTGAGGATAAGAACGCGACCGACCGCGCGAACGTGGAACGGGAAAGCCTCGAATTGCCCAACTTTGAGGGCCACCTTGAGTTTCTCACACAAAACATTGACCCTCGTTTCGGTGGCCTCGTTTCGCAGAGCCGCCAGGTGGTCCGTCCCTTCGCGTGGCAGTATCTTTGGCTTCTGGGATCCGACGAGGACCTGAAGCGATCCCTTTACCCCGCTCTCCAATCGAGCCTTGTCGATTGGGTGGATGGAGGCTTTTTCAGAGGAAGCAACACCGTCAACTTCGATCAAGTTGAAGTGGATAAGATGGCTCGCTCGAATGCTGACATGGTCGTGACCCTCGGCATGGTTCTGAATGAAACTTCGGATAAGGGCGCTCTTCGCATCGCTCAGCGGGCTTTCGATTACCTGGTGACCAAGATGTGGCAAGGCGACAGCATGGCCGGCTACCAGCGAGGAGATGCGAACGTCGTCGGCAGAAGTCCGCGATTTTCTGTCTCTGTCGTGGAGCTTCGCAACAACTTTGAACCACAAGAGCGTGAATGGTTGCGGCAAAACATGGGCTTGGTGTACGAGGAGAACCCTCAAATGGTGATGCGCGCCAGGGACTTCGATCAGCCTTTCTCGGAAAGAGGCGCGGCTATCTTGTCGAAGGTGAGTAAGTTAAAGGGCCCCGTGCGGGCAGAATCATTTGGAGGGAAAGGGCAGCTGAACGTTTCTGCTTATTCCCTGGCGAGGCTCATGGAGTTTGCCCGTTTCACCCGGGACAAAGAGCGAGCCAAGCAAGTTCTCGCATTGGCTCCCGCAATAGATAAGTTTCGCATCGGCGACATCCTCTATCACTCTTTTGAAGGCGGTAACCAGAGCGAGGCCACGCTGAACGACTATCTCAGCTATTCGGAGTTCTGCTACCAAAGATATTGTCTTACCGGATCCCTTTCGCACATTGAAGATGGCTTGAAGGCGCTACGCCGTGCTCTGTTTTTGTTCAGCTCAGACACCTCGGGCCTGTATCTAGAGGGGCGGTGGCCATTTCCAGGTTCGAAATTTGAGGTGTCTGAGGGATTGAGTCTTACGGATGAACTCGGTCAAAGTTCAGCCTCTCTGGCGATACGGCTTACGCGTAAATACGGCGCGCTCCAGAGAATCTTGGTACTTCCGCCGCCTCAACCTGCGGAAGAAGGACGCCCTCTCCTTACAATATCTGGCGAGATCGTCACACGCATCGGAGGCGCGATCAACTTGGCCCAAGACCGCGTGAGTTCTGCCTTTGCGGAAGCTTACTTATCTCAAAACAGCGAGGCTGTTTATGTCTATGGTCCAGAGGCTGGATATCAGGCCGCCGACGTTCGATCCGTGAACAAGCTCCACGATGCCATTCCGATTTTCCCTGGCCTGCCCATCAAAACACCGTTGCCAGGCCCAGGAATGTACCGACTGCTCCCCGGTGGAAAAGTTGCGAACCTCACCCCTGCGAATGATTGAATGTTCTGCCATAATGTCCGGTGGAGAGGTCGCATAGTGGTCTAGTGCGCCGCACTCGAAATGCGGTGTGTCGCAAGGCACCGTGGGTTCGAATCCCACCCTCTCCGCCACTTTCCCCTCCAGTGCGATCCTCTTTGTTCGTCCCCTACCTCCTGCATATGCAGATTTTGGACCCAAAATATTCAGCGGACCAATTTCAAATAATTTGCAAAATATTTCCTTGCGACACTTCAACGCTTCATCACTTTTCCGGTAAAGTTTTGGCGCTTAATTTGTAATTATCGACCAGGATTTAGTCCTGCAGGGTGGGACACTCTCATCGAAGGGTTCTTGTCAAGACAAAAACAGTGCAAAACGTCACTTCAGCGTTCATGAAGCCCGTGGTATGATTGAATCTGAAAGTGTTACTGTAGTGTTGACTGGGTACACGATTACGAGCTTGAGTAACCTATGGCTGGGCGGCGTTCTTGGACTTCTGAGGAAAAAATACAGATAGCTTTGGCCATTGAGTCTGGGCAAATGACGAGGGCCCAAGCCGCCAGTCACTATGGCATTCCTTATTCGACTGTCACGCTCTGGCACAAGAAGTTTCAGGCAGAGGGCGTCGAGGCATTTTATGCAGGAAGGTCGAAGCGCGGGCGTCGAACACGCCGCCAGATTATCGCGGACCTGAACACCTTCTTTGAGAATTGCGGAGTCGAGGCAAAGATTTTGGTGCGTCTCCATCAGATTCTTCGAGAATCCGCGGCGCCCTATTCCCCCGAAGCTCCGGACGAAGAAGAGTCCGCCTGAACTTCCACGAAAAATTTCTTTAGGACCTACAAATCCTCCCCCGAGTCTCCGATTCTTGGGTATAACTGAGACGCGTTGCCGCATAGCTCAGTCGGTAGAGCAGCTGACTGTTAATCAGCGGGTCATAGGTTCGAGTCCTATTGCGGCAGCCATAACTTTTTTGAAAGCACCCCTCTTGGGTGCTTTTTTCGTTTCTCAGGGCCACCTGATTCCAAGCGGTAGACTCGGGGGCATGTCCGCAGTTTCGGAACTACTCCTCCAGCATCGCTCCATTCGTAAGTTCAAGCCTGATCCCATTGATCCGACTCTCGTAGAGCGAGTGTGCCACGAGGCAGTGGCGGGAGCATCCTCCTCCGGAAACCTGAACAGCATGTCCATCGTGCTGACTCGGGATGAGGAGCGAAAGAAACGCATGTACGAGATGCATTTTCACCAGAAGATGGTTCTAGAGGCGCCTCTCGTGGTCACGTTTTGCGCGGATTGGTGGCGGACACGGGAGTGGCTGAAGCTGAGAAACGCGAAGGACAACTTCAACAACCTCATCGGCTACCATGTCGCTGCTTTTGATGCCATGATCGTCGCCCAAAACGTATGTTTGGGATTCGAGGCCGAGGGCCTCGGCATTTGCTACATGGGAACCACGCTCCACTCTATGGACGCCATTGCAGATTTCCTTGAGCTTCCTCAGACATGCCTCCCCGTCACCACGATCGTGGTGGGTTATCCGAACGAGGATCCTGCAAAGCGCGATCGGCTCCCGCTCGCCGGTCTCCTGCACGAAGAAACCTATCGAATGCCATCGGAGGAGGAGATCGAGACCGTTTACCGTGAGAGAGAGATTTCGGGATGGAATCGCTACATGGCCATTCCCGAACTCAAGGCCATGGCAGAGGAGCGCGGCATCACTTCTCTCGCCCAGTTTTACACCAGCGAAATCAAGTACGACCCCGATACCTTTCGTGCAGACTCCGCTCGCTTGCGGGCACTGCTGGAAACAAAGGAGTTCCTGCCCTAACTTTTTACAGCATTTCTATCTTTTTCAAACGGAAGCGCGCCACTTGGCACGATTCTTGAAGAACGAAAATTCAATGGGATCTCTGAATCCTATCTAAAGCCAAAAAGATAGAAAGTCCATTGGCCTGTGATGTACCCAACGTCACGGGCCTTTTTTTACTTCGGAAAACCAGGAGCGGTCATCAGGAAGTGAATTTGGCCGTGGTGGTATCCAGGGTGGAAAGCCAGTCGGGCCAACGCGCCGTGTCCTTTCACAATCGGTCCCAGGGCACTCTCCATCTCCTTCGCCAGGGTTTCTGCGCTCGGATTTTCAATGAGAGGGCGGACGATCTCTCGCGCCTGGTCGAGGATGCCCATCACAAACTCTGGAGTCATTTCTTCAGGGGTGAACGGAAACGGACGATCGTCGATGACCCCCGCACGGGCAGAATCGTAGATGCGTTGCCACTCGGGACGCAAGTCATCCATCAATTGTCCGTAGAACCAGAGCTCGACGCCTGCGACGTGGATGGCAGACTCG
>CAZBXR010000029.1:0-27245 GCA_964496145.1 uncultured Chthonomonas sp. | reverse complement strand
TTACAATGGTCTGTTGCACGGATACAGCGGCACCGCTGCTGCTAGCCCAGCGACTCTCCCACTCCTTTACACAGGAACTGGAAAGCAAAATGCTCTCGGCTTTGCAATCGCGAACCCCGGTCTGCGATGCGACTCCGTTGGCGCTGCTTGCCAATACAACCCAGGTCGACACCCACAAACAGGTGCCGTTGGCGTGGGTGGTGCAATGTTCTTCATCCAAGGATGTAACGTTGGCACTTCCACAGGACCTTCGCACAAGGTTCACTCCGACGACGCAGTCTGGGTATACACCGACGGCCACGTAAAGACTGGCAAGATGGGTATGCAAACGACTCCAGCCGACACGGACTACCGAGTTGACCCGAACACCGACTACTATGCCGGTGGTAAGTGCGCTCAGTCCTACTGGTGGGACGGCTCCTACGCTTGGTTGTTCCGACCTGATTACCAACCCTAATCAAGTCTGACTCCTAGCAGTCGATCAATTGGCCCCTTCCATTGGAAGGGGCCAATTGTTTTTTCGCGAACGTGAGAGATGGCTTGTTCTTACAAGGGTCGCGGGCGGACCCATCTCTTGGGAGGTCACTCGAACAAACTTTCTCGCTAAAAACCGAACAATGCGGGGCACCATTCGACCGCAAATATTGTCCTATAATAGGAATGTATCCTTACGGATGCATAATCTTTCAAGTAACAAGAGACATTATGAAAACCTTATTCAAGAGTATGTTCGTAGTAATGGCATTGGGACTTCTCTGGGGCTGCGGCTCTGGCGAAGGAACCTCGTCCACAACCTCGGCTGACGCCCCCATCAAGGCAGATTCCGCTGGCCGAACGCCATCCACTGGCGAGGGTGCCCAGCAAGAAGCTCCAAAAACGGACTAATCTATTCCTCATGAAATCACGACATCTTGAGATCTCTGTCCTCTGCTTTATTGCCATGCTTGCCGTAACTGGCTGTGGAAAGAGCGACGAACAAAAGGCTCAGGATGTCGTGAGCAAGCGCAAAAAAGCGTCTATGGTCCGGGTGGTCAACATGACATCCGCCTCTATAGATATCTCCCGCGGGGGGCAAATTGTCGGCACCCAAGTGGGACAAGGGACGGGGACCGGGTTTACTGGCTGCAAACCCGGCGAGCAGAACTTCCAGGTGAAGGCAGAGGGTAAATCCCATGACTTCAAGTTAACCGCCGCCGAAGGTCAAACCCACACCATCCTCGTCGTAGGCACGGGGGCCGCACCAAAATTTGCGGTGGTTTCAGGCGAGTCTCGAGCGTCGTCTGAACCAGACACTCTCCTCGAAATCTATCGTGTCGTGGGCAACGAAGCTCAGAAAATGCCTTCAGACGAGATTAAGTTTGTCGGCACATCGGGAGGGTCTGTGGATGGCCACGTGGCGCTCCTTCCGAATGGAAAGGGCAAACTGATGTTGCCCGGATTTTCCAAACCTGTTGAAATTAGCCTGGATTCAGGAAGAAGATACTCGATGTATCTGCTCGGGACCAAGATGGCGGTCATCCCCAACTCTGATGGCAAGCCTGATGTTCAATCCCCTGGAAACGCGGGCTAGGCTTTCCCTACAACCAGAATTCTTTAACGAGGCTCTCGGGTGAGTTACAGATCCCCGAGGGCCTTGAGCACCGCTAGAGGGTTGTAATACTCCGCTAAGCGTGTGATAACACCCTCCGAAACTTCCGCTTTCCATAGAATGGGAGAGGCGTACGAGGCACCGGTCGACCGGAATATCGACGATTCCGCGTACTCCAGGATGAATCCCGTGTCCGTGGCTTCGAAGCGTACTTCAGCCACCTCATGCCCTTGAGTGAACTCTCCAATAGCCTCGAGAAACCTCGAAAAAGCCGCTCGTCCTTCAAGCCTTTCGGTGTGCCCCGCCGGAGCAAACGGGAAGACCACCACGAGTTGATCCGAGTAGATGGAAAGGTCCTGGTCGCTAGAGGGCTTCCCTAGGTTCTTCAAGTGGACTCGAACAAGGTTTTCATGATGACTCATCTTTCTGTAGACCTCCCCTAGCGAGCGGTTGCAGAAATGCTCACATGCATTCGCCGCCCGGCTGTGCAAGCGTACCTGGAGCCCCTCAGACAGCGATTTGGCTTCTGTATCCAGCTCTCTCCATGACAATTTTTAGATTTTTCTAGGAGGGCCGTAACCTTCCTCCTGAGACTTGGGTCCAAGTAACAAAGCACACACACGATGTGCAGACTTTGACTCTTAAGGCAAGAGTTATTCTATATCAGTTCTTGTTACTACAAATCATGGGCGCAATCTAGGGCATTAGGCGTTTCGACAGGATGTGCGAAACCGGCATACATGCACACTTGCATGTACTGCATTAACATACTCCATTCACTTATACAGAATCCTTGTCATTCTGGAGGATGTCCTATTGCCTTATGTCAGGAGGAATAGAATGAATAAAAAGAAAGCATTTACATTGATCGAGTTATTGGTCGTCATAGCGATCATCGCGATCCTCGCCGCCATCCTTTTCCCGGTATTTGCCCAGGCGAAAGAAGCCGCGAAAAAGACGCAAAGCATCTCGAATGCAAAGAACCAAGGTCTTGGGGTGGTTCTGTATACCGAAAGCAATGAGGATACGTACCCTCTCATGACCGCCTACGACACCGCGGGTGGAAAGTGGTGGTGGAACTTCACGTCGTTTGTCCCTGCGGGTTGGCCGGGAGGCGCCTCCAACCAGGTCCCTTGGAAAACCGAGGATGAGTCCCACTGGGGAAATGCCATCCAGGTCTATTTGAAGAACACGCAGGTCTATCAAATCGCCGGAGCCAAACTGACCTCTCGCGTCGCAGCCGCGGGTATTGCGACTCCCGCTCAGATTGGATTCACCTATAACGGGCTTCTCCACGCCTACTCAGCGACTGCCGTGGCGAGCCCCTCGACTCTGCCGCTTTTCTGGAACGGGCAAGGGAAACAAAACCTGCGCGGGGAGGCACTCTCCAACCCGATCTTGCGGTGCGAACTTCCTGGACCGGCATGCCAATACAACCCTAAGAATGACCCGCAAACGGGGCTCCCCGCAAGCAGTTCGAACCCTGGAGGCGTGATGTTCCGAATGACGGGATGCACGGGAGATGTCGTCGCCGATCGAAACGGTACTTCGTCGAAAATTCATGGAGACGACACCATCTTCGTCTACGCCGACTCCAGCGTGAAGCCAAGGAAGATCGCGATGCAAAACAGTCCGAATAACACGGATGGCTATGTTGATCCGCAGTTCGGATATCAAGGCGCGGGCCGATGCTGGACAGCCTACTGGTGGGATGGAGCCTACCCATGGTTATTCCGACCCGACTATCAACCCTGATCCCCTCGAACTTATGAAAAAGCAACCTTTTGGTCAATCCGTCATATTGCTCGCGACCCTCTTTTTCTCCGTTCTGCTTTTAGGCTGCGGCGAGAAGCAAGAGGAATCACCGGCCCCGGCGCCCCCCTCGAATAGTGCGGACTCCCCTCAGAAGTCCGCCGAGGGTCCTGCGCCGGAGGCGGTCGGCTCCGGCAGCAAGTACTAACCCTCTCGTGTGTTCGGCGTGGAGAAAATACACGCCGAACACCCAGTTTCTTATTCTAGAACGCAGGCCGTTCCGTATGTTCTTGACCGAAGTCAATCTCATATTTAGCCTATAAAAGATTGAATTCTAGAAACCGTTATCACGGATGCTCCATTCAGAAGACTCTAGCCGACAAAAGAAGCTTGCATTCTTCTATCGATTCATCTGATCCGCCCAAATCCTCGTGGTACAAAAGGAGTCTGTAGTAGAAACCGCTCGATAGAAGCGGTCCTTCATCTACTCTTCTCTAGACTCTCTTCTTGTCGATTACCCGCTGGGCCAAGGCTGCTGAAACCAGTCAGATACAGAGGCACGACTCTTCGCGCAAGATCATTGCAATCATTTGTTTATTCTTGCGAAGGTTCTCTGCTCGCTATCTTGATTGAGATGTGGCCTTGATGAACGAGTACCAAGAGGTAAACATGAATAACAAGAAAGCATTTACGCTTATTGAACTTCTCGTCGTAATCGCGATCATCGCGATTCTCGCTGCCATCCTGTTCCCTGTCTTTGCGCAGGCAAAGGAAGCAGCCAAGAAGACTCAAACACTCTCTAACGCTAAAAACCAAAGCATAGGAGGCATGCTGTACGCAGACTCCAATGACGACACCAATCCACTTGCGGCCGCCGCAGACACTGCAGGCGGTGGGTGGTGGTGGAACTACACCGCCTACACGCCTGCAGGATGGCGCGGTGGCGCATCGAATCAGCACCCATGGAAGACTGAAGAAGAAGCGCAGTTCGCAAACTCTCTTCAGGCCTACATGAAGAGCAAGAAGATCGTTGAGATCGCAGGCGCGCCGATCCAGAATCGGTTCACAACTGCGGGAATCGCAGTGCCGCAAGACAACGGCTTCACCTTCAACGGGTTGCTCAACTCCTTGTCCACGACATCCGCCGTTGACCCTGCTTCGCTGATTATCTTCTGGAACGCGGAAGGAAAGACAAACGTTCGCGGAGAAATCATTCACAACCCGGCACTCATCTGCAATGCGGGTCCTGGGCCATGCATTTACAACCCCGGACGGCACCCTCAGACAGGAGTAGTCGGGCGAGGGGCCACATTATTCTTCGGTGGAAACTGCACAGGGAACCCGACCACAGATAGGAACGGCACTTCCATGAAGATCCACGGGGATGATGCCATCTACGTTTACGCGGACGGACATGCCAAAGCCCAAAAGGTGGGAATGCAGAACGCTCCGAATGACACCGATGCTCGAGTCGATCCTGGCGTCAACTACTATCCTGGTGGACGCTGCCCGCAGAACTACTGGACGACAAATGACGGTACCTATCCGTACCTTTTCCGTCCCGACTACCAACCTTGACCCTTCTCCCCCCTTCCTCCCAGAGAGGAGGAAGGGGGGATTTCTCTCTCGCCCGCCCATCATTTCCCTCTGCCAGAACTTTCAATGCGCACGAAAGCTTTCACCCTCATCGAACTGCTGGTCGTCATCGCGATCATCGCCATTCTCGCTGCGATTCTCTTCCCCGTTTTCGCCCAAGCCAAGGATGCGGCCAAAAAAACTCAAACAATTTCAAACGCAAAGAGTATTGGGACCGCTCTCATCCTCTACACAGATTCCAGCGATGATAGCTTCCCGCTTCAGGCGAGCTTCAACTCGGCCACAAATAGCTGGCGATGGAACACCCCTGTGCAAACACCCTTAGGGTGGACCGGTGATTCCAGGCTCAACCCTGCCACCCGTCAGGCCGAGGACTCGATCATGTGGTCGAACTCCATTCTTCCCTACTCCAAGTCCGGAGCCATATATGAGCTCGCCGGGGCCTCACGGCAGTACGACTGGCCCATCACTGGGGTCGCCGCAGGTCGTCCGTTCAAGATGGGCTTTACCTACAACGGGCTTCTGCACGCGCTCACGAGTACTGCTGCAGCCAGCCCCGCCTCACTCCCCTTGGTTTGGAACGGCAATGGTCGTCAAAATGTGACGGGTTTCGCATACTCGCAGCCTGCCCTGAAGTGCGATCAAACCAATACTCCCTCCTGCGCCTACAACCCAGGACGCCATCCTCAAACGGGGCTCCCTGGTCAAGGCGGCACTCTGTTTTGGATCAACGGATGCGAGGGGAAACCATCGGACGCCAACGGGCCAACCCACAAGGTGCACGGAGACGACGCGATCATGGTTTACGCCGACTCGCACGTGAAAGCCTTCAAAGTCGGGATGACAGTTCGGCCCGGAGACACGAATGTCAATGTCGATCCGAACACCAAGTACTACGCTGGGGGTCGATGCGCTCAATCTCACTGGTGGGATCAATCGCACCCGTGGCTGTTCCGCCCCGACTACACACCATGAGAACTTCTCGGTCTGTCTTCTGGGTTTGTGTCTTCGCCTGGGTCCTCGTCGGGTGTTCTAGCCCTCCGGTCCAAGAGACCGTGCCGGATACCTTCAGAGAAGAGCGCTCTGGCGCTGGACCCACCTTTGAGGGCGCGAAAAACGAGACGAGGGTCTTAGAGTAAAGTCCTACTCGAGCCCCTCCACAAGTGAACAACGCCTCGCGCTTGCACGAATAGCAATTCTTTACGCGCTCGTTTCATTCTAGTTATGAATTTTCCTTCGTTTGGTTCTAGCAAAAAGTCCCGATTGGCCCGTCATAGCGTGGCAAAATAGAGTCTATTACTCACGCCTGTTCTAGCAGCGTGATAGAGACCACCCCAGACGGTGGCTCGCCCAAAGACTCTCTTTTATAAACTTGTCAATCCAGATGGGACGATTCGTAGACTCAGGTCTCGGGTCGGCAAAAATGCTGCGAAGATCACCCGAGTGAATGTTTTTCACTTTAGCAATCATCGATCGCTTGGGTTATCTGAACACTTTTCGCCTTCGCGACCCTCTTCAACCTCCGAATCGAACTCTGAGGAAAACATGAACAACAAGAAAGCATTTACGCTTATTGAACTTCTCGTAGTAATTGCGATCATCGCGATTCTCGCCGCCATCCTGTTCCCTGTGTTTGCACAGGCAAAGGAAGCAGCCAAGAAGACTCAAACACTCTCAAACGCCAAGAACCAAAGCATCGGAGGAATCCTCTACGCTGACTCCAACGAAGACGTTTATCCGCTCGCTGCGGCCTTCGACACCGTTGGAAACAAGTGGTGGTGGAACTACACGGCGTACACACCAGCCGGATGGCGCGGTGGCGCATCGAACCAGCACCCATGGAAGACTGAAGAAGAAGCACAGTTTGCAAACTCCCTTCAGGCCTACATGAAGAGCAAGAAGATCGTTGAGATCGCAGGAGCCCCAATCGAAAACCGATTTACGACTCCTGGAATCGCCGTTCCGCAAGACAACGGCTTCACGTTCAACGGCTTGCTCAGCTCCCTTTCCACGACGTCTGCTGTCGATCCTGCTTCGCTGATCGTCTTCTGGAACGGCGAAGGAAAGTCAAACCGACGAGGGGAGATCATCCAAAACCCAACGCTGATTTGTAACGCAGGACCTGGTCCATGTGTTTACAACCCAGGCCGACACCCACAAACAGGTGCCGTTGCACAGGGCGGAGGCATGTTCTACGGTGGTAACTGCACCGGAAACCCAACCACAGACCGGAACGGCACAACTTCCAAGATCCACGGGGACGATGCCATCTACGTTTACGCCGATGGCCACGCAAAGGCACAAAAGATCGGAATGCAGAATGCGCCGAACGATACCGATGCCCGAGTAGACCCCAGCGTGGACTACTATCCTGGTGGACGATGCCCGCAATCCTACTGGACGATCCAAGGCGGATCTTATCCGTTCTTGTTCCGACCAGACTACCAACCTTAATCTCTATCAGCGTCCCTCTTCTGGTAACACCGGGAGAGGGACTCTTCGTATAAGTAATCCTATGAATCGAACTAAATCATTTCTCGTCCTTTCATTGGTCGTTCTCACTGTTTTCGGTGCCGCTCTTGCAGGCTGCGGTAGCAAAACAGAAGAAGCGGCAGCTCCCGCAACTCCATCGCCATCGGGAAACACAGAGACTCCGGAGAGTAACGCAAAGCCGGAAGTTGAGCAACACAAGGGCGAATAACTCGTCTCATTTACACCCACATCTTTCCCTTGTCCGCCATCGGCGGGCAGGGGAAAGTTTCGTTTTAGGGTCGAGATAAGATCGCAACTTGATCTCAATCTCCACACCGTATTTAAGCTTCGAACTCCGTTTCCTCTTCACGCGATTGAACATAAATGACTGCAATTTATGTTGAATTTGGACTAGTAAAAGTAGCAACAAATTCTATTCTAGGATGGTATATATTGTTGTTGGTGCTTACTAAGTTCAAGCACTGCAAGCAAAGAGACTTCCCCTCGATGGGCAGCTCGCCTCAAAATTCTCATTTTGTCGAAAACAGCAGCGGGTCGGTCTCGGAACCATTGTTCTCAGCCGGCCACACATAGCGAAGGAATTGGAAGAGCCGCGGAGTCGTTCACGTTCGTGTTTAGTAGCTATTCTCTCTTGCTCCCGTTCTCTCATGCCTTCTCGGCCGTTTTGAAAACCATGGTTTCCGCGGATGAACACATCTGAGGAAACACAAAATGAAAAACAAAAAGGCGTTTACGCTGATTGAACTTCTCGTCGTCATCGCGATCATCGCGATCTTGGCTGCCATTCTCTTCCCGGTTTTTGCCCAGGCAAAAGAGGCCGCAAAGAAGACACAGACCATTTCAAATACGAAAAACATGGGGACCGCAACCTTGATTTATCAAGGTGATGTGGATGATGTATTCCCGCTTCAAGCAAGCTTCGATGGGGCAACTCAACGATGGCGTTGGGATTTCTTGATCCGTACTCCAAACGGGTGGACAAACGCAGCCCCCCACAATGTCGAACCACGGAAAACCGAGGACGGCTCCATGTGGGCGAACTCGCTCTACTCTTACGCAAAGAACTTCGACGTGTACAGCGGAGCCGGACTGCCGGATAGAACAGTGGTCACTGCCCCCGCGGGCTCCGGAAAGCCGGCGAAGGTCGCCCTCTCTTACAATGGGCTCCTCCATGGCTATAGTGGAACGGCGGCCGCAAGTCCAGCAACTCTCCCGATCCTTTACACAGCCAACGGAAAGCAGAATCTTGTCGGCTTTGCAAACTCGAATCCGGCCCTGAAGTGCGACCAAGTGGGAACATCCTGCGCCTATAATCCGGGTCGTCACCCACAAACAGGGGCCGTCGGTCAAGGAGGGACGATGTTCTACATTCCTGGATGCGTTGGGTCGGCCGCAGACGCTAACGGGCCAAGCCACAAGATTCATGGCGATGACGCGATTTACGTGTATGCCGACGGCCACGTCAAGGCGCAAAAAATCGGAATGCAAGGCAGTGCTGCCGCGCTCTCCGGTGGAGCCCCAGACACGAACCCGTATGTAGACCCAAATAACCAATACTTCCCTGGCGGGAAGTGCTCCCAGTCATTCTGGTGGGACGGATCCCACCCTTGGTTGTTCCGACCTGACTACCAGCCCTGACGTAGTCGAGGCCCTTGCGCTTCCTCTCCCATGAGGAAGCGCGGGGGCCAGCTTGACTGAGTCTCGTATTCAATTTCTCAGTCAGCCATCCTAGAAGGCAAAACGATTTGGCTTACCCGCGAGTAGGCCAGAGGGACCTCCCTCGAAGTTTTCAACGACGAGGAGCGATTCCAAACCTCCTGGCCCTCCGAGCCTCCAATCTCGGAGGGCAATTTTCTTCGCTTTAGGTTCCGGTAAACTCCCGAGCGGTACAAACTATGTCAGCCAATACCTTCATGCCTAGCACGGAGACCATGTTTGAGCGCGTCGGCGAAAACACGATGATCGTGAACATGGGTCCGCAGCACCCAAGCACACACGGTGTCCTCCGAGTCATTTGCGAACTAGAGGGCGAAACGATCGTTCAGTGTCGCAGCGTGATTGGATACCTCCACACCGGCATGGAGAAAGAAGCCGAGTACCAGCAGTATCACAAATGCACGGTCATGACAGACCGGATGGACTACCTGAACGCAAACGGGAACAACCTCGCCCACGCGTTGGCGGTAGAAAAGCTTTTGGGTTGCGAAGTGCCCAAGCGAGGCCAATACCTTCGGGTCATTCTTGCTGAACTCTCTCGAATCGCCTCTCACTGCGTTTGGCTTGGCACAAGTGGCCTGGACCTCGGGGCCA
The DNA here is from genome assembly GCA_964496145.1 of uncultured Chthonomonas sp. Classification (GTDB taxonomy): domain Bacteria; phylum Armatimonadota; class Fimbriimonadia; order Fimbriimonadales; family Fimbriimonadaceae; genus UBA2391. The sequence continues at coordinate 17,506 of CAZBXR010000029.1, read as the reverse complement.
TGACCCCGTTCTTCTACATCATGCAACAGCGAGAGTACATCCTCGATCTCTTCGAGATGTTCTCCGGCGTCCGCATGATGCCGAGTTGGATTGTTCCGGGCGGCCTGCGCGGGGATATGCCCGAAGGGTTCCGAGAGCGTCTCGATACGTTCCTCGTTGGGTTTGCGAAAGAACTCACCGTCGTAGAGAACCTGCTCGTCGAGAATCCTATTTGGATGGAGAGAACTCAAGGCGTCGGCGTCTTGACTGGAGCCCAAGCCCTGGAGCTAGGGTGCAGTGGTCCCATCGCCCGAGCGAGCGGCATTCCTTGGGACCTCCGCAAATCCAACCCGTACTCCAGCTACGAAGACTTCGATTTCCAGATTCCTGTGACGACCACCGGCGACGTGTACGACCGATTCTTGGTTCGAATCGCCGAGATGAAGGAAAGCGCGAAGATCATTCGTCAGGCGATCGACAACTTGCCGGACGGACCGTACAACACGCTGGACCGAAAAATTGCCCCGCCGGAGCGACACGAACTTGATAACTCGATGGAGTCGCTCATCCACCACTTCAAACTTTACACCGAGGGTTTCCACCCGCCGGTGGGAGAGGCCTACGCAGGCATCGAAGGATCGAAGGGCGAACTCGGGTTTTACATCGTGAGCGACGGGTCTCCACGACCCTACCGATGGCATGAGCGGCCGAGCAGTTTCATGAACCTCAAGGCTCTTGAAGTTCTGGCGGTAGGTCGTCTGCTGGCTGATGTCATCGCTATCATTGGCTCCATCGATATCGTGCTTGGCGAAATCGACCGATAAGGGCTTTTTCTTCTAGAACTTGAACGTTCAAGCGAAAGGGACCGAAACGGGGAACTTGCGCGCGGAGTTTCTGCGTCCTGTAAAGGTGCGTTTTTCTCCGGATTCACCGAGGAGCAGCCGACGAGCCTTTACGCTGATCGAGTTGCTTGTAGTCATTGCGATCATCGCGATTTTGGCCGCGATCCTTTTCCCTGTCTTCGCAAAAGCCAAAGAGGCGGCAAAGAAGTCGGCAGACCTCTCCAACCAGAAGCAGCTTGGGTTGGCGGTTCAGATCTATCTCTCCGCCAATGATGATGTCTATCCCTTAGCGGTTCCCCCGGGATACCTTGCAAGCAGCCTCATTCCAACCCCGAACGATGCCTTTCCTGAGTATCCCCAGGCCCTCCAAAATGACTACGCGGCGGCGTGGGGTAATTCCGTGATGCCCTACATCAAGAACTTCGAAATTTTGCGCGGGCAAAGTGCTCTTGTTCTCGAGGATAAAGATGTCGCCATCGGCACACTCAAGGTGAATTACGCCAACGCGCGAAAGCCCTTTGCGATCACAAACTATCGATACAACGGCCTTTTGTCGGCCTACAGCGGCTCCGGGGTCAATCGCCCGAGTCAGCTGCGATTGTTCACCTGTACGAGCGGGGTTCTGAGCATCCGAGGATTCACCGCAAGCGACCCGTACCTCGATTGTTCGAACGGGCCCTCCGAGTGCATTTATCGACCTGCATCCACCTGCAAGACCTTCTATGAGTTCAACGGATGCCACAGCAACCTCTCGTTTTGGGGATACAGCAAGTACAAACCCAGTATGTGGGTGTTTGGTCAAGGGATGAATGCCGCGATGTCCGACGGAAGCGCAAAATACTTCCCCACGGGGCGGAATCTAGGCGGAGACACCGATTTCCGAGTGGATATTCGGTCGAAGTACGACAAAACGGGTCACGCAGAGTACGCCTGGAAAGATGAGTTTGCCCGGCACCCTGTGTTGTTTCGTCCTGATTTTGACTTCGAGACCTACGGTTCACCGGTCCGATTCTAGAAAGGCTCAGCCCCCTGCGAGCTTGAACCCAATCCCTGCGGGTGGCGCACAGTGCGCCCATTCTGCCGGAGCATGCTGGAAAAAGCGGAGCAATCGAACCAGCTTGGTCACGAGCGCGTTTCCTATCGAGGGCGAGCGAACCCCTGAGGCAAGCCGCCCCACACACCTTTCGAGCGCGCTAACAGTGCTGGCGGCTCGAAACGCGGCAGGATCTTCAACCTCCCCGTAGCCTGCAAAGGTGGCGACCCAGGTTCCTGGGTGCATGTTTCCAAAGTCGACGGAAGGATCGGCCCATCCCGCATCGCCCCAATCGATGATCCAGGGCTCCTGACCCGGTTCCACCAAAACGTTGCACTCATGGAGATCGCCATGGCAAAAAACCTTTTGCTCGAGGACCTGGCCCGTCTGCGCCATCAAGGTTTCGTGCCATGCCAAAAGCCACGCGGCAGTTTCCGGTTCCAAGGTTCCGTTTTGCAAAGATTCCTGAATAAATCGTTCGGTTGTCGGCATCCCATGGTCGTCGAGCCACCCATTTGGGTCGGGAGCTTCCACGACGGAGTCGTGGAGTTGCCGCAGACTGCGTCCAATAAAATGCCCCGTCGCCTCTGTGACCGCAGGGTCGTCAAGTAGCTGCATCCAGGGCCTTCCCGCCACCCGGCGGTACACCGAGAAAATCGTCGGCACGATGTCGAGATCGAAATCGAACAGCACGGCCTCCGGGGTCCGAATCCCCGCCTTCAGAGCGGCCGGGACGGCCACAGCTTCCGTTCTTGTGTCCTCTTGCGCCCACTCTGGGTCGCAAGGGATCCGAATCACCACGTCCCCGATTGCAATGGCGTGATTGACGATGCCGGTTCTGAGCAACTCCTCGGGCTCGTGCCATGGGAGACTATGCTTCTTGCAAATCCTAAAGAGTTGATCCTGTGAAATGAGAATTTCGCTCACAGCCTTGCAGCCCGGAACGTGTCTCCCTTTCGCAAGTCTCCACTCTCAAAGCCCTTCATAAACCAGCGCACTCGCTGCTCGCTAGAACCGTGGGTGAAAGCGTCTGGCACGACATACCCTTGGCTTTGCATTTGAATCTTATCATCGCCAATCGCGCTCGCGGCGGTGATGGCCTCGCGGATATCTTCTTCGTTCAGCTCCGCCATCTCCTGGGCGTGGTGCGCCCACACCCCGGCGTAATAGTCGGCTTGCAGTTCAAGACGAACGCTCAAGTCGTTGTATTTCTTGTCGCTCACCCTCGATTTTTGGGCGTGGACCTCATCCAGGGTTCCCAGAAGATTCTGGACATGGTGCCCGACTTCATGGGCAATGACATAGGCTTGCGCGAAATCTCCTGCCGCCTTAAATCGATCTCGCAGTAGCTGATAAAAGCTGAGGTCGATGTAGACCTGGCGGTCGTTTCCGCAGTAAAAAGGCCCCATCGCGCTCTCCGCATAGCCGCAAGCCGACTCCACGCTGTCGGAGAAGACGACCAGTTTTGGCTCTTCGTATTGTCGCCCTGCCTGTGCCGGAAGGATTTCGTTCCACACGACTTCTGTATCCTTGAGAGTCACGCCGACGAGCTTCTTCAATTCCTCTTCTTCGGGGCTCATCGGGGCGGTTCGTCCCGGGCTTCCCTGCTCTTGCGCCTGTCCGGCCGCATTCAAGAGTTGAGTAGGGTCGCCTCCCATGACCATGACGATCAAGGCAATGACGAGGACTCCAATCCCGCCTCCCGCAATGCCTTTGCCCTTCGGCGACATCCCACGGCGATCTTCTATGTTCGAACTCTCTTCTCGATCCTGCCAGCGCATGAGGAGAAGATTACCAGACCGAGTTTCCTGCAGCGAACACAAAAAAGAGGGACAAAGACCGACGAAAAAAGGAGGCCCCCTTTTTGAGAGGCCTCCCTTTTCCTAAACCAACACTCGTTACGGCTTCAAGATCGCCGAGTGATCTTGACCGTTGATGTTGAGCTGGCTCACGATCGTGCCGTTGTTGCGGATGCTCTTTGCCACCGTCAAGCTCGCGCCGGCGGGCAAAGCCGCCTTCAGCGAGGAGTTGAGGTCGAATCCCGAAGTCCCTCGCCATAGGTAGGCAAAGTTCTTTCCGGATATCGTCACACAACCCACAATGTCGCCGCCGTCATTGATCCCGAAGGCGATCCCATCGGTCGCGCCGAGCGGCATTGGCAACGCAGTGATCGTTGCCCCTTCGGCCTTAAATGGAACCTGGAATCCGTTGAGAGTAAAGGACCCGACGACGGTGCCAGTCGCGTTGATCGCATAGCCTTGAGCAAACGCCCCGGGGTTCCCCCCGATTTGAACCAAAGAGTTTCCTTGGGTTCGATAAGCCTGGAAGGTTCCGTCGGCCTTGCTCGCCGAGCCGGTGAGCTGGCCCGTGGCGTTGATGCCGTTTACGGTCGTCACGCCGGTTCCGCCAAGATCAGTGAGCGTCTGGACAGTGCTCCCGGAGATACGCCAGACATCGTAGCCTGATCCATCCCAAATCACTCCGGCCACCGTGCCTTCGTTGTTGATCACGGTTGCGCTCGAGTTCTGAGTCGGGCTCAGTGCCAAGGAAAACTCCACCAGGCCCGTGCCACTCGTTTGGACCGCTCGGGTCACAGTACCGTTGTCGGCTTGACCTACGGCCACACCCGAATCATTCACCATGAACCCTTTGCTCGTGGCGCCCCCGAGGGTCCCGAAGACCGTGAATCCTCCCGCCTCGGTGTAGGTCACGAGTCGGTTGTCGCTGGTCCCCACGGCGGTTCCGCCTGTGTTCACCCAAACCAGGTCCGTGCGCGTCGCGCCGGTCCGCTGCGCAGTCGTGGAGGTCCACTGAGTGACTCCCGATGACTTTTTGCCTCCTCCTCCGCCGCATCCAACGAGAGCGACAACGGCGAGCGAGGCCAGACACAAACTTACGTACTTCATCCTATCTCTAGAGACGAAGTGGAAATGTCTACTGATTCGACTTCGAACCGATCTTTGCCGAGATTGCGGTCTCCGCAAGAATTCGACATCCTACGGGCGCGACGACCTGCTTGGTTTTCACCATGCCCGCCAGACCGTTTAACCCGGCTTCCGCCAGATTGCTAATTGCGAGAAGCCCTGAAAGATCGCCGGAGGCCACTCGCCCCGCGCCTAAAATCTCGTTTAAACGAATCTTTTTTGCCTCGTTTGGCAGACCCTTTGCTCGGCCAAGGAGAGACTCCAACTCGCGTCTCGTGGACTCGTCTTTGAGCGATTCGAGCCCCCGATCGCTGAATGCCTGGAGCGCTTCACGTTCGGGTTCGGTAAGGACTTCCTCGATCTTGGGAACATCGGCCGTATCCACCGTGGTGTTCTCGGGCTTGAACTCGTGCTGATCATTCTCGACCTTCAAGGTCACCCGAGTCCCATCCACCGCTTGAACGGAAAGCACACGGATGGCGAGTCGCGCGGGTTTGTTTGCGATACTCGAGCCGATGTCGCCACGCCGGGACCAACTCACCTCGCCCTCAGCCTCAGCCCCTTTTTCAAAGGCCAATCTTCCGTTGACGCTTACATCTTCTGCCACGCAGAGCCGAACCTTTTCTCCCTCGAGCGAGGGACCAGATTCGAGACGCTCCAAGAGGAGGAGGGGCACCTTTGTGCCAGCCGGGGCCTCGATGGGTTGCTGAAGAGCCTTCGCTTCGCTCTTTTCCGGTTCAGATTTTGACGAACGCGCGACGAGGCTTCCGAGGATCATCCCCGCGCATAAAACGACGGCGGCGCCGATGACGAGAGGGACCTTGCTCTTGCTTTTATGCATCATGGGTTGAGATCCATGGCCGTCGGTGCCCAATCGAGTTTCTTCAGGATATCTAGGTATTCCTGAGCGGTGGCTTCTTCCGAGTTTTTCTTGCCCATCAAAGAGATTAACACTCCCTCCATCACATTGGTTGCAAAAGTCTCCCCTCCAATGACAGGCGTGGTCGTGATGAGTTGGCGAACTCCCGCCGACTTCATCCACTCGATATTCTCCTTGCGCACACTCTGGGTGATCACGATCTTCCCGTCGAGTCGGTCAGGAGCATACCGATTGATAAAGAGCGAATCCCCCGCAATGACGGTTGCCCAATCGAAGTGCTTTTGATACTTCGGCGTCCGAACATTCTGCTTATCCCCTGTTGGGTAGAGCCATTTGAAAGGGAGTTGGGTCACGAGAGGCAGTGTCAATCTCCCGATGATTTCGACCGCTTTATAGCTTCGTACTGGGATGGGCAACCCAAGACCGAACATAAGGTCGCCGAATAATATTTGATTGCAAACACTACTCAAAGATTGCGCCATGCCGTATCGATCGACAGCGCTCATCAACAAAACCCTTTGGTCGGCGAACTTTACAGCTCCCTCACGATCGAGCCGCAAAATCGTCTCTCGTTCAAGAGTATGCTTCAGGCCACTCCCGTCGACAACCGGAGTTTTCTTCACCCCAGAAACCAGTTTTAGGATTTGCCGAAAGGCGTACTTTCGCTCACCCACCACAAGCCAAATGTCGGCCCCGCCCACTCCGAGTGCATCGACCTTGCCATCAAGGTCTTCAAACATCTGTTGGAATTTTCGTAAGTCGCCATCGGTCCCTATCCGCTCGATGAAGAACTTTTCACCCAGAATCTCGGTTTCGGCCGCTTTGTTACGCTTCGAAGTTCCGAGGCTGATTGAGACGACGCGTTTCAATAGACGGCGATACCCTCTATCTCCACATCAACTCCTCTCGGGAGCCCGGCAACGGCGACAGTGGACCGAGCCGGGGGCTCGCCCTCAAACATTCCTCCGTACACCTCGTTGACGTCTGCAAAATGGTCCATCGAACTCAAGAAAATCGTGGTCTTGACTAAATTTGCTGGCGTGAGTCCAGCCGCGGCGAGAACAGCTTTCATATTCTTGACAACCTGAGCGGTTTGGGTTTTCACGTCTCCGCTGACCAGATCCCCCGAAGGAGTGAGAGGAATTTGGCCACTCATGAACAGGATCGAGCCTTCGGCGTGGATGGCTTGGGAGTAAGGGCCAATGGCGGCGGGTGCGTCCGGCGTCGAGAGAACTTCTCGTTTCATAAAGTCAAGATACCCGGGGCTGATGGAGGGGGGAGGGGAGAGGGGCTGTGGGGGTGGGGGTCAAGGGTTTAGGGGGGTCTATAAGGGGTTACAAGGGGGAAGCAGGAAAGGGTTTAAAAAGGTCTAGAAGGGTCTAAATGGGTTCGGAAGGGTTTGCTGGCATGTGTTCCGGATTAACTTCGATGTAAGTGCTTGGACCCTAGCCGCTGCCAAAACAGACGGCAGAGAATGGTAGGTGCCACTGACCCTAAAACATCCTTGGAAAGCCCTCCTTATTCACCCTTTTATCCCCTTTTAGACCCTTCTAGACCCTTTTAACCCCCTTTCCGGCTGTACCCATTTCGACCCTTCTAGCCCCTTTTAAACCCATCTAAACCCTTCTAACCCCTCCCCTTTTAACCCCATCTAAACCCTTCTAACTCTTCCCCCTTTAAACCCTTCTAAACCCTCTTAAACCCATCTAAACCCATGTAGCCCCCATTTCCCCCAAAAACCAACTAGCCAGAGGCGCACAAGGCGCCTCTGGCTAGCCGCGTTCTAAAGAACCGTTACCGCTTCATGTTGATGAGATCTTGGAGCATCTCGTCAACCGTCGTAACAACCCGGGTGTTCGCCTGGAATCCACGTTGGGTGATGATCAGGTCTGTAAACTCCGATCCAATATCCACGTTCGATTGCTCAAGGAAGCCTGAGTTGATGACACCCCGGCCGCCTGTTCGAGGCTGACCGATAACCGGAACCCCCGAGTTATCGGAGTTTCGCCACAGGTTGTTCCCCATTCGCTCAAGACCGCCAGCGTTCGGGAAGATCGCCATGCCGATTTGGCCCAGATTCCGGGTCAAGCCGTTCGTAAACAGTCCAGAGATGACGCCATCTTGAGTCACGCTGAAGCTTTGAAGCGATCCAGGAGGAAAACCATCTTGGTAATCCACCGTGACCTGCGAGACGGGCACGTTGTTCTGAATCGTTTGGAGCTGTGTGATGTTCTCCATGTCGAGCGTCACATCAAAGTTCAGAGCCGCTGGGGTCACCGGAACCGTGACAGATCGGGCTGTACCTGGGTCGAGCGGTTGTCCGCCCGCATCAAAGTACAGGGCGGTATTCGCATTACTCGCCCCAATCTGGTTTCCTGTAGAGTCTAGTGCTCTCCAGGTCCAGCGGGTCACTGCAGAACCAGACACGGCGGCCGGGGCTCCGGCAAGTGGCGTCGTCTCCTTATTGTAAAACTGCAGCGTGATGTCGTGGGCACCGCCTTGAGCATCGAAGAATCGAGCCGTAGTCGTCCAGTCTGGGTTCGCCGTGGTCGAGCCGTTCGCCGTCGCACCCGAGAGGTTGCCGCTCAACTCCGCGTTCGAAGTTTGCTGGACCGCATTCAATCGCCCCAGGGGGATGTTCACCGAACTTGATGGCGTAATCGGGTTGTTGGTGTTGGCATTGCCTTGTTTCACAAAGTCCCAGCCCAAAACCCGCTCACCCGTGGCGCGGTGCACCAGGTCACCGTTCGAGTCAAGGTCAAAAGAACCGTCGCGAGTGTAGGCGCTTCGAATTCCGTTCGAGGTCATGAAGAATCCGTTGCCCTGGATGGCAAGGTCTGTCGGTCGGTTGGTCGCGTTCAACGAGCCCTGCTCATTAAAGACGTCTGTACCGGCCACCAATACACCGAGTCCGAACTGGATCGGGTTGGTACCACCAATGTCGTTGCTAGGCCGACCCGCGCCTCGAATCGTCTGGGCCAACATGTCTTGGAATGTAACCCGCGATCCTTTATAGGCCGTCGTGTTGACGTTCGCAAGGTTGTTTCCGATGACGTTCATGCGCGTTTGTTGCGCTTTAATGCTGGCGACGCCAGCGAGCATTGCTTGTAGCATGGTTGTTCGTTAGACTCCTACTTTCTTCGTTCGTTTGTCGAAGTCAAACCATTGCTGATCCTGTTCACTTCGGGAGCAGGAGATCGACTTTCTTGGAGGCTTTCACCTCCGCGATCCAGTCTTTTCAGCGTTCGATTTGACGAGAATTACACAATGACGGCACTATCTATGTTCGTAAAGACGTTCTCCCTGAGATTGGCTTTATCGACTGCCGTGATCACGGTCCGATTCTTCACACTCACCACGAGCGCCACGTCGTCCATCAGTACCAAGGATTCCTTGGCCCCTTTGGCCGCAGCCTTTTCCATCCCCCCAATCACCCGAGCTTGTTCGGCTGGGCCGAACTCGATGTTTCGGCTGTTCAACCGCGCCTGGGCGTGGCCGCTTACCTTTAAGCGATCATCGAGGATCGCGGCAAAAGCCGGACCGTCGGTCTTTCCAACTTGTTGGGACTTCTGAACCTGTTGCTGTTGTCGAATCTGTTGGATTCGACCTGCCATCAGTTCTTGTATTTGTGAGTTTTGAATCGGAGCAGCCATCTTATTCGCCAAAGCTCAAAACATTGAGCAAGTTCACCTTAACATTGGCCCCGGTTCGGTCTTGGACTGAGAAATACACAGAGTTATTTTCAAAGCTGACCTTCGAGACCTTTCCTGTTAGATTTTCGGGCTTCCCGGCGGCATCCTTCAGGGTTGGGTGAGGTGCATTCAGCGTTTTTCCAATAAACTGGGCAGAGTTGGCGAGCCCGATCGCAGTATCAAGCTTTGCGGTGGCGGGTGGGTCTTGAAGCGCTTGGATGTTGCCCATCTTCACTTCAGAGATTCCGCCGTTCGCTTCTCGCACTTGCAAGAGTCGCTCGCCATTCTTCAGAGTGACCCCCTGAACAATGCCCGTCACGATGGCGTCTTTTCCTCCGTTTGTCTCGGATCCGGTTCGGATCGCCGTGACCTGTTTACCAATCATCAGGTTGGCCTGATCCACTTCCTGGCTTGCCTTCAGTTTGTCGATACCCTGAACGGTTCCGAGCTGCGCCATTTGGGCAAAGAAGTCTCGGTCATTCATGGGTTCGAGAGGATTTTGGTTGGCGAGCTGAGCGGTCAGGAGACGCAGAAACGTCTCCATGTCCAGATCAGATTTCGCCTTCTTGACCGTGGCTCCGGTACCGAAATAGTCGTTACCATTCACGGGTGCAATTGCTGTATCCATGATATTTTTGTCCCCTTAGATAAGGAGGTCCATCCCCCAATCGGCCCCGGGGCGGATTCCGATGTTCGGGGCAATCCGCACAGGGGCCGGATCACCAAAGTTTTCAGACATGTTTCGCATTCGCTCAAAGTCTTGGCGCTGCAAGTTCTCTTGCGGATTCTTTCCGCCGTTCATTCCGGCATCTTGAGAATTCACGTTGAGCGAACCAAGGCTGAGACCCTTCGACTCGACTTGTTGCACGAGTTGCTGGCGTCCCGACTCCAGGTTTTCGCGCACCTGAGCGTTGGATGTCGTGATTTCAGCATCCACGCGATTGCCAAACTGCCGGATGTTCACCGTGATCTGCCCGAGTTCTCTCGGCTCCAGGTGAACCACGATGCTTCCATTTCGGCGCGAAGCCAAAACTTGGTCCAACCGGTCAGAAACCTGCTTCACGATGTGAGCCTGCAGCTTCGGGTCTTGGACGGCTTCTTTAGCGATCTCGGGGCGAGTTGTGGCAGCGGACTTGGTGGTATCCACGAGGTTCTGCCCGATCGTGGAATCCGTCGAGGAGTCAGACTTCGTCACGAGTTCCTCAAAGAGTCCCGACTCCAGGTCGGCTCCAGTCTTTGCATCCGATCCGGCGTCGGCTCCGGCCCCGGCGGTCGATCCAGTTGCCGTAGCAATCTTGGCCGCACCTCGGTCGCCCCCGAAGATTTCGCCGACTTGCTTTTCTTCTCCGCCAAGTTCAGGGGTGACGTTCCCAGATCCCTTTTCGTCGCTCGCCACTCCGCCTATTCCCTTCAGCATGTTCTCTGCCAGATTCTTGCCCTGCTCAAACAACTTCGTGCGAGGATCTGACTTCGGTTGGAATCGGCTGGAGTTCAACCCCGTGTTGTCGGGTGTTTGATGAATAGGTGTGCGTCCACCGGGAACCTGGTTGTTGTGGTTCAAGTTCAAATCCTTCGAGATGTGGACCTTTTTCGGGTCCACGACCACAGGATTCAAAGCGTCCATGATCTCGTCGGAGAGGACCTTTTCCTCTGGCGCCTTCATGGCCGTCGGATTGTCTGTTCTCCCGGTCTTGCTATCCTTAGGATCGCTTCCATCGCCCTTGTCTCGGAGCTGAGCCGCAAGCTGCGGGTTCAATTCCTCAGGGTCAACGGCTTCAAACCCCTCTGGGAGAACTTTCTCTGCGGATTCGTCCGCGATACTCATCAGGCCGGTTTGGATCGAAGAGACAGCCTCATCAACCGATCCGGTCTCTGACGAAGTCACGTCTGAAGTGGCCTGAGTAGGGAGCAACTCGAAAGAGGCAACCACAGGCACCATCAGAAATGGCGGCGCAATCACTTCATTCTCTTCAGAATCAGGCTTGGCCTCCTCGGTTGAATTCTCCGCGGCGTCTTGGCTCGGACGCGATGCGGGGGATTCAGATGTCTCGAGGTCCGGCTTTTTTGGTTTGGAATCAGCATTCGGCTGAATTTCCTTTCGCTCCTCGATTTTGTTATTCTGTTCGGGTTTTCGGTCGGTATTGACGGGATCATCCTTCGGACGAATCTTCGCATCCAACTCTCGTTCGAACCCGCCTTCAGGTTCTCTCCGAGACTCGGCCGCCGGATTCGCTGCCGGTACAATCGCCAACCCGACGCCCATCTTGGCGTCAATTTGCATATTTGTTCCCAGTGGCTAGGTGCCAATATCGATCATTGGTCACCACCCCCGTAGGATTAGGGGGAAAAGCTCAAACCTAAAGTAGATTGTCGGTTTATGCTGGACAAATGAGACGGAATGTCAGATTAGGGCTCATTTTCGGTCTTCGCGGAGTAGAAAGTCTGATATCCTCTACATCGAAATCATGAACACACGAACGACGAGTCTGTTATCGATTTTCACGCTGATCGCGTTGTCTCAAGTCGCTCTCGCCGGCCCTACGGCAGATGCCTCGAAGCTCAAGGCAGAACGTCTTGCGCTCACTAACGCAAAGGCGAAGTACACCAAAGCAAAGGCCGCCTATACCAAAAAGCCCAAGGATGCCAAGCTGAAGAAGGCTTACATCGATGCGACGGTGGCTTACGGCACAACCACTATGAATTCGGGAGCCCTGACGCCCCGAGAGAAGTATCCAGCGGCTCTCAATCTCTATCGAGAGGCTCTCAAGCTCGACCCGAAGAACAAAGAGGCTTTGAACAACTCGCAAATGATCGCGGAGATTTATAAGTCCATGGGTCGCCCTATCCCGAAGTAATCTTCTCATGGAGGATGTCCCAATCACGCCCGCCCAGGGGTTGCGTCGCTATGTAGTGATGCTTGCCCTGGGCTTGACGGCGCTCGCCCTTGTCCCTGCTCTGCTTGCATGGATTCGAGTCCCGTCGGGGTGGATGTATTTAGGTCACCAATACAACTTTGATGACCACATGGTGTACGCCGCTTGGATGCACCAAGCGATGGAAGGGCGCATCCTCTTCGAAAACCGGTTCACCACGGACCCCCAACCCGGGCTCACCCTGCACCTCTACTTTCTTTTTCTTGGGTGGGTAGCCAAAGTGGTGGGGATTCCCGTGGCCATGACCGCCGCCCGAGCGGCATTTTCCGCGCTTTTTGTTGTGCTCCTTCACCGCTTTCTCAAGCGGTTTGAGCTTGATAATTATGCGCACAAGCTTGTCCTAAGCATTACCTGCTTGGGCGGGGGCATCGGATTCTTGGCGTGGGAGACTTTCGGGCTTCTCATGGTGACAGCACCACCCCCCGGAATCTCCCAAATGCTGGGCGGCAAACTCCCGGCGGACGTATGGCAACCCGAGGGATTTGTATTCCCGAGCATGCTGACAAACTCTTTGTTTATGGTCAGCGGCTGCCTAATTCTTTACCTCTTGACCGCCGTCTTGAGAGCGCAGACCGACAAGCAGGTTTGGTGGAAAGGTGCCCTGGCATTCCTTGTTCTTATGAACATCCATAGCTACGATGTCCTCATCGTGGCCGTGACCTTAATCGGGACCCTCGCGGCCGCGATTTCATCGAAGACCGTCTCCAAAGAGTGGGTATCGCGGGTCGTGTGGATGTCGGCCGGCGCCTTGCCGGCGGCGGCTTGGTTTGCGCACGTCCTCTCTCAAGACAAGGTGTTTCAGGCTCGCGCCGCGACCCCTACGTTCTCTCCTGACCTTCGGGTCTACGTGTTTGGGGTGCTCCCTGCCCTTCTCGCCACGATGGGATATTGGATTCTGAAAGCAGATTCAAAGCAGCAAAAAGTAGGCGGCTGGATCTTGGCACTCTCCCCTTTGTGGATGTATGGACTCGGCTTTGCCGTGGCGAACGGAACCCACGGGGAAGGAAACGGAGCGGCGACGGTCGTGACCTGGGCGGCCATGGCGGCTTTGCTCTTGTATGCGGTGTACGCTCGAGCCGAATCGAGACCGGAGCGCAACCTCACCCTTGCCTGGGCGAGCTTTGCCCTCGCCCTGCCTTATTTTCCGGCGATGTTTCAGCGCAAACTCGCCATGCTCTATGCCGTCCCCTTTTGCATCCTCGGCGGCATTCAATTGGCCGATTGGCTCCGAAATCATGATCAAGCCAAGCGGAACATGGTGACGGCTCTCGCCATCCTTCTTGTCGGCGGCACGTCCGTTCGCTGGCTCGGAAGAGAGTCCGATTTGGCCCGTGCGAACGTCTCGAACACGACCGTCCATTCGGTGTATTTATCTAAGGATGCTCGGGAGATATTGCAGATAGTCGATGCGGCGGAGGGCAGAAAAGTGATCATTGCTCCCCCGGGCATTCCCGCGAAAGTCGAGGATGCCGCCAACGATTTCCTCACGCCACTCGTGTCGGACCTGAACCCTGTTCTCGTGGGGATGGGGGGCGCGACGGCCTTTGCCGGGCACTGGAGTGAAACGCCTGACTACGCCAAACGCCGGGGAGTTTTGCAAAGAATCTATTTCGACGCCAATCTCTCCAGTGAAGAGAGAGCTTCCCTCATTGACTCCACGGGGGCAGACCTTATGGTTCTCCTAGACCCGATTTCGTATCCAGGGGCCGTTGCCGTAGACGCCCCGGGCGAAGTGCTCTATTCCGGGACTCAGTTGAAGCTTATTCGCTTGGCGCGGTAGCCGGGGGCGTCGCTGGCGGAGTACTCGGCGCGGCCTGGCGTGTGCCCACGCGGACAATTCTAGGTCCGCCGCTGTAGCTACTCAACCCGAGATTTTCACGCTTCACCAGCTTCCCGTTCCGATAGACAGTCCGGAAAGTGGAGAGCGCCTGCCCTGATCCACCCTTTTCTTCGACTACTTGTCGACCCGCAGGGAGCGACCCGTCCCGGATGTACTTCACCTTGTGGCCCCAATACCGGCGCCCCCCTTGAGTGATTTGGACCTTGAGCGTGGGGTCTGGAACACCAAGAATCCGCGCGGTCAACGAGCCAGGAGCGTATTCCATGGCAATCGCGATTGGAAAATCGTACGTATTCTGGAATCGGAAGTCAATGTTGCCCCAATCCACGGTTGCATCCCTCCCCGCAGGAACGTAGGCGACGGGCAGCGAGTGATTCCGCCTCTCGACAATCTTGAAATCGCCTAAGAGGGCGGCATTGTAGAGGGTCGAACTGACTTGGCAGATGCCGCCACCCACTCCGGTGTCGTGACGCCCGCTCACGTAGATTCCGGCCTCACGAAATCCACGGGCCACAGTCCTCTGCCCCACCGAACCGTTGTAGCTGAAAATCTCGTTCGGCATCAAAATCTGGCCATTGATGTTTCGAGCCGCCAATTCGATGTTCGCGCAGCGAGGCCGATTCCCGGCAGGGAAAGTCGTCCGATATGAGGAGACTATCCCCTTAATCTTGTTCAATTCTTGATCTGGGATATTCTTCGGGGCTTCCTCAAGAGGCAGTTCGCCGATGCCGGTTCCCATGGTTGCCTGAATGAGGACATCCTTCATCGCATCCACGTTCAGCGTGATTCCGGCAACCTCCTTCACCAGCTTAATCTTCCCTTTCTCGTAGGTGACGCGCGCGGGACGGTTCGGTTGACGATTCGCGTCCACCCAAGCTCTTAACTCAGAGAGCTTCTTTTCATCCACCGTCCACACGAACTCGACCTTGGGCGCGTCGGAACCGAGCCCTACCGTTCGGGCTACCGAAGCCGAAAACTGGTCTAAGTTGATCTGGCTGACACTCGCCGAGGCGTCGAGAACCAAGCCCCATGCGGCGGGCTTCCTTGGTTCAATTTTCTTGCCAAAACTTGGAGCATTCAGCGTGACGAGGTCCATTTGCCGGGCTCCCCACCACTTCTTGAGTTTTTCAACGGCTTCCTCTGGTTTCAGCCCGCCTACTTCAACCTCTCCGACCTTCGAACCCGGCGGTAGCGTAGGTTCGAACCGGGCGGCGGCGATTCCTAGGCCGATACCCCCAGAGACAATGAGCCCTCCGACAATGGCTGTGGTGCGTTTCATGAAACCCATAAGTTAACAACGTTATACATTAGATCGTCTTTCTAAGAGACGACACAATGCAGATATTATGGCGCGTTTGAGGCTCGACTTTATTGTCATTATTTGTGGGGTTTGCCACACAAGGGTGCCCCTGGTACACTCAATCTCATGCCGAAGCTTGTCTGGCTCAATGGTGTCGTAACCCCTCTCGAATCCGCCACTACATCGGTGGCCGATCACGCACACCTCTACGGGGATGGCCTCTTCGAAGGAATTCGAATCTATAACCGTCGAGTTTTCCGACTTCAAGAGCACTTAGAGCGGCTCTATCACGGAATTGCGTACCTGAAATACGAGATGTCCATCTCGCTCCCGGAGCTAAAGTCTACGCTTCTTGATGTCTGCAAACAAGCCGACATTGCAGATGGATATATCCGCCTCAATGTAACGCGAGGGACGGGCTTAGGACTTGACCCAAAGAACATCAATCGGTCGCCGAATGTGATGATCATGGTGAACTCTTTAGCTCTCTATCCGCCCGAGGCTTACGAGACCGGTCTTCACGTAGTGACCACCAGTTTCCGAGTCATCCCCGCAGACAGTCTCGACCCACGAGTCAAGTGCATTGGCCGATATGCCAGCAACATCCTTGCGAAGCATGAAGCAAACTCGCGCGGAGCCGGTGAGGGTCTCATGCTGAACCATCAAGGCCAGATCGCCGAGTGCACCGGGGACAACATTTTCTTGATCCGAAACGGCGTGATCTACACGCCCCACCTGAGCTGTGGAGCCCTCGGAGGCATCACGCGGCAGACCGCCATCGACCTGGCACGAAAAGAAGGCATCACGGTCGTCGAGGATGTGCTCACACCGTTCGACGTTTACACGTGCGACGAAGCATTTCTTACCGGCACGGCGGCAGAGGTCATTGGAATGGTCTCTCTCGACGGCACGGAGTTGAGCGGCGGAAAACCAGGGCCGATCACGCGCAAGATTATGAAGTTGTTCCGCGATGAGACAAACAGCACGGGGGACGCATTTTAACTGGAAGTCAACAACGAGCCCACACCAGATTTCTGCGTGGGCTCGCAAAGAGTCTTCATCCTGCTAATCAGCCAGCGCCGCAGTGCCCTGCCTGTGGCTGGACAAGGGTCCAGCTGGAGCGCACCAACCTCGTCGGATGCCCACTTTGCTACGTGGCCCTTGGGAACCCCACTGAATCAGAATCTGTTGAATCTCCCGGATTCTCCCAAGCGTCTTAGAATTCCGGTATCTTAAACCAACACCAAATTTATGAAAAGGAAGTCGTTATTCGTTCTTACTGCCGCCGTGGTTGGCTCCATTTTCTTTGCTGGCTGCGGAGGGGGCGGAACTAGCTCGGTAAATGACCGGCTTCCCGATCCCTACATCTGGTTCTTCAACGCCATTCCAGACAACACGGGGGGAGTCGATTTTGCCATCGATGACACCGTACTTTCGGCCCGACTCGCCTATCTGGGCAGTAGCGCCGACGTCCTGCAGATCGATGACGTCTCCGAAACGGACGGGGCGACAGACGTTTCCATCACCGATGGAGCGGCTGGCGGCGTTGAAATTGATCGAATCAACGAAGTTTTCACGAAGGACACGGACGCGCTTCTAGTTGCCGTAGGTAAGCAAAACAATCTCGGCGAAGATGACAAGGCCGCGAAGATCCTGCGGATGAACATCAATCGACGCGTGGTGCCGGGCAAAGCTCGTCTTTACATCCTGAACGCGTACACGCCATCTTTTGGTACGAAAGTTCGCCAAATCTCTTTGCAAACCGCCGATCCTGCCGATCCGCTTTCGACTCGCCGACCTCAGTTCCAGGTCCAAAGCGTGAACTACACCACGTTTGAGTCGCACAACGTTTTGGACATGGACCCCGGCACCTACCTGATGCAGGCAAGAGATAGTGATTCCGATGCTGTCACCGTGGTTGCCTCGAAGACATTTACCTTTGAAGCCAACAAGATTTATCTGGCCGCTGTCACGGGTCAAGTAGATTCCTCGGACACCAATCGACGTCCAAGGCTCGACTTCATCACGGTCCCCACTCGCTAACGATATCTCTTTTCGAGAGGCCGCGCGACCATGATTCCCG
>CAZBXR010000028.1:0-28381 GCA_964496145.1 uncultured Chthonomonas sp. | reverse complement strand
CAGCAAAACTGCTTCCTCATCGGTGAAGTGACGAACGCGAGCGGGACCAAGGTGGAGTTCAAACTCACCAGTGGGCTACGCCTTACGGCTCCCACGGAGTCTGTCCGGTTTCAGGCGGCACGATTCGGTCTCTTCTGTGACCTCACGGTAGATGGCGAGACGTACGATATGGAAGTTGCGGACCTGAGTACAGGCGGGGTCGGATTGATTTCCCCGGTCGCTCTGCCAAAGGGCAAAGTCGTCAATTTGGCACTCCACACGTCAAGCGGTACGGCCCAAGGCATGGGCGAGATTCGATACTGCAAGCCTATGGAAGGAGGAACTTTCCGCGCAGGCGTGAAGCTCCACTTCGACGAGCGGCTGAGTAAAGCCCGCTGGATCAAGCAATTTCCGAACGCGGCCTAAATCTCGCCGCTAAGTTCTCTTAGTTCAGTTTGAACTTGTTGAGCAACATCTCTGATCTCGGACTCGGGATCTAAATAGTTCACTTCTCCCCATGTGGCGGTGACCCAGCCGAAGGCGGGTCTCGGGATGAGCGATCCATAAGGGATGATCCGCTCTGTTTTTTGGAGACCCAGACATTGGTACGGGACTCCTGCCAGTTTGGCGACCAGAAGCGCCCCTGGAAGCACCTCCTCCACCCGTCCAGTTTCGGAGAGCTTGCCTTCGGGGAAGATGCAGACACAGTCTCCGCGCTTGAGGTGTTCCACTGCTTTCTTGATGGCGGCTCGGTCTGGCGCTCCCCGATTCACCGGGAACGCACCCCAGAAATTGAGGAAGCCTTTCAACCAAGAAATCTCCCAAAGCTCGCTTTTCGCCATGAAGTAGATGTGGCGGGGGCTGGCCAGTTGGACCACGGCCGGATCGCAATCCGAGCGGTGATTGGCCAGGATGAGAATTCCGCCGGTGCGGGGTAGCTTGTTTCGGCCTCGAACCTGAAGTGGTCCCAAGAGGGCAAAGACGATTTTGCCCACGATCGTGACGACCCATTTCATGGAGTGACCCCTCCGCTCAGAACGAGTTGGACTGCTTCGGCATAGGCTTGATGCTCGAGGCGGAGGACACGCTCGCCGAGTGTCTCGGCGGTATCGTCGGGCAACACCGCACATGTTTTCTGGAGGACGATCGCGCCCTCGTCGTACTCGCGCGTGACCCAGTGGACGGTGCAGCCCGACTCGGTTTCGCCCGCCGCAAGGACTGCTTCATGGACATGATGGCCATACATCCCCTTTCCGCCAAACTTTGGGAGAAGGGCGGGGTGAATATTGAGCACTCTTCCCCTCATTGTATCAATTGCGGATTCTGGGAGGAGGTTCATGTAACCGGCAAGGCATAAAACGTCAATCTTCCTTTCGGACAAGAGGGATGAGAGAGTTTCTCCCACGTCTGGGGCCTTGGGGTCAAAGGCAACGACTTGGACTCCCTCTCTTTCTGCGAACTCAACGGCAGGGGTAGTGAGCGAAGGCGTAAGCACACATTCAACCTTGGCTTGAACCCGGCCCTCGGCACAGGCTCGGATCAGGGCCATCATGTTGGACCCTCGGCCATGACGCCCCACCATGATGGCAATGCGGCTCATGAGTCGAGGTTTTTCCGTAACCGCAGAGTGGTCTTTCCATCTTGGTCGAGGTCAAGATCAAAATAGTTCATATTGTGGAATGGTTGCAGTATCTGCATCGCGCCGGGCTTGGGTGGGGGACACTTCTTCAATGTGCCCGCATGCCCAGGAAGCAAGTTGAAGTCGCCGGGGAGGATGACCCTTACGCTCTTCGGGCTTCGAGCATCTTTCGGATCGTGCTCTACGGTGATTGAACACACTCCGTTCTCCACCTTGGTGAGGGTGGCTCGTAGATGTGTTCCCGCCTCGTTCTCGTACGCAAGGGAGAGGCGGTCATCGTCGTAGACTTCGCAGGTGGAGCCACGCGACGACGAGGGCAAGGCGAGGAAAGAGAGTCCTTTCCAATGTTGATCTGTAAAGAGGGTATTCAGTTCAGAGGTCGTGGCGATGAGTGAACCATGGCGCAGATACACGGGCATCTGATGAAGCGGAGCATCCACCTTGAGCTTCGCTGGACCCGTGAGGGTGAGCCCTGTCCAGGGATCGATCCACTCGCCGGGCGGGAGCCAAAGACTTCGCGTAGTCTTGATGGCTTGGTGGGGCATACGAGTCAGGAGCGCGAGCATGGCGCCTCCTTCCAGTTGCATGTGTTCCACCACGATTTTATAGGTTTTGCCGCCCTCGAGGCGGACTTTTACAGGGTGAATCACCTCAAACTGGGCGTGCCATGCCTCCACGCAAAGCTCTCCGTCGATGAAAACGCGCACGCCATCGTCCGACTGCGCCGCGAGTTCGAATCCCTTGCCCGGCGGAACCTTGAGGGTGGTGCTCCATCGGCTGGAATAGTGGGTTGCCTTCACCGCAGGCACGGGGGCATTTGTGCCCCATTGTCCGCCTATCGACTTTCGTTGTTCGGCCAGGACAGGTTTCCCGGTCAGGTTGTCGTTGTCAAACCATTCCACTGTCCAAGGGTCTTGAGCGAGGCTCGCCCGCATCGGTTGCCATTCCTCTCCTCCCGTGGCGGGGGCGACGAGGATGGAGTCGCTGATCATGTACTGGTCGTTTGCCCGGGCCTCCTTTAGCCCAGGAAACTCCAGATCGCACCGCCGCACGATGGGCTCCCCTGTTTCAAACGATTTGCGGGCCGTCGTGTAGAAAGTGGGCATGAGCGCATAGCGAAGGTGCACAAAGTCTCGAACGATGTCCTCCACGGTCGGACCGTACTCCCAAGGTTCCCTAGGATTCCGCCCCGCCGTGCTGTGGATGCGCATGGTGGGCGAAAGAGCTCCGAACTGCATCCAGCGGACGTATTGCTCGGGGTCAGGATTGCCCATGTGCCCGCCAAGGTCTTCGCTTAGGTAGGGGTGAAGCCCCACGACCCCCATCGAAACCGCGTTTTCGATTCCACTCCGGAGAAAACCGACGGTGCTATCGGTATCTCCCGTCCATTGGATGGCGTAGCGATGGGCTGCAATGTTGGGGGGGGCGATTTTGCCGACCATTGTCGATCCCATCGACATTCGACATGACGAGAGGGCGCGCTCCGGGACGCGCCTCAAGCGTGAGCCGTCGGTACAGGTCCATGCCCCAAACCTCTTTCCGCAGGCCCGAGATCGGCTCGACGAGGCCGACCATCCAGTTTCGGTCGTACCACCAACTGTCGAGGCCTTTCTTCAGCCATTGGCCCAAGCCTTCGCGCCGGTATTGAATCTCTTTCGGGTCGAGGGCGGTCTTGGCCTGTGGCTCGGGGTGATCGTTGAACATCGACCGCACTCCCATGGATTTGAGGTCTGCGAAGAGGGCGGGAAAGTCCGGGAAAAGCTTCGTATTCTCCCCGTATCCGTGGCTGGCTCCCACTCTCCAATCGGTGTCGATGACGAAGATGCTGAGGGGCATTCCGTGGTCGCGATACTTCTTCGTGAGCTCGATAACCTCCGTTTGGCTGTACGGATGGTAGCGGCTGTGGATGAGGCCGAAAGCGTAAAGCGGGGGCATCTCCGTCGGGCCGGTCAGCCGCAAGAAGTCCCGTCGCAGGGTCCGATAATCGCGGCCGGGAATGAAAATGTACGCGTCTGGGGCGTCATTGGCAAGGTCCCAGCCACAAGTCTCCTTTGCGAGATCGTATGACTGATCCTGGGGCGGGATGATACGCGGCGTGTCGCCAATGACAAAAACGTCGGGAGTTTCGTGGGGAGCGGGGATGAATACACTGTTTGGGTGTGGCCACCCGAGGCGCTTCTCTTTCTGGGTCCCGACCGAGTAGCGCACGTCTTTCAACGTTTTCGCGGCGGTGGATACGTTGAGGGTCAGCCCCGAGAGGGAAATCTGGACTTTGCTGGCCGGGTCTAGGGTGACAGGAGAATCGAGTGGCGGACGCCAGACCACGTGAAAGGAGGGGCGATCTTCAAACCCTTCTTTGCCCTTTTCTTCGACTCGGACGAGCGTGGAGGAGAGGATCTGAATGCGCAGGTTTCCGACGATGAATTGTTGGCCAGGTTTTGCGTCCATGATGGGGGTGCCGAGGGCAGGCAAGGACCACGCCAACAATGCCAGGGACAGTAGAGCGGGTCTCATGACTCCGCATGAGGCTACCTGGAAATTCGCTTTGCCCGGTACTCGGCGGCGGCCTCGATAAACGAGCTCAAAAGTCCCTTTGTCTCGGGAAGATCGGGGGTTCGCTCGGGGTGCCATTGCACACCCATCCGAAACTCGCTGCCAGTCGATTCGATCGCCTCGACGGTTCCATCCTCGTGGCGTCCCACCACGGTCAGGCTCTCCGCGACTCGTCCGACGGCTTGGTGGTGCCAACTTTGCCCTTTGGGTTGGGTCGTTCCCATGGCCTGGGCGAGGCGAGATTCCGCTTGCAGCGGATACTCCTGGAGCGTGCCGCCCGAGTGGTCATTTTCTCCCGTACGATCGGGGATGTGTTGTTCGAGGGTGCCACCCTCCGCGACGTTCAGAAATTGGCAACCGTAGCAGATGCCAAGGACAGGGAGGTCCTTCGGGATCGCCTTGAAGAGTCGCATTTCGGCGGCGGTTCGGCTGTCGTCGTTTCGCTCGGCCTTCTCGTGATTCTCTTCGTTCCAATAGCGAGCATCGATATCCATGCCCCCGGTGATGAGCCATCCGTCAATGACCCCTGCAATCGCGTCCATGTCCGCGGTGGGAGGGACGATGATAGGAACGCCTCCGGCTTCGGCTACGACTTCGGGGTAGTTCCAGTTGATCTTGATCGTGCCTCGGCTTCGGGGCACGTCGGGCGTGAACTCCGACTCCGTGGTGATGGCAATGATGGGCTTTTTGCTCATGCCTCAATCACAGTTTCGATGCTTTCGCACAGTTCCTTCACTCGGGCGATGAATTTCGAGGCTCCCACTCCGTTGACGATTCTATGGTCAAAGGTGAGAGCGATGTTGGCGTACTTCGTCAGCTTCACTTCATCCGACGTTTGGTCGATGCCTTTGTACACTTCTCCCAAGAAGAGCGTCGCCATGCTGGGGGGCACGACGACCGGGACGGCATCGCGCAGACCGAATCCCTGCATATTGGTGAGCGAAATCGTCACCGCCTCGTGGGCTTGGTCTTGTCCTTGTCGGGCGAGGGCGATTCTGGCGCGCATTTCAGCGGCAAAATCTTGCCAAGAGAGTTGATCCGAGTTCTCGACCGTGGCGATCACCAGTTCGTCTCCCGGCAGGGAGACGGCGATGCCAAGGCTGCACGTGTTGTAAGTGCGGAAGGTGTTGTCGCCGACCAAGGCCGTGCGGAACCCTGGGGATTCGGCGATGACTCGGGAGACGGCGTAGCTGAACAGGGTGAACGTCGAGGGCTGGAAGTCTCCGCCCGTGGCTCGGTACTTTTCTCGAAGTCGCTCAAGCGCTTCCCAACGCACGGCGACCGAGATCGTGCCCGGAACGACAAGCTGGTTGCCTCGGACCATGCGCGAGTTGAGAACTCGCTGCTTGCCTCCTACCGGGCTGTCCACAAAGTTGCCGCCCGCGCTCTTGGTGGCTGGCGCCGACGCGCCACCCGCGAGGAAGGCGTCAATGTCTGCA
This sequence comes from uncultured Chthonomonas sp., assembly GCA_964496145.1. GTDB lineage: Bacteria > Armatimonadota > Fimbriimonadia > Fimbriimonadales > Fimbriimonadaceae > UBA2391. Next base: position 22,771 of record CAZBXR010000028.1, on the reverse strand, counting down.
GGCATGAGCTTGCTGCCCGCTGCGGGAACTCCCGCGAGATCAGCCTCAGAGAGGCCCTTCTCCTTCGCATAGGCTCGGGTTCGGGGCGGGATGTCTGTCCGGCGCTGGCCCGCGGATGCGGCAGGGGCGGCGGCAGATGAAACTGGGGTGCTGGGTGCGGCAGGGGCGGGACCGTGTCCTGCGGCCATCTCTTGCACAGGGCCGGTGACTCGCATTCGTCCGACCTCGGCTCCGATTGGCAAGACTTCGTCTACTTCGGCGAGCCACTCGACGAGAACTCCGGCGTAAGGGGATTCCACGTCCATGACCGCTTTGTCGGTCTCCATTTGGTAGATCACATCATCGCGCTTGACATTGTCTCCGGGGTTCTTCAGCTTGGCGACAAGGCGTGCTTCCTGAAGTCCTTCTCCGATCTGCGGGATGCGCAGGGAGACGACCGACTCTTCGTTGGAAGCGGGAGCCGCCGAGGCGGGGGCAGCACCGTGAGCAGGGGCGACCGGGGCCGCAACATCGCTCGCGACTTCGACTTTGCAAATCTCTGCTCCGATTGGAAGGACATCATCGGCCTTCGCGCTCCACGAAACGAGGACCCCTTCGACCGGGGACTCCACGTCCATCACGGCTTTATCGGTCTCCATTTGATAAATGGGTTCGTCGCGGCGAATCTTGTCGCCTGGCTGTTTGAGCACCGCGACGAGGCGGGCCTCCTGGAGGCCTTCGCCGATTTGGGGGATGAACACGGACACCGTTGGCATAGTTCGAAACTCACAGAATGACGAAGAATTTTCGCCGAATTCTCGTGAAGAGTGTGGCACAACAAGCCGGGTTCTAACCTGAGTGGGAGAGCGCAGAGTTCAAAGTTTTCGCGATTCCGCATAATGAGATTTATGGACCCTCTTCTCATTGCTCTCGCGATCAAGACTTCGGTGGGAACGCCGAATCCGGCTTCTGTGGACCCCATCGAGATTCGAAACCAGCGTTCCGTGGCACTTCCGTTTTTGCGGATGCCCTTTCGAACTCGCGTCTTGGCGGCGGGAGAGCGAGAGCGAAACGTCCATCTCTCGATTTCAAACGAGATGAGACGTCGCGGGGGAGTGTTTGAGGACTCTGAGACAACTCGACTTGCCTATACCGAGCGGCGCGGGACAAGGAAGGGGGAACTCTGGTTTGAAATCCCTTTCATGAGCCGAGGAGGAGGATTTCTCGATCCAATCATCGATGGCTGGCACAAAAATGTGCTGGGATGGAGCGATCCTGTTCGAGATTCTTTGCCGATGAACCGCGCGGTCGTGACCGACGGAATCGGCTATCGATATACGTCGGGGAGTGGGCTGGGTGATGCCACTGTGGGCGGCTCACGAGACCTTGGAAAGAATTTTACAGGCTCGGTGGCTGTGAAACTACCCACCGGGAGGGCGTCGAGACTGCTCGGAAGTGGAAGTGTCGATCTCGGGGCTTCGGTGGGATACGCCAAGCCTCTCGGAAAGCGTTTACACTTTGCCGCCCAACTGGGCTTGGTTGTGCAGGGGCATTCCAATGAGCTGAAGGCCATGTCTGTCTACGGCCTTGTGGATCAGCAATCGGCCGCGCTCATTTGGACCCCCAATTCTCGAGATTCTTGGATTGCGCAATGGCAAAGCGAGCGGGCCCCCATTCGCGGGAGAACTGGAAACCTGAACGGCCCGCACCGAATGTTAGCCTTTGGGTATCGAAGGCAACTCGGGCGGGCCGATTGGCTGGAGTTAGCTTTTACAGAGGATGAAGATGTGGTGAATCGACGGCACCCCTCGATTGCGAGTACGGCACCGGATTTTGGGGTGAGCTTCCGGTACGGCTGGCGGTTCTAGGCGGGTCTTCGCTCTAGAATCGCCAGGTGGCCCCGACAAAGATCGAAACTGATTTCGGAGTTTTGTTCTCGACGAGGAGCGCTGGGCCAAAATCCACCGTAAGCTCGCGGGCGACCGAGTAGCGGAGAGTCGCCGCGACCCCGCCGACGGCGGGTCCGCCACGCGTCGGGAGGCCGAGGAACCCTTGCAGCTGCAAGGGTTCACGAAGCCCAAAGGGCCGATTGAGCTCACTGATCTTTTTGGAAACCACCGGGGTCAGCTCTTTTGCGGCGGGCGACCAGATAAAGCCGATGGAACCATCGGCGGCAAACGCCATTCCGGCGACAAGGGTGAGTGTGAGGGAAAGAAGTCGTTTCATTCTTTGATGCGCACCTCCAGGCGCGCGAGGGTCTCGGCCATCTTGATGTTCGACTCGGAGAGTCGTTCGATTGCGGCGGCTTGGCGGTTGAGGACCACCCAGAGGGTCACGGCGAGCAGGCCAAGGGGGGTGACGTCTTGCACCCAACTTGGCACGGCGGGATCGACGGAGAGCATGAGGGCCGGGGGCCAAAATGCCATGAGAGGGAGAATCTTCACAGCAGGGCTCCGTGGGGGCGGTTGGTGAAGCTCCCGTAGAGCTTCTTTGCGGTGTCCCGGAACTCCATGGCGGTCACCACCTTGGCGTATTTGCCTTGAAGTTGGGCGAGGATCGTGAGCATCCGACGGAAGTCCTCAGGAGAGAGGTTGACTCCGGCCGAGGGGCCGGGGACAACCGTGTGCCCCATCAGCGTGAGGGTTCCTCCGTACTCCAGGGTGCTCAGGAGCGAGGCGAGAACCCGCCGCCCGCCCGAGGCTTCGCTCACGATATCTCGCCGAGGAATTCGGTAAGGGTTGAGCTTGGCCACTGAGGAAAAGTCGGTCCAATCGATGCTCGCGATGGGTCCCGCGCCAAAACCCAGAGAGAAGTTGCCCTGGAGCATGGCGGCATGAACCGCCCGGCCATACGATCCGACTGGATACACGGCGATGGACTCCGAGCCCTCGCTCGCCAAGCCGTTTGCAATGAGGAACGATCTGCACAGCCCATAGTCCGTGGAGATGTCATCGACGGTGTAACTCCAGCCGATATCATAGTTCGTCGTGTTGCTGACCGTAGGCAGGCTTTGGGCCGTGGGCAACGTGATTCGAAGCCCATTTCCGAGGCCAAACGAGCTGTTGACGGTGTCTTCGCACGTGACAATCGATCCTGGTACCGCCGCCAGAATGGCCGTGGTGATGTTCTTGAGAGAGTCATTGTAAGCGAACGTCGCGGTGGCGCCGCCCTGGAAGGTGAGGGTGACCGATCCCGTGGTCGGTAGCGACCCGGACCTCCACTCAAATGCAAAATCGGTCCCCGTCGGCTGGCCGATCCGGGCCGGATTCAACCCCGTTTCGAACGCCCGACTCGATGGCCCTCCGTGGGTGTTGCTATGGTTGACGCAGTAGATCCAGCCGGAGGATTTCATCTCCTGAAGCTGGCTTGTCGTGCAGTAGCCGGGAGTGTTCAACCGCCCCGAAATCACAGCCACGCCCATCTTGCCTTTGAGGGTCGGAAACTCTTGGAGGATCGGGTAGATCGTGGTGTACAAGTCCACCCGCGCATCGTCGAAAACGATCATGATACGGGGCGTTCGGGCTCGAGCCTGGGCGATATTGCCCAGATTGAGTCGCACAATTCCGTCCGAGGCGTAGTGGGCCTGTTCAGTATTGTATTGACCGATGCGAATGCGAACCCGGTTGACCTGGGTGAGGTCCCCCATTACCGGGAGGTTGCCGGTTCGCTGGCCCTCGTGCATGAGCGCCTTGCTCCAGCCGGGAGGCACGATCACGGGTCGAAGCTGGTTCGCGTTGGTATTAAGATAATGCTCGAGGCCGAAAGTGATCGGCGTTGCGTGAGGATTGTGGAGGGTGTACTCCACCACTCTCGCCTCGGTGTTCATTGTTTCGGGCAGGTTTTGAACCCACGCCGACGAGTTTGTGGGGCCGGTGGTGGCAAGCTGGGCGACATTCCCCGTGGGACCGCCCACCACGTTGGTCACGGCCCCGCTCGACGGCTGCCCCGCCGCGCTGTAGAGCGTGTTGCCGTCCACTGTCCCCACAGTCTGGTCATCGCGAAGTTCTTGGTGCGAGCCAAACGAGACACTCACGCCCGGGGTGGTTCCTCCGGTTAGACCCGAGGCGTCCACCGCAAGACATTGATAGTGCTGGCCAAATCGGTCTCCCAGTGGAAGGAGGGTGATGTAGGTCGTGGCCGGGCCGTTCGTGGCTCCGAGGTTGCGCGTATTGAAGTGTCCGGCAGAGGCGGTGATGAGGGCCTGAAGGACCGTATCCGCTGAGGCGTTGTACGGGATTGCTGTGACTTGGAATCCGGTTGTGGTTCCGACCGGAGCGAGGGTGAAGCCATAGACGCCCCCGGTGGGAGAACCGGTCAGCCGAAGGGTGATGGTGTGGAGATGGCCGCCGCTCAGGGGTTCGTCGGGGGCCTGGACCCCTGGGGAGGCCAACTCAAAAGGGCCGACGGTGTCTCCGGCGGCGACCTCGGTCCCCATATCGAAGGGGGCCGTGGCTCCGCCCGACCAGTTCAACCGGGTGCCCAGGGGAGCGTCAAGAATTTGGATGGCGTGGAGGCCCCGGAGGAGGATATTTGCCTCTTGTTCGGTGTCGGCGCTGAGGTTAAAGAGCTCGGGATCTACTACCGAGGATGTGAATCCTCCCACCACGAGCGAGCCCATGGTCACCGGGGTATCGACGGGAAGATCAAATTGGAAGGGGCCGTACTCACGCCCCGAATCGGCGACGAAGGCAATGTTCATGCCTCCGCCTGCCGATTGGAACGTCAGATGGCCCAAGTCTCGAGATGTGCGAGTTTTGGAATCCACAGCGACTTTAACGATTCGTCGTGGAGAATCTCTTTGCGCCGAGGAATCGGCTCTTGTAGTACTTGTTTTCCAGACTTGTCATGGTCACGCCCCGGCCCGAACTGGCGTGGGCAAACTGTCCGTTGCCCATATAGATCCCGCAATGCGAAGCGCGCCCAGGGTCCTTGGCGCGGGTGGTTTTGTGGAAATAGAGGACGTCGCCCGGCTGCAGCTCTTTCCATGGTACAGACTTCCCAGAGCCATCGCGATACTGGGCCTCGGCGGTGCGCGGAATGTGCTTTCCTTGGGTGCCCAAGACCGATTGGGTGAACGCCGAGCAATCGACGCCGCTACGCGACGTCCCGCCCCATTTGTACGGAACTCCCATCCAAGACCCCACCACGGTCTTCAGATTTGTCCTGGCTGGGTTGGACACGGGCGAGACTTCCTTGGGTGGGTTTTTGAGCCTCGATTCGATGCCTCGAATGCGACTCTGGATGCGTCCAATCTGAGCTTTTTCCTCTTGAGTCTGAATGGCGGAAGGAATCCGGTTCAAAACCTCGAGTTGTGCTGACAACTCGGCCTGTTCCGATTCATCGATCACCCGTTGGACCTGCGTGACTCGCTTGCCGAGGGCAACCTTTTCAGAATCGGTTCGGGCCTTTTGTAGGGAGTCCTCCGCCGTCACCAGCTCATGAAAAAGGACATTTTTCGCGGCACTGGCCTGATCAGCGAGGGCTTTCGGCAGGGGGAGGGAGGAATTCTTGAGGTATTCACTTGCCCGAATTCGGACGCTCTTCGCGGCTTGAAGCACGTCGAGGGGAGCCGTCGATTCTTCGGGCCACCCTTCTTCCGCTTGATACTGTCTCGCGACCGCCAGGGCAGAACGTTCTGCATCTTGCCGCGATGCGCCGCGCTCCAATTGCTTCCAATATGCCCCGATAATCCGTTCGTCCTTCGAAGAGGGTAGCGGCTGGGCTGGAGAGCGCGTTGGGCTGGCTCCTCGCTCGTACAGGCGCAAGAGGTCATCGAGCGTGTCCGCGTCGAGGTCTTGCATGGCCTGCCCTAACCGGGAACTTTGGGCACGGCCTGTCTCGATGCGTCGCTCCAGAGATCGGCCCCGGGACTCCAGATCGTCGAGGTCCTCAAGGTCGAGCTTTCGCTGCCAGTCTCGGTTTCTTACGTCCGTTTCAAATTGATCTGCCTGCCGTGCCCGTGCCTTTCCGTACAGCATCCGGTTTGTCTGCTGGGCCTCGCCCTTCAGCAACCCAAGAAGACCCGCCACTGCCTCGCCTTCGTTCCACTTGGTCTCGGAGGGCGGGGCAGGCATGGGAGTTTGAAGCCGTTGTCTCAGGGCGTTCATGCCTTCCGGAATGGCGGCTAGCTCCTCGATGTCCTTTTGAACTTGGTGCTGGAGCTCCCGAATCTCAAACTCGAAGGATTCTCGTTGCTTCTTTTGGGCCGCGGTCCGAACGGCCGCCGATACCCGCAGGTTTGGCGGCAGTGAACCGAGGCGAAGCCACGAGGGCACCTTTGCCTCGGGGAGAAACGGGGCCACTTTAAGCATACGGACTCCCGTACGGGTCTTGATAGTAAGAGGTTGGCAGACCGGAAGTCGGCCGTCTCTTGTCGAGGATGCTCTGGATGGCATCGGCGAGCAAAGCGTAGCTGGGCCCAGGGTCGCTCTCTGGTGCGAGGCTGGCGATACCCGCGGCTCTCTGCGGCAGTCCTTGACCCAGGATCGAGTTCCCGGCTCCGAGGGCGGCTTGGAGGGTCCGAATGCGGTTCGCGGTCTCGTTGGCCCGTTGCTCGGCCACGTACCGTTGCACTGGATGCATCACGTTGTTGATGTCTATTTGGCGGTTGACGAGGTAGGCGGTATCCATGCCTGGCAATCCTCCCGCGTTCGAGAACCTTTGGAGCGTTTTGAGGTTAGCCTGTTGTAAAACCCTGGCTCCAGAGGCTTCCGCTTGCCGAACCGCGGCATCGGTTTCTGACCTCGGGTTGTACGCTAGAGCCGCTCTTTGCAAGGCTTTCAGCACGGGGATTTGGCCTTCGATGGCTTGGCGGTTGAGCGGTGAATAGCCCTCGTAGGCGCCGCCGGCGTCCCGAATGGCTTTCGGCGTCTGCGGACGTTGCAGGGTGCCAAGAATTCCGAGTCCGGCCTGGACATAGTCCAGCAGGTCGCTCGAATTCGAACCTTGGGCGGCTTTTGTGAGGCCGCCGAGGGCTCCGGCCAAGGCGGTATTGACACCGGGGATGAATGGTGCGGCGACAAGTCCGATATCAAGGAGGTTTCCGACTCCCTTGACATCGGTCGCCCGCTTGATTCCTTTAAAGATGCTTCCTAATGAAATTCCCATAGTTAGTTTGCGTTTCCTTCTGTGCTTGCCGTCACTGCCATCTCAAGGCGCTCCACCAGTTGCGATCCAGAGCCACACCCTATCGCCACCGTAAATCGGAACCCGGAGGCGACCGAGCCGAACGGAAATTGGTTGAATTGAGTGCCCGGTGGGCGATCCACCCCGAACAGCTTTGTTTGCTTCCCGTCAAAAGTTTCAAGAAGCAGGCGAATCGAGTTGGTGGAGCCAGAGGACTGAAGGTCTTTGGCCACGAGCCGCAAGTTCATGGCCGTTGCCCGACTCGCGAGTTCCATTCCTGGCCACCGGACGACCCACGGGATGCCATATCCAGCATCGGATCGGAATTTCCGTCCGTTGATGTCCCGGTCCATGCGAAATACAATTCCGGTTCTGCTCACGGCAAGAAGGCCAAGCCCTGGCTCACTCAGGCATCCGACAAACCCTTGGGTTTGCTCGACGGTAGAGGGAGTTGCCGGCAGAGCGGGGGGCAAGTTCGTGAAAAATCCGGTATCGAGTGCTCCTTGGGTCACGTCGGTTCCGGTTGGATCAGGCAGGGCGATAAAGCCCTGGGGGGCTCCGAAGGTGGACTCGGAGTAGGTCAATGTTTGCCCGTTTGTCAGGGCGTTGGGCGAGAATTGCCCGGTTTCCCAGGTGCCTACGCGGCTCCGTTTGAGATAGAACGAACCGCAAAGGACCCAGATATCATCGGCGTTCTCGAAGACGACGACGGGAGAACTTGCCCCGCGCAGAAGGAGTTCGTCGTACGATTCGGTGACCGAGGACGAGACCAACTCCGATTCGAACCCAGCCACGGAGGACTGCAAGAGCGTCGTGTTGGCCCGATAAAAGTAGAGCCCTGTGCGGGCGGCCACGAGCACGCCGCCTCGATAGGCGCAAGCGGCGCGAGGACCCAACGCCCCAAGGCTGCCTGGGATATGCCGGAAGGGCGATGCGGTGAGAGCAGAATCGCCCATCATCACATAGACCCCTCGGTTCCCGACGGCGTACAGGTGATCTTGGGCAACTAGCTGCAGGCAGTGGTCCCCCAAGTCGTTCGAAATGTGAAGAGTTCGACCCAGGGTGGGGTCGTCAAGATCGACGGCCCCCGGCTGAGTGAGCCGCACCGGGTTCACAAATCGGGTGGGATTGAGGGCGTACGAGAGATAGACCTCGGGCCCCACGCCCACGGCCAGATGCCCTTTCCAAAAGGCGAGACACTGCCCCTTGATGGGCGCAGAGAACGTTCCGAAATCGTGATCGCTGGGGCGAACGAGCAAGGCATTCCAGGGTCGTGGATCGTTGGCGGCGTCTACACGCGCGTCAAGGACAAGCTGGGCAGCGCTGACCTCCTCAAGGAGCCACCAGTTCCCGCTGTCACTATGGCGCTTTCGGTAAAGCCGAGTGCGGTCGTATCCAGGAGCCGGAGCGGGGAGCTCGATCTTGGCCCAAGCACCCAGGGGGATGGCCGAATCCATGACTGGTAGCCCGTAACCGAAGTTTCGCTGGATCCGGAGAGGTGTCGGTGAACTCTCAAGAGCGGTTGTCGAGTTATAAGAAGTGATGACATAGTCGAGATCTCTCAGATTGGGCGCGTAAGGAGCCAAGAGAGGGTCTTGGGTCATCGCGTCTTCAAAGTAAGGTTTGTTGAGGAAAACGCCTCCCTGGTGAAGGTGAGACAAGGTGCATTGGAACCCTGCCTTCGATTGGAGGGGCAATCCGATGGCTAGCTTGCGGATTTGGTTGAGGACGGTGGTTCCGGTGGCCCCGTGGGTCGAGTCTAGGTCCACAGAACAGATGGCACGAACGTACCGACCGGGCTTGTTTGGCGATTCCTCGGCCGCGATCCAGGTGAGGCGACCCTGCTTCCACTGCGTTGACCAAAGGCCAGGGACCGCCGTCGCCGAAGAGCTTACGTACACCCGGCAATCTTCAAAGAAGTTGAAGCTCGGAGAATCCTGCGCTGCAATCGATCCCCAATCGGCATCGATTTCTGCCTCGAACCAGAAGTAGCGTTCGTCGAGCCAATTGACAGAACTCGCGAAAGTCGCGATCGCGAATTGTCGCCAGGAGGCGAATCCCGTTGTGTTCGCGGCGAAAGTGAGCGTGAGGTTTCCGTTGGTGATCGCCAATGTCGGAGATGAAGAGGTGCCCCCGTATTGTTGGTATTCACTCAAAGTCTCCGTGGTCGTCGACCACAGCCGTCTGGGGTAGCTGTCGGCTCCCAGTGGCTCGCTGGGCCGATCGATCATGCCCTCGCCCTCTGAACGGGTGATGCTTTGGAGCACCGTGGGCACTTGCCGCCAAGAGGCTTCGGACGTATCCCCGATTCGCTTGCGCCACAGGCCCTCGTCTGCATTCGTGCAGTACAAGTACTCCGCAGAGGCGTGCACGCTCCAGGGGGAGGCCACTCGGGCAGTCCATGCCGGGGTCGTGTGCGTGGTGACGGCCCCAGGTTCAGAAACACAATAGACCGTCACGGTCGACTGGCCGTTGGGCCGGATGAACAAAATGAGATCACAGGCGGTTCCGAATCGCCCGATTCCTGCTCCGAGGCACACATCGCCAGGGTGAAAACCGGAGCGTTGGAAGAATTGTTTGAGGCCCCCTCGGGCCTCGCCCACTCGCCTTTCGCTCGTGGCATTCCAGCTACGATAATGAAACCCCGGACGAATTTTCGTTTCGTACACGGTGTTTTCGAGCCCTGAGAACGGGAACTCGATGAGCGATGTGGATCGTGTGCTCACAACGAGGCTCCGAGGCGGAACAGCCGTTCTTGGGGTGCGCTCGACCCCAGCGGACTTTCGAGCGGAAGCGTCTTGCTCAGGTTTGACTTGCGCCATGCATCCATTCGCAGGACATTTTCAGCCTTGAGCCGCGCGTATTCGAGGGCGACATCGCCCTGGGCTTGCCCCCGTATCCATGACTCCATGGCATAGAGCCGAAAGTCAGAAAGACACTCGATCGGGAGGAGGATGCTTATGTTGTCGGGGCTTGAGGCGTCGATTTCGGGGTGGTGAAAGAACGCGGCAAGGGTCCCCACGACCGCCGAAGGATTCCCTGGTTCCGGTTGGATGTTGGGATAGGTGGCCCAGTAGTCGGCGCCCAGTTGGTACCACCTGAGCGGGACGAGAGCACTTTCTGTGTTCGACCTTGCTTCGGGATCAATGGCTTCTAGCTCGTGGATGCCCATACGCGGGATCGAGGTTCCGCGGATGGTAAGAGCTTCGATGCGGAGAATGGAGACGGGGCCAATGGGCGAGACACTGTACAAGGCAGTGTTTGTTCGCGCATAGGGTGGCTGCGTCCCATTCAGAGTGAGGGAGAGGGAAGGATGAAAGAGGCACAAGGTGCGGTCGCACCAATTGATGAGGGCCTCGCCAATGGCCGCCTTTTTCTTCCCTGGTGTATTAAGTCGGCTTACGCCGTATTGTTCGACATCGCGATCAATTTCCGCGATGATGTCAGCAAGTTGCGGCATCACCGACGCTAACGGTGGGGTTAGCTTACGCGGGAATTGGATTCAGCGGATGAGGTCGGAAAGGCGCTCGCAATATCGGAGATGAGCGGATCGGCCGCCGGCGCAAACTCGCAGGTGATCGTGGAGAGGGCTTCCAGGCGTCGCCCAATCGCTTCGCGTTCCAACGCGGTCATGGACATCTCGTAGGCTCTCTTGAGCGAAACTTCGGCGCGCAAATACTGCCCGAGTCGCTCGTGACAAGCGGACTCTAAAGTGAAGTACCCCGGCTCATGAGGATTTTCCGCGATCAATCGGCGAATGATGCCGAGAGCGCGACGATATTCGCCCTTGAACCAGTATCCCTGAGCCAAACCCTCAAGCCCAATGAGGTTTCCCGGCTCAAGCCTGCGCAATCGTTTCGCCGCCTTAATGACGGCCGACCAAGAACGTGACCCAATACCAGATGTGATGACCGATTGAAGATTTCTAACTTCTTCCATCCATTTTCCTCGTTTCCGAGCCTCGCGAGAATGCCCCGACGAGTCGTACAAAACGGCTCCAAGCTCGCAACCAAAAAACTGCTTCATAAGCCTATCGCGAAACGGTCTGAAAACATCCGGGGGAAATTGTCAGGTTTTTGAATTTTCAAAGGGACTGAGAGCAAAATTACGGGCAGTTGACCCGGTCGCCATGACGGGTTCGCGGCGCGAGACCCCTCGGATGACCTTGCTATGCTCTTCTGCGCTCACTCTCTGCGGAGCAAACGTCACGACGGCGCGACCATCGACGTTTTCGGCCACCGGGATGGGTGCCGACACGAGGGTAGGGCTCGGCGTGGTTGTTTCCTTCACGGAGTATTCGCTCACCTTTGCCTGGAGTCCGAGCGGGACTCGGGTCTTGCCATCGGGCGATTTGAGCGCAATGAGGCTCGCCGTGACGCAGACCTGGTTTGCCCAGTTCCGTGCAAAAGGCTCTTCGGTTTCAGGAAGAAACGCGAGATAGTCGCCCTCGTTTCGTCGGCACACAAGCGCCGACGAAGGCATCATGGATTTGAGCTTACGGGCAAACGTGGCCAGCGAGTGGTCAATCGTCGATTTTCCAAACTCTTGCGTGAGCGTATCGAGGTGCAGTGGCTCAAACTTGACGAGACAACCGGCGGTGGCAGATTGGACCTTCTCAAAGAACTCGCTTGGAGTCATGAGGCCAGCAGAACCTTGGGATAGGTCTTCCAATCGGGCCACGGCGTGACCCACTTCATTGGCGATGGTCCGCAACGACTCCATTTCCTGGAAATCGATTGCGCCAGAGCGGTGGGCACCTGCGCAAAGAACGCCGAACACTTCTTGGCCGATCCAGATAGGGACCACGGCATACGATCCAATTCTCTTTTGCAAAGCGACGCGTCGATCCACGCGATCATCGGTGGAGGTATCCACGATGTGGACCTCGGGGGTTCCGGCACGTAGCCAAGCACCAAATCCCTGACCCTCGCCAAAGTGCACTGCGCCGAGCAGGTCGGTCGAGACGCCTTCGGAGGCCGCGATCAGCGATTGGTCGCCATCTCGCAGATGGATACTGAGGTGATCGAGCTGTTGGGTGGGCCAAAACTCGCGAACGACCCGGCGAAGCATATTGAGAACCGACTCGCTTCCGCTCACGACGGTCGCCAGATCGTAGATCAATTCTGCTTGGCGGGCTCTTCGCTCCAGCTTTTCAGAGTGCGATTCGTCTTCTAGAAACTGGGCGACGGCAGGAGCGGCGAGTTCGGCGATGCGCAGCCCCTTCTCAAGATGTTCCGAGAAAGGATCGGTCAGGCAGATGACGCCGATGACCTTCGAGCCGCTCTTCAGAAGAACACTCTTGGAAATGGTCGTGTCCTCGGTGGTCTTGATGGATCGCAACCATTGGTCAAATCGATTTCGAATTCCGGTCTCGCCGAAGGTTCCCTGAATCGGAACCGCGGTCGTGGTCATGCGAACGGGCAGGTCGCCCGAGGTGGCGCGAACAATCATTTGATCGTTCGATTCGCTGGCGGTGTAGAGCGAGACGGCGGTGAGGCTCGTCAGCTCACGAAGTCGCTGAGTAAGTCGCACTTGGAGGGTATCTCCCGAGGCAAGTGCCGCATCCACGATCTGCACTCGGACCCTGTCGCCACGGCTTCGCTCTTCAAGATTCTGATAGTGGCTTCGGAGTTGGCGGTACTTTTCGCGCAACTCAAAGTGTTGCTGGGCGAAATCCGAATCCATGACGATGCCATCGGCGGGGGCGGGCACTTCTACCTCTCGCTCGATGATGTGCTCTACGATCTTTGTTTTTGGGGTGCAGACGTAGACCAGCACGGCGACGCTCGCCGAGGTTGCGATCAAAAACGTTTGGCTGATGGGCTGGGGCGAAAATTGACCCGCCGAGTAAATGGCGCATCCGCTGAGAGGGGCCAGAAGGCTCGGTTGAACTCCGTGCTTGGCCACGGCCAGCGCACAAGGGATGAGACACAGAAAGGCAAAGGACTCGATTTTGCCGATGGTGCCAAGCCCGTAGGCAAGGACAACACAATCCAGCATCGCAACGACGGATGAGATCCCCGTGGACCTAAGCCCTCGGCGCTCAAGAAGATATACCAGGAACCAAAGGGTCCCCAGCACTCCCCCGGCCTTTGCGGCTAGATCGAGAGGGATTGCGTTCTTAGAAACCAGTCCAACACCGATTCCTAGAGTCGCCACGATACGAATAATGAACTCAGCCATAGCAAGTTACTTTAGGTTTCGGTAGGAAAAAACCTCAAGCTTAGGGTGAGAATCCGATTCTTTTCAGCGTGGCGAACGAAAGTTGCAACGAAACGCCGTTCTGTGTCGTACAATTTCTACATCGTATTCGCAAATGTCTCAAATGTGGGTATATTGGCGATGCGAGGAAACTCGTGGGTTCGAAAGAACTCAAAAAACACTCTGGAGGTGCAGTTATTAACATGAAGAAACTTTTTCCATTTTTGATGATCGTGAGCGTGATGGGCGCGATTCTCGCAGGTTGCGGTGCCAAGACCGAAGAAGCAGCAGGCGGCGAAGCCCCGGCAGCCGGTGCTGAAAAGCCAGCAGACGCAGAAGCAACCAAGTAATCGTTTAGGCTTTAACGCCGCACGAAATCAAGAAAGAGCCTCAGGCATTTTGCCTGGGGCCCTTTCTTTTATCAGCGAGAGGAACTCTGCAGCGGGTTAGGTTGTCGCGCCGGTGAGTTTCGCTTGCTTTTTCGGGTTTCGCAGACCAAAGGCTCCAAAGAAGTGGAACATGGTCTCGGTGGCATCTGTGTTGCCCACCGGCGAAGTGTGGTGCCGTCGCGGCGCCTTGTACCCTTGCCAGAAGAAGCAGGACGTATCGAGGAAGTACATCTCGTTGGCAGGCAGATATTGGTCCTGGGCGACCATCTTGCCTCCGTAGATGTAGTTCGCAAATCCGTACTTCGCGGTGTCCGAACCGCCCATCACGAGATAGCTCCGAGCCTTGATGAAGCTCTGGATCCGTCCGTACAGGTCGGACCCCGTTGCGTTCGCTGAGCAGAGAATCAAGTCTGTTTTCGCATCTCGGAGTTCCATCGTGTTGATCACGTTGTCCAAGAGGGGTTCATTGATCGCGCCGACGCCAGTCCGGACGTGGCTCTGCCACTCAGGAACGGTGGCTTGGTTGATTCCTCCGACGACGTTTCCAGTGTTGACGGCATAAGGAAGGCCCATGAGCGTCGTGGCGCTGTCGGTATTGTTTCCGCCCAGGTCGACCGCCAGCGTGTTCATGAAATAGTCCATGACGTACGCCGTGCGCATCTGCACGATGTCGGCTCGCTTTTGGGCAGAGGCCGATTGGAAAAGTTGCTCGTCCACCGAGGTGAGGTAGAAACCTCCCCGCTTGTGGGCAACTTGATACTCACAAAGAGTGCCGTCGTTGAGTGCCAAAGGCGTTGGGGTGAGCTGAGACGTGCGCGAGACCCCCGAGACGGGGTTCCCGCTTGCCGCGAGAACGGCGGGGTAGGCGGCGGTCGTCGCGTTAGGGCCTGTGGAGCCGTTCACGCCCGAGAGCATGACCGGCGAAACCACCTTCGGCCCGAGAGCCTCTTGAGTTTGCCAGCCCAGTTTTCCATCGATGATGAGGGCCAACAGCGGCCGGCGCTGCGCGACGAGGAGTTCAAACTTGCTCGAAACGAGACGCTCGACAGAGTAGGCGAGGCCTTGGGCCGTTGAAGACCCGTATTGTCCAATGTAGTTGTTGTTTGCCATGGAAGGGGATTAGTTGGCATCAAAACCCCGGAATCATCCGCTGGGCCTCGCGAAGCGCGTCCATAGCCGAGTAGGTCGGGTCATCCGGGGTGGTGCGTGGGGTGTGGGTGCCTTGCGCGGTGGCCGGGGGCGTGGCCCCCATCCCCCTCTGAGATGCATTTAAGTAAGCAAGCACGGCGGCCAAAGGATTGGTCGCGAGCTGCGGATAGTAGGCCATTGCCTCCTTGAGAATCTCGGGTGTCGCTCCTGGGACGACGGATTGCACCTCTTTCATATCAAAGCTGGGTTCCTTTTCCACCGCTGGTGCCCCTGGCGAGCCCATGCCCGCCGTGGCAAAGTGGTTTTCGAGCCATTCTCGATTCAAGGCGCGACCTTCGTCCGAATTCATGTTCTCGGACCAAGTTTCCAAGAAGCTCCTGACTTCCGCGATCTCTTGGGTTTTGCGAGTGTAATCGGCGTGCATCATTCTCTGGTTCAGAAGATCACGCCCTGTTACTTTTTCGCCATCTATTTCGTACACGTGTTCAGGGTTCAGAGCGATGCTCTCGTCTTCCGGCATCTCAAGGTCTAAGTTTTGGGGAGCGTCCGTTTCGTTCATAAAGTTTTCGTGGCTTGGTCCCGCGCCGCTTTCTGGGAGGACAAGGATTGCCCTGGTTCGTGGAGAGGGGACTGCCACTGGAGACCATAACGGCCGAACCCTATCTTTTAGGGGCCGTAACCGTTCAAAATAGAGGCATGAGCGCTACGCTTACCCCTTCCCCTGTTTTGGACCTTCTCAGAAAGTTTGTGCCCAATATCGAAGACTTCTTCGGAAACGACCTCGTAGTCCACTCCCCCGGTTCGGGCGCAGTTTTGGCTTCGCTTCGGGTGGATACCTCCAGTGAAGTCGAATCGAAGATTGACAACGCCATCGCTGCTTTTGAAGCATGGCGACTTGTTCCAGGTCCCATTCGAGGGGAACTGGTCCGCCAGTACGGGGAAGCTCTCCGCGCCCACAAAGAAGACCTTGCGCGGTTGGTGACGATGGAGTGCGGAAAAATTCTGGAGGAAGGCCGGGGCGAAGTCCAAGAAATGATCGATATTTGCGATTTTGCGGTGGGAATCAGCCGCCAAATCCACGGCCTCACCATCGCCAGCGAGCGACCGAACCACGTGATGCAAGAGACTTGGCAACCTCTCGGCCCGGTGGGCATCATCTCCGCTTTTAACTTCCCGGTGGCCGTTTGGGCATGGAATGCCTGCCTTGCCCTGGTGTGCGGCGACTCCTGTCTTTGGAAACCAAGCGAGAAAACCCCGCTCACAGCTCTCGCCTGTCAAGGTCTATTCGAGCAAGTCGCCTCGAAGTTTGCGCAGGCTCCGAAGAACCTTTCTCAGGTGATTTTGGGTGCCGCCGAACAAGGTAACCAAATGGTGGAAAGCCCGAAGGTGCCTCTGATTTCGGCCACTGGCTCTACCCGAATGGGTCGAATCGTCGGCCAGAAAGTCGCGGCTCGATTTGGCAAGTCACTCCTGGAATTGGGCGGAAACAACGCCGTGATCATCACCCCCTCGGCCGATTTGAATCTGGCACTTCCGAGCATCCTCTTCGGCTCGGTGGGGACCTGTGGTCAGCGTTGCACGAGCACACGACGCGTGATCGTGCATGAGAGCCTCGTGGACCAGGTATGGGCTTCGTTGAAGAAGGCCGTCCTGCAGATCGGCGAGACAAAGATCGGCGACCCTCTGGAGCCCACCACTCTCGTGGGTCCATTGATCGACAAGGCTGCTTTTGACCTCATGCAGGCGGCTCTGGGCCGAATTCAAGGCGAAGCAAAAGAGATCGTGGGCGGGCACAGGGTCTTGCAAGACTGCTGCCCCGATGCGTACTACGTGCACCCGGCAATGGTCCTCCTCAACAAGCAAACCGAGACGATCTTCGAAGAAACGTTTGCTCCCATCACCTACGTGATTCCTTACAAAACGCTCGATGAAGCGCTGAAAATTCATAACGAAGTGCCCCAAGGGCTGAGCTCGGCGATCATGACCACCGACATTCGCGAAGCTGAAACATTCCGCCGATTTAGCGACTGCGGAATCGCCAATATTAACATTGGGACGTCGGGAGCGGAAATCGGCGGCGCCTTCGGCGGCGAAAAAGAGACTGGCGGCGGCCGGGAGTCTGGGTCCGATAGCTGGAAAGCCTACATGCGACGGCAAACGAGCACCGCGTACTTTGGATTCGATCGGCCCGCGCTGGCGCAAGGCATCGTTTTCAACGTCGATTGAACAAAGAGTGCTCGGCCTGAGGGGTTCCTTGGGCCGAGCCCTGAGACGGTTTCCTCGTAATTCTGCCTGCCTTTGCCGATACTTGTAGGTATGGAGATTACAACCATGACTCGCGCCGGTATTGTCGGCGCCATTCTTGCGGGCGCGGCGCTGGCATTTTCTGGTGGAAGCTCATCCGGGGGCCACGCTCCTGCAAAGACCTCGGGGCCCACGACGGACCAGGGTCTCAGCCTCTTGATGGATGGAAACAAGCGATGGACGGAAGGGGTGACTGCGAACCTGCACCGATCCACATCGCGACGAGAAGAAGTCGCGAAAGGGCAAAAGCCGTTTGCGGTGGTCGTCACTTGTTCAGATTCCCGCCTGACCCCCGAATTCATCTTTGACCAGGGCTTGGGCGATCTTTTTGTCGTCCGAGTTGCCGGAAACACGTTGAACCAGGTCAACCTAGGAAGCATTGAGTACGCGGTCGAGCACCTCGGCTCCAATCTCATCGTCGTGATGGGGCACGAACGGTGTGGGGCCGTCGATGCCGCCCTCGGTTCGGGGCACCTTCCCGGAAACCTTCCGGCTGTGGTGGAACCGATTGAAGGCGCCGCCAAGACTGCCCACACGCATCCCAAGGACCAGCAACTTGAAATCGCGGTCATTGAGAACGTCAAGAATATGGCTGCCACTCTCACAAAGAAGAGCGAGATCGTCGCGAAGTTTGTGAAGGAAGGCAAGGTGAAGATCGTAGGAATGCGCTACGATCTCGACTCTGGGCAGGCCTCTTTGGTCACCCCAAGCCGCATCATCGCTCACTAGTTCAGCGGGCAAATTAGCTCCTCAATGGGTCGGCAAAGTGCCGACCCATTGTTCATTTTAGGGGAGAGGGGTTGAGGAAAGTGCCCAGAATCGCCTAGTATGGAGTGAATGAGCAACCCTGCCGTCAGTCCCGAGCCTCGCCGTATCTCCCTGAGCGAAGTACGAAACAACCCCAAAGTGAGGATTCTAATCGACGGGGCCAACTCGGTGATGCAAGCCATGGGCTACACCGAGCACGGGCACCGGCATGTGGGCATCGTCTCCAGCATCACTCGCTACATCATGGAGAATCTAGGTGAAGATTCTCGTGAATGTGAACTTGCCCAAATCGCTGGCTATCTTCACGACATCGGAAACGTCATCAATCGCGTCGATCACCCGATCTCCGGGGCCAATATGGCGTTCACCATTCTGAATGAGATGGGGATGCCGCCCGAAGAACTCGCTCCGATCCTGGGGGCTATTGGGAATCACGAAGAACTCGTGGGGATGCCCATCAGCAACATGTCCGCCGCTCTGATCATCGCGGACAAGAGTGACGTCCACCGGAGTCGCGTGCAAAACCCCATCATGGAAAACTTCGACATTCACGATCGAGTGAATTACGCGGTTGAGCGGAGTCGGGTGGAGATGGATCCCGCCAACAAGTTGATCACCCTTACGCTGGAGATTGATACCCAAGTCGCGACGGTCATGGAGTATTTCGAGATTTTCTTGAGCCGCATGATCATGTGCCGCAAATCGGCTGATTTGTTTGGCTACACGTTCTCGCTGCAGGTGAACGGGGTTCGTCTCGAATAGGCTGGAGCCTTCGACGGGAATTGAACCCGTGACCTTTCCCTTACCAAGGGAATGCTCTACCTCTGAGCTACGAAGGCACGTTTTGTAGGGTTCGATGGTGGGGAGAGCAGGATTCGAACCTGCGAAGGCTCTCGCCGACAGATTTACAGTCTGTTCCCATTGGCCACTCGGGCATCTCCCCGAACCGCAGGGGATTTTATACCACATTCCGGCTCGGTTATCCTACGGCGGTCAAAAGGTTTCGGGCCTTCAGGCTCTAATGTTGCATGGCTGAAACTTCACGGGCCGTTCTCTTGGCCCCTTCGATCGCCTCCTCGGCGGTGGAGTTCCAGCCAAAAGTAAACCTCACTGCCTCTTCGGCTTCGCCCTCGGTCCAGCCCGAGGCGAGCAGGACATGCGAGGGCTCGATGGAACCACTGCTGCAGGCTGCTCCCGTGCTCACCGACACCCCGGCCCGGTCAAGCCGGATGAGAAGAGTCTCGGCGGGGATATCCGCGAACCGTACATGGGCGTGGCCTGGAAGACTTTGGCCCACGGGGATGGTCTCAATCACCTTTTCTCCCAAGTCGTTTTTGAGCGACTGCAAAAAGGCGTCTCTGGCGATCGATTTTGTTCTGGCGTACTCTTCGGGAGATCCCATCACCGCGCACGCCGCCCCGAACCCAAGGATTCCCGCGACATTCTCCGTCCCGGCGCGGGCTTCTCTCTCCTGGGCTCCGCCCACAAGAATAGGTTTGATCTCCACCCCGCTCCGAACGTAGAGGGCCCCCACGCCCAGCGGGCCGCCGATTTTGTGAGCCGAAATGTTGAGCAAGTCTGCGCCCAGCGTATCGACGGTGAAATCCGTTGCCCCAAAGGTCTGGACAGCATCCACGTGCATCAGCGCGCTGTAATGATGGGCGGCCAAGGCCGCTTCGGCGACGTCATTGATGGCTCCCGTCTCGTTGTTCGCATGCATCAAACTCACGAGGAGAACATCTTCTCCCAACAACTGCCGAACGCTCTCGAAGTCGGTGCCGCCGTGGCGATTTGCAGGGATCAGGTCGACGGTGTATCCCAATCGCTCAAGAATTGGCTTGGTGTACAGCACACAGTGGTGCTCCGCCGCTCCCAGCAAGACGCGCGACCGTTTCGGGTCGGTGTTCGCGAGGGCCACCCCCAGAATCGCGGCGTTCGCCGCCTCGGTCCCGCTCGATGTGAACTGAATCTCTCCGAAGAGGCATCCAAGCCTTTGCGTCACCCGCTCTCGGGCGAGATCGAGGGCTTCCTTTGCCTGTCGCCCCTCCCAGTGGATGGAACTCGGATTGGCCCAACCCTTGCCAAAATACGCTTCCATCTCTCGCCGGGCCTCGGGCCTCAAAGGGCTTGAGGCGGCGTGGTCTAAGTAGATGCGACGAGTTTCCATGGCCCGTTAACTGTTGATCATGAGATTGAGCACGAACAGGCCGCCGTTGTGGAACGCGTGCAAGAAAATGGCGGGCCACAGGCTCTTCGAATGGTAGGTCAGATAGGCCGCAGAGCACCCGACGACGAACAGAGGGGGCCACCCGGCGATGCCTTGCGGGTGAATCGCCGCAAACAGGAATCCGGAGATCGCGATGGCCGTCCATGGTTTCGAAAACCGACTGATGGCGGGAGCAATCATGCCTCGGAAGATGATCTCTTCCACGATGGGGGCTTGGATCACGGCGAGAAGGAAGAAGGAAATCATCACCTTCACCGACGGGTTTGAGGCCAGCTCATCAGAGCCGGGGTGGGCGGCCTCGGGGAGGAATCGGGAAAGAAGTGCCGTGACCCCAATCGCCACAAAAATCAAAGGAAGACTCGTGAACTCACCCAGCAGTCCCTTGCCCGGATCGGTCCACCGGAACTTCCCGAAAAACTGCTTCAGATCGAGGCGTGCGCCCTGAATCGGCATCACGAGCCCCGCGATGACAATGGCAAAGAACACGGCGAATCGGAGCGGCATGTAGTCGAGAGGGATCATGCCCGACCCGAGGAACGCGAAAAGCAAGATGAACGCGCGAAGGGCGAGGTGGTCCGCCTCGAGCTTGGTGGTCGCCACTGTAGGCCACCCGGCGGGCGCAAAGGAGCCCTGGGATCGATAAAAAACGAAGCTGACGAGGCAGACAATGCCAAACGCGAGCCCCAGAATGCCGGCGATGACGACCCCGATGCTGCGCTTCCAAGGGCCATCCAAAATCTGCTTCTGCGCGTCTGGCTCTCCGCTGAGGGTGCGCGACACCACGACGGCGAGCCGGTAGGTAGGGTCGCTCGTGGGCAATACGGGGGTGACGGCCTTCAGAAGCTCGGCGTTCGGCTCCTTCGAGAGGGATTGGGAGGTGATGGCCGAGACAACTTGATCGCCGGGGAGCCAGCTTGACTGGAGTCGCGCCTGCGCCTTTTCCGTGGCCGGCATTTTCAGCGCGGCCTCGATGGACCGCAGGATGCGGGATTCTTGAGCGGTGACCACGCCATCTTCGAGGATGGTTTCTCTTACTTGCACCACCTGCTTGGTTGGGTCTGTCCACTTGTTGCCAGAGAGGCGGAGAATGTTTGTGGCCTGGACCGTGAGGCCGGATTCCTTCGACGATTGGCCTCGAGACTTATCCGAGAAGGTCTCGGTGACGGCGGTAAGGATCATCAGGGCAAAAAGGCATCCCAGGAGCACCCACCCCGTCGAGAGCCGCTTCTCCCCGTCCGAGAGGGCCGGCGGGGCTTCCACCTCGGGGTTACTTTGCGAAGAATCCATATGTATTCCAAAACGTACCGCATTTTTGGGCTCAACGCGCAGGTTCATGGCACAGAGGGGACCTTCGGGCCGTCAAACAATGTGATGCTGCTCCCGATTCTCCTCTCAAGCCTTTTTGTGAGCCAACCGAACCCGCTCGATATGCGTCCGGCGGATGTAGGGGAGATACGGCAAAAGATCTCGCTCACCAAAGAGGAGTTTGCTTGGTTTGAGCTGCCGTGGCAACCGAACTTAACGCGCGCTGTTCGCGAGGCGGTTCCGGCAAGAAAGCCCATTCTGGTGATGGTTTCTCGTGGCCATCCTTTGAGTGCAGCCTCGCCCGCCGGAATCGCAACCCGCAAAGCGTTGCAAGGGCTTCTGACGCGGGGACTTGACCCGAAAACGGTGGTTTTCTTGGCCACCAGCGTCCCGCCCAAAGGGGAGACCGAACAAGAAAAGAGTGTTTGGGGGGCAAGTTCCACCTACTTTGGTTCGAACCCACCCTTCGAGGGCGTCATGATCCTGAACCCTGACGGATCGAAGGTTGGCTTTGTGCGGGGAGGAAACAACCCAGACTTTGGGCGAGAGGTCACGAACTTAGTGCTCAAGGCAAACAGTTGGACCGGGAATGGGAACCTTCGATTCTGGACCGAAATTCCGCAATCGTATGCGCCTCGGGGCGTTCGGATTCGCGCTGTCGTGCGGGAGTGGAATCCACCGAAGATGGGGGCTTCTGGATGGAACGTCATCCATGTGGATCTTCCTCCTCGCCTGCTTGAATCTTGGATTCCCGAAGGCTCGTCCACGTTGCTACCCCCTGCAAATGCGGGATTCGCGAACACGTTGGCTCAATTCGTGGTTCTCGATGCGGTCAAAGGCATCCCCTCTTCGTTTTCTAAATCCGATCAGCAGATTTCCGATGTCCGCGCAAAGGTGGTTGTCAACAATGACATCGAGGTGCGGCTGGACCTCTCGATGAACTTTGTGACGAGCACGATGGGAACTTGGACCCTCGACGGCGACAAGCCGAGCGAATTGCCGCAAGATCGGGAACGAGGCATTGAAATGCCGCTTCGTGGGACCGCTGTTTACGACAAAGTGCGAAAGAAGTGGGTGTCGATAGAGTTGGCCGGAAAAGGGATCCGTTGGGGAGGCTCTCCTTTGAATGGAAGGTCCTCGGACCCTATGAAATCTGAGATTGGAATGTACGTATCTCTTGCGCAATTTCCAGCAGAATTGAGCTTCCCTCCCCCCTTCGGGGATCGAGTGGAAGATTAAATTTCTAAAAACTTGAATTTTTTGGCATAAAAATCGCTCTACAATCATACGAATTCGTGTGAAGTCGTATGAAAAAGTTATTGTT